>CAZQUR010000051.1:0-20747 GCA_964596535.1 uncultured Desulfobacteraceae bacterium
AAGTTTGTGATCGCGCCGGGACTTTTGAGCGGCACCACCGCCGCCATGTCCGGAAGGATTTCGGTGGGGTGCAAAAGCCCTCTCACCGGCGGTATCAAGGAAGCCAACTCCGGGGGGCAGCCCTCCCAGATGCTTGCCCGCCTGGGGTATGCGGCCATCGTCCTGGAAGGAAAACCCAAGGACGGGACGCTGTATAAAGTCCTTATCAACAAGGACGGCGTCAGGATCGCACCGGACAACAGCCTCAAGACCCTGGGCAACTACGACGTGGTGGAAAAGATGAAAGGTGAGTTCGGAGAAAAAATCGCCTGCATTTCCATCGGCCCGGCCGGGGAAATGAAGATGGCCGCCGCATCCGTGGCCTGCACCGACATGGAACAACGCCCCACCCGGCACTGTGGCCGCGGCGGGGTGGGGGCCGTCATGGGGTCCAAGGGTGTCAAGGTCATCGTGATCGACGATGCAGGGGCCGCCATGCGAACACCCAAGGATCCGGAAAAGTTCAAGGAAGCCAACCGGGCCTTCGTGGCGGGCTTGAAAAAGCACCCCGTTTCCGGACAGGGCCTTCCCGCATACGGGACCAACGTGCTGACCAATGTCATCAACGAGGCGGGCGGATACCCCACTCGGAACTTCAAGACCGGCCAGTTCGAGGGTGCCGCCAAGATCAGCGGCGAAGCCCAGGCCGCCCTGGAGAACGAACGGGGCGGCGAAGGATCCGCCACCCACGGGTGCCACCGGGGATGCATTATCCGGTGCTCGGGGACCTTTTACGACAAGGACGGAAACTACGTCACCAAGCAGCCCGAATACGAGACGGTCTGGGCCCACGGCGCCAACTGCGCCATCGACGATCTGGACGCCATCGCGCAGATCGACCGGCTCGACGATGATTACGGACTCGACACCATCGAGATGGGGGCCACCATCGGCGTGGCCATGGAGGCCGGATTGGCCCAATTCGGGGACGCCCAGGCCGCCATCAACCTGGTCAAGGAAGTGGGGAAGGGGACGGACCTGGGGCGCATCCTCGGCAACGGGGCCGCGGTCACCGGAAAGGTCTTCGGCGTGGAACGGGTCCCCGTGGTCAAAGGCCAGTCCATGCCCGCCTATGATCCGCGGACGGTCCAGGGGATCGGCGTGACCTATGCCACGTCCACCATGGGGGCGGACCATACGGCCGGATACGCCGTGGCCACCAATATCCTGGGGGTGGGGGGCAGCGTGGATCCGTTGAAACCGGCGGGCCAGGTGGACCTTTCCCGGAACCTCCAGATCGCCACCGCGGCCGTGGACGCCACCGGCATGTGCCTCTTTATCGCGTTTCCGGTTTTGGATCAGCCCGAGACCTTCCAGGCCCTCATCGACATGATCAACGCCTTTTACGGCATGGAACTCACCGCCGATGATGTGGCCGAACTGGGCAAGTCGATCCTGAAAAACGAAAGGGAGTTCAACACAGCGGCCGGGTTCACTCCCCAGCATGACCGGCTCCCCGACTATTTCCAGAAAGAAAAACTGCCCCCCCACAACATTACCTTCCAGGTGAAAGACGAGGAACTGGACCAGCTGTTCAACTGGTAAGCCGGACATTGCATTAAAAGGAGATTCGGGGAAGCCGTTCGGCTTCCCCGTTCTTTTCGGGCCCATGAAACTGGAGAAAGCCAATCGACCATGAAAATCACCGTCACCGCAAAACGTCTGCGGCCCTTCATGCGGCTCCTGGAAACCGGCCTGGTGCTGAAGGTGCCGAATGGGGTTTCGGTAAGACAGGCCCTGGTCAAACATTTCGGGATGGATCCCGCTTACCTGGAGAACCGGATCCAAACCCTGTTTCTCAACGGCAAGCCTGTGGACGACATGGACACCGCCCTCGTGGCGGAAGGATCGGTCCTGGCCCTTTCCGCGGCCATGCCCGGCCTGGTGGGCGCCACGATGCGGCGGGGCAGCTACTTGGCGGCCATGCGCCAGCGCATTGAAGCAGGCGAAATCCCCCCGGAAACGGGTAAAACCCCGGTGCGGGTGACCGTCAAGCTGTTCAACATGGTGGCAAAAGAACTGGGCCCGGATCGGTTTGCGGCCGGCATCGTTGTGGATGGGTCCACGTTTCACGCCTTTTTAAAAGACGAAGAAGCGGTGCTCCGGAAAGACGGGTTGAAAATCACGGTGGACGGCGGTCCGGTTTCGCTGCCGGACATATTGTCCATGGATTTGGAGGGGAAGGATCTCTTCGTGAGAATCGTCGAGGCGGCTTCAAACGCTTTTTAAGCCGGTGTTACGATTTCATCCCCGTTGACGGAAAAGGGGGCGCCCGTCTTGGGGTATTCACCCCCTTTTCAATGGAAGCTTTCTTTATTCGCACAGCTCGAAAAGGGCCGCCGCTCCCATCCCGCCGCCGATGCACATGGTCTCGATGCCGTATTTCACACCCCTGGCCTGCATGTTGGCCAAAAGCGTGGCGCACAGCTTGGCGCCCGTGCATCCCAGGGGATGCCCCAGCGCAATGGCCCCGCCGTTGACGTTGACCTTTTCCGGGTCGAGTTCCAGCTTCCGGATGCAGGCCAGGGCCTGGGCGGCAAATGCCTCGTTGATTTCCACAAGACCCACGTCTTTTAAATCCATACCGGTCTGCCGGAGCAGCTTGGGGACCGCGTAGACGGGACCCATCCCCATCTCGTCCGGTTGGCACCCGGCCACGGCATACCCTTTCAACTTGACGACGGGAGTCAGCCCCAGTTCCTTCACCTTGTCTTCGCTCATGAGGAGCGTGGCGGCCGCACCGTCGGTCATCTGGGAGGCGTTTCCCGCTGTCACCCTGCCGCCTTTCTTGAAGACCGGTTTTAGCTTCGCCAGGTCCTCCAGGGTGGTTTCGGGCCGGATCCCGTCGTCGTGTTCGATGAGAACGCTTTCCTTCGTATAGGTGCCGTTTTCCTGAAGGACATGCCGGGTTGCCGGCGTCGGAACGATCTCGGTGAATCGCCCGGTCTTCCGCGCTTCAGCGGCCTTCATGTGGGAGTGATAGGCGAACGCGTCCTGGTCCTCCCGGCTCACCTGGTAACGCTTTGACACGTTTTCGGCGGTGAGTCCCATGGAGATGAAGACGTCCGGGTGCTCCCGGCTGAATTCCGGGTGCGGCCGGGGGATGCTGCCGAGCATGGGGACATAGGTCATGGATTCGAGTCCGGCGCCGATGGTGATGTCGAGCCACCCGCACATGATCCGCATGGCCGCCAGGGCGATGGCCTCGATGCCGGAAGAACAAAACCGGTTGATGGTGGCACCGGTCACGTCCACGGGAAATCCCGCCATCAGCGTCACGACACGGCCGATGTTGAGGCCCTGTTCCGCTTCCGGGAAGGCGCATCCGAGCATGATGTCTTCCACGTCCTTTTTCTCCAGGTTGGGGGTCCGGTCCACCACTTGGTTTAAAATGAACGATGCAAGTTCCTCGGGCCGGGTGTCCTTCAAGGCCCCTTTTGCCCGTTTGCACCCGGGGGTCCGGATGGATGTCACGATATAGGCGTCTCTCATGGTCGATCCTCCTTCAGATCTTCAATTCCGCAGGGGTTTCCCGGTTTTGAGCATGTGTTCCACCCGGGCGTGGGTTTTGCGCTCTTTCCAGAATTTGACAAAGGCCTCCCGCTCCAGCGCAAGGATGACATCGTCCGTCACCTCTGCTTTGTCCCGGACATCGCCGCCGCTGATGACCCGGGCGATGTGTCCGGCAAGGAAGGCGTCGTATTCGGAGATGAATCCGCCCTGGGCCATGTTGAACAGCTCCGCGTTGGCCATTCCCTGGCCGGCCATCCCCATGACCTTCACGGGGCGTTTCACGGGCGGGGCGTATCCCTTAAAGGCCATTTCGGCCGCTACTTTCTTGGCTTCGCCGATGAGATAATCCTTGTTGAAGACGATCCGGTCGGCCGGCCCCAGGAACCCGATGGACCGGGCGTCGGCGGCCGACGCGGAGACCTTGGCCGTGGCGATGGTGGTAAAGGCCGAAATGAAGAATCGCCCCGGGTCCACCTCGGTGACGGATTCCGGGATACCGGCGGTGAGCTTCCGCCACAGGTTGAGGCATCCGCCCCCGGCCGGAAGGAGTCCCACGCCGATTTCCACCAGTCCCATGAAAAGATCCGCATGGGCCACGATGCGGTCGGCGGAAAGACAAAGCTCGCACCCGCCGCCCAGGGTCAGGCCGAAGGGGGCGGCCACCACGGGGAAGGGCGCGTACTTGATCCGCTGGAGCACGTCCTGGAACTTTTTCACATATTCTTCGATGACCGCAAAGCGTCCCTGCATGGCCAGTTGGGCCATGAGGAGAAGGTCCGCCCCCGCCGAAAAGGCCCCGGGTGTCCCCCCCGCCTGGTTTCCGATCACCAGCCCCGCACCGTGCTGATCCACGTGATCGAGGCTGTAATGCATCATTTCGATGATTTCGTCGTTGATGGCGTTCATCTTGGTATGGAATTCCAGGCAGAAGACATCATCGCCCAGGTCCACGAGGGTGGCTGACGGCGTGGTTTTCACGATACTTCCGGCGGCCTTGAGGTTTTTCAAAGAGATGATGTTCCGGCTGACCCGGACCGGGTGGTAACTTCCCGTGGAAAAGTCGTAATACTCGAGGCTGCCGTCCGTGAGTCGATAGAAGGACTCAACGCCGCTTTCGATCATCTTTTGGATCTTTTCCGGGACCGGGAACCCTTCCCGATGCATCCGTTCCACGGTTTCTTTCACACCCACGGCGTCCCACTGTTCAAAGGGGCCCATCTCGAAGTTGAAGCCCCATTTCATGGCGTTGTCGATCTCCACGACGGAGTCCGCGATTTCCGGGATCCGGTTGGCGGCGTATATCCATCCGTTGGCGATCACCTTCCAGGCGAACCGGGCCCCGGCGTCTTCGCCGAAGAGGATCGCCTTCATTTTTTCGGCAAGGGTTTCGGCTTTCTTGGACTCGGCGAGACAGGGAAACACCGGTTTATCGAACTCGGTGTATTCAAAGGTTTCCGGGTCCAGGACTTTGATGATTTTTTTCCCGTCGGCGGTCTTTTCGGTTTTGTAAAATCCGGCCTTGGTCTTGTTTCCGAAACGTTTTTTGCGGATCATTTCCTGGACGAATTCCGGGAGTACGTAGCTTTCCCGGTCTTCGTCGTCTTGGACCATTTCGTAGGTGTTCCCGGCGATGTGCCCCAGGGTGTCGATGCCCACCAGGTCGCAGAGCCGGAAAAGGGCGGTCTTGGGCCTTCCCAGGGCCGGCCCGAAAAGGGCGTCCACTTCATGGATCTGCAGGCCTTCTTCCACCATGAGATTCACGGCCTTGAGGAGGCCTTGCACCCCGATGCGGTTGCCCACGAAGTTGGGGGTGTCCTTGGCCCACACGATCCCCTTTCCGAGGATGCGCTCCCCGAAATCGGCCACGAAACTCAGGATTTCAGGAAGGGTGGATTCCCCGGGGATGACCTCCAGAAGCTTCATGTACCGCACCGGGTTGAAAAAATGCGTCCCCAGGAAGTGTGTCTTGAATTCCGGGCTCAAGCCCTCGGATATGGCTTTCAAGGGGATCCCGGAAGTATTGGTGGAAACGATGGCATCCGGATGCTTGACGTTTTCGATGCGCCCAAACAACTCTTGTTTGACCTTCAGGTTTTCCACCACCACTTCGATGATCCAGTCGCACTCGGAAAGTTCCTGAAAGTCGTCTTCCAGGTTTCCGATACGGATCCGGTCCGCGTCTTTGGGGGACATGAAAAGGGGCGGTTTTGAAGAAAGGGCGGCTTTGAGGCCCGATTGAACCACCCGGTTCCTGGCCTGGAGGTCGTCTTTTTCCGGGTCTTTCAAGTCCGGCGGGACAATGTCCAAGAGCAACGTTTTGACGCCGGCTCCGGCAAAGAGCGCCGCAATGCCGCCCCCCATGATTCCGGAACCGATGACGCCGACTTGCCTGATTCTTCTCATTTTGAAACTCCTTTAAGGTGCGGGTGAAACAGATCAGAAGCAAAAGTGAATGAACACTCATTCATTTATCAAGAGCGCCTTCAATTGTCAAGGAAAAATTTGTCTGCAGACAAATTGTCAGTCGATAATCATGACAAGATCGTAAAAAAGCTTGAACGACGCTCAAAAAATTCTTTTTACGATTCCATCAGCCGTCGGACTTATGAGGACATGAGGCGTTGAACCGGCGCGTAAAACTGGACGGAAATAAATGAAGATACATTCATTTGTTGGGTCCGGCCCTGATACAGGGTTTTTCAGAATATCCATTTTCTCAGGATGTCCAAAACCGCCTCTCTCCGGATGGGCTTGGAAATGTAGTCGTTCATCCCGGCGCCCAGGCATCGTTCCCGATCCCCTTTCATGGCATGGGCGGTCATGGCGATGATGGGCACCGCATCGAAGCCGTTTTCCCGAATCCGGCGGGTGGCTTCCAGGCCGTCCATCCGGGGCATTTGGACATCCATGAAGATCAGGTCGAACGCTTCCGGCGCCTGGCAATACATTTGAACGGCGTCTTCTCCATTGGGGGCCACCCGGACCTGGTATCCCGCCCGCTTGAGCATCATGGTGGCAAGCTTCTGATTCACGGGATTGTCTTCCGCCAGGAGGATGCGGATGGAACGCTTCATCTCCTCACGCACCGTGTATTGGGTGACGATATCCTCCCGTTCGGAAGCGGCGGCCGGGAACGCGTCCGCCTGGAGGATGCGCTCCAGCACCCGAAACAGTTTGTCCCGCTGGATCGGCTTACTTAAAAAACCGTTGAATCCGGCTTCGTGGCATCTCCTGGCATCCCGCTCCATCAGAGAAGAAAGGGCGAGGAGGGGAATTGTGGAAAAGGGTGCTTTGGATCGCCGGACCGCCCCCGCCACGTCGTACCCGCTCAACCCCGGCATCTGGATGTCGGAGATCAATACGTCAAAAGGGTTTCCGGAAGAATGGGCGGTTTTCAGGATATCCACTACCCGGTCCGGATCCGAAAGCGCCTCCGTTTCCATACCGGCGGTGGAAAGGAGGCGCGAGAGGAGATCCAGGTTGGTGCGGTTGTCATCCACAATGAGGGCCTTTTTGCCGGCAAGGGAGACCGGGGCCGCTTTTTTGAACAATCGGGTTTCGGACTTCCCGAGCCAGCCCGTGAAATGAAAAGCACTTCCCTTTCCCGGAGCGCTTTCCACCCAGACATCGCCCTCCATCAATCGGGCGATCTGGCGGCAGATGGAAAGCCCGAGACCGGTTCCGCCGTACTTGCGCGTGGTGGACCCGTCGGCCTGGCGAAACGGTTCGAAGATCCTGGAAAGGTTTCCAGGGGCGATGCCGATGCCGGTGTCCCGCACGATGGCGTGAATCTTGACCCGGCTTTCGGTTTCTTCTTCGATTTCCAGGGAAAGCTCGATCTCCCCGGCATCGGTGAACTTGGCGGCATTTCCCATAAGATTCGTCATCACCTGGCGCAGGCGTCCCGGATCTCCCAGGACCGAGGCCGAAACGTTGTCTCCGATGCGACAAAGAATTTCCACGGGTTTGAATCCCACCCGGGGGCGGACCACTTCGCAGACGTCGTAGACCAGGAGTTCGGGATCGAACTCTACGGTCTCCATATCCATTTCACCGGCTTCCACCTTTGAAAAATCCAGGATGTCGTTGATCAGGGACAACAGGGCCTCTCCGCTTTTATGGGCGGTTTTGGCGAAGTCGGCCTGCGTGGCATCGAGCTTCGTGTCCAGGAGCATCTCGGTGAATCCGATCACCGCATTGAGGGGCGTACGGATCTCGTGGCTCATATTGGCCAGAAACTGAGATTTGGCCAGGGTGGCGGCTTCGGCTTCGTCCTTGGCGCGTTTCAGGGCCTCTTCGTATTCCTGCCGCGCCGTGATGTCTTCCACCATGCCGTCGAAATAAAGGATTTCGCCGTCGGTATCTTTGACGGCGTTGGCGGTGATGGATCCCCAGAAGACGGTGCCGTCTTTTCGCTTCAACTGAATTTTTTCGGCGTGGAGAAACCCCTGGGAGATGAGTTTTTCGGAAACTTTCCGGCGTTGGGACGGATCGGAGTACAGGTCCGCCACAGGAGTTTTCATGAACGCTTCCACCGAATCAAAGCCGTGCATTTTGGCCAATGCCGGGTTGACCATGGTGAAATGCCCCTTGGAACCCGGGGAATTCCGGTAGATGCCGATGGGCAGGTTGTTGACCAGGGTGCGGTAATTCTTTTCGCTCTGGTGAAGGGCTTCGGTGGCCAGGCGCCGCTTTTCCATCTCCTGGAAAAGCTCCTGGTTGGCCCGGGTCAGGTCGGCGGTGCGTTCCTCCACCCGTTTTTCCATTTCCCGGTAGCTTTTCTGGAGTTCGGCTTCGGCGTCTTCCCGGCGCCGCATCTCTTGTTGTAACTGCGTATTGGCTTCCAAAAGCCGGGCCTGATCGGCGGCGAGTTGATCCCGACCCTTTTGAATTTCCACGTAGCTTTCCCGGATCGATTCGATCAGTTCGGACTGAAGCCGGACGGCCAGGTAAGCGAAGACGGCGCCCAGAAGCAAAATCGCCGCCACGGAGACCTCCTCGATCCAGTTGAATCGGCTCCATATGCTCAAAAGCACCACCAGGTAGGCCAAAAAGAAAAAGACGATGAAGACCATCTGGAACCGCAGGTGCCGCCGGATCAATGGCGCGTTCTTGACGGCGAAGCGGGCCAGTACGGGGAATGCGGATCTGAAATGGTAAAGGTTGATCAGCATCATGATCGCCCCCATGACAATGAGGACGCTGGCCAGGAATGCGACGGTGTCCATGTATTTTCTCCTTAATACGGGAGTCGGGTGGTCGGAAAAGGGAGGAAGGCCCCACAGATCCCTGATAGCACAGGCGGAAAAGGAGCACAAGCCGGGAAGTCGGCTTTACAAGCCCTGTCGGATGTGGAATAGTAATGGGGATATGCATATGTGAAAATCAAACCGATGGGAAACGGATTTCATGAGCCGCACCGATGACATTGTTCTTATTTACCTGGAGGATCAACCCATTTCTTTTGCACGTATCGAACGCATTGAACCGGACGTTAGGCCCGGGTGGTTTCGGGTTAAACTTTTTGTGTTGCAAGTGCCGTTACAAAGCGTCACCTGGATCCTCCGGGAAGCGTATATCAACGGCGCCGAGTTCACCATGTCCGGGAAACGAATGCGTATTGAACGGGTTGTCTGTCCGGACGAAGACGCGCTCTCCGCCGATGAAACCCAAAAAACCGGGCCGGATACTCCGGCCGAACCTTCCGGCGCCAAGGTCATCGACATGAAATCCCTAAAAAATAAGCGATGACTCCGCCCCGAGAAACAAAAGTTCTTTCCGCCTCCCGACGAACGGATATCCCCGCATTCTACATGGAGTGGTTCATGGAAAGGATTCGAAAAAAAGCCTTTCCCCTGGTTCATCCGTATACGGGCAAAAAAACCGTTCTTTCGGTAACTTCGGAAACTGTCCACACCATTGTTTTCTGGTCGAAAAATTTCGGTCCTTTTCTGGAAGGCCGTTATGGGGAGCAGTTGTCGGAGCAGGGATTTCATCTTTTTTTCAATTTCACCATCAACGCGAATCCCCCGCTTCTGGAACCGGGCGTACCTCCCCTGAAGGCGCGGCTTGCACAGTTGGAGGCGCTCTGTGAACGGTTCGGACCCGAATGCACCACCTGGCGGTTCGACCCCGTATGCGGGTACATCACGGAAGGCGGGGAGTTGACGGACAACACGGCCGGCTTTGAACCCATCGCCCGTCATGCCGAAAACGCCGGCGTTCAACGGTGTGTCGTCAGTTTTATGGATTTCTATCCCAAGATCGGAAAAAGAATCGAAAAAAAAGGATTGGGCGCAACCGGATTCGCCTTTGTGGATCCGCCCCTCCCGGAGAAGATCCACGTTCTTTCCCGGATGGAAAAGGCCCTCGAAGAATCCCCGATACGGCTGATGACCTGCTGCGAAAAAGCGGTTCTGGAGGCCTTGCCGCCGGAATCCCGGATTCGGGCGGCCTCCTGCATTCCCAACGATTTGCTGATGCATCTTTTCGGCGGGCGCCTTTCCTTGAAACGGGACACCGGCCAGCGAATCAAGGACGGCTGCGGCTGCCGGGTCTCCGTGGATGTGGGATCCTATCGCCGGCATCCGTGTTTTCACGGGTGCCTGTTTTGCTACGCCAATCCGGCCTGAACGCTCCGAAACCGCCCCCTCGATCCGAATCTTATACCGCGAACTCCACGTCCCTTCCCGCCACCGGATCATGATAGGTGATGCGGGTCCGGTAATCCTTGAGGTCGATGTGAGCCAGCGTTCTGTATTTGCCCTTTTCCCAGGAGAGGAGGATTTGGTGATCCGGGGATTTATGGATCTTGAAGTTGCCGTTGAAGGCGGGGTAGTGATTCCTGAACTCCATGAGCCGCAAGAGGCGCTGGACCGGCGCCTTCCGAACCTCCGTCTGTATCTCTTCCAGGGTGTAGTTGTGCCGATTGATGTTGCGGCCCTGCTGGGTGCTCTCCACCAGCGCGATGTCGTTTTCCCCGGCCAACAGCCCCACGTAGTATACCTGGGGGATGCCGGGGGCAAAAAACTGGAGCGTCCGTGCGGTGAGATAGGAATCGTCGTTTTGTTCCAGGGCGGAATAATAGGTGCAGTTGACCTGGTAGATGTCCAGGTTTTGATATTCAGGCCCGGAATAGATTTTTTTGACGTTGGACCCTTTTAGATACAAGCCGTCCAGCGTGCGTTCGATCTCTTCGGAATTCAAGATGCCTTCCACGTCCACCACGCCGATCCCGTCATGGGTGTCGAGGGTGTTGATCTGCCGCCGGGGGCAGATCCGCAGCCAGTTTTTCACCCTTTTGCCGGTATGATGGTACAGGGCGTTGAGGACCAGCATGGGCAGGGCGAAATCATACGCCCAGTAGCCTTTTTTCGCCAGTTTCCGTTGATAGGAATAATGTTCGTGGACTTCCGGGAGGATCTGGGCGTCAAAAGCCGAGGCAAAGTCGTCGAACCACTCCAGCAGTTCCCAGATCTGGGGTTCCAAAAAGAAGCAGTTGGTTCCGATTTCAAGGGTGGTGTAGGCGAATGCGTCCAAACGGATCATTTTGGGCCGGGTGCGGGCCAGCCGGATCAAAAACTGCCGCATGACTTCCCGGGTCTTGGGGGAATTGTAATCCAGGTCGATCTGCTCGTAATCGAAGGTGCACCAGATCTTTTCCAGGGATCCGTCCGGCCGCTCGAGGACCATGTACGGCGGCCGGGGTTTGCGGGTGTACACCTTGGCCAGGTCCTCATCGCTGATGAAACCGTCCGGGCTGAGCTTGTTGAAACTCAGGAACATGTCGGCATATTCGCTCGCGGACCCTTTTCGTACGTAATCCTGGAAAAAAACCGACTGCCGGGAAATGTGGTTGACGACAAAATCGACCATCAGGTCGAAATCCTGTCCGATCTTCTCCACGTCGTCCCAGGTACCGAAGCGGGGATCCACTTCATCGTAAGTCAGTGGGGCAAACCCCCGGTCCGCCGAAGACGGGTAAAAGGGGAGGAGGTGGACTCCCCCGACGGCCTTTTTGAAGTACTTCCGGAGCACATAGTGCAATTCGGCCAGGTTTTTCCCCAGGCTGTCGGGGTAGGTGATCAGTTGAACTTTATTTTGAAGCGCCATTCGTTTTCCTCTCTGCCGTCGCGGGGATGAACCGGTAGTGATCCATGGCCTCCAGAATGCCTCCGGCGTAAGTGCGTTTTGCGAAGTAGATATTGCGCAGTCCTTTCAGTTTTTTCAGCTCCGGGCTGTAATTGCCTACCACCACGGCTCGGGGTTCCCCCCGCAGCATTTCTTCGTCGTTTCCCGAATCCCCGCAGAGCAAAAAGTTTTGCAGGGGAATCTCCCATTTGTAACTGAGATACCGGATGGCTTTTCCCTTTGAAGCGCGGTACGGAAGAATATCCAGGTATTTTTCGTGGGAATAGATCATGTTATAATGGCAGCGGTTCCGGGTCAGAATATCGTGGATTGCCGCCAGGCGGTCCTTTCCGGGAGCCATGTTATAGCTGATCTTGTATTTTCGTTGTACCCTTTCCTCCTGATACTCCAGGAAATCAAAGGTCTTGAGCAATTCGACGATTTTATCGCGGTCCCAGCGATGCGCGATGTGGGTTTCCCAGCCTCGGCCGTGATGCAATGTGGGGCCGTAGTGAATCTGGCTTCCCACGGCGGAAATGATGATATCGGGATCGAAGACACCTGCCGATTTCAGGACCTCCACGGCCGATTCCAGGACGCGCCCCGTAGCCACGCCGAACCCGAGGGTATCCCGGTGTTGGGAAAGAAGATCCATCAGGGAATTCAGGTCCGCTTCTTCACCGCCCAAGAGCGTGTTGTCGATATCCGTGATGAGCATGCGGTCCAGGCGGACCAGCTTCCGGCCGATGGCGTTTTGGGGATGGGCCTTGGTCAGCGGTGACACCCCGAAATCCCGGATCAAAGCAGTGATGTCCTTCACGTACCGTTTCGCGTGGCTGGTCCAGGAGTAGTGCTTGCGGACGTTGAGAATCCCGCTTTTCGAAAAAGCGTCCCATTTCTCCGGGTTCACGAGAATCTCTTTAATGGCATCGGCGACGGCGGCGGGTTCGGTTGGGTCCACCAGCAGGCCGCATTCGCAGTTTTGAATGATCTCCTTCGCCCCTCCGTGCCGGGTGACGATGACCGGGAGCCCGCTGGCGGCGGCTTCCAGGACCGTAATGCCGAAGGGCTCCGTGAGGGCCGAATTTACAAAGACCCCTTTTTGGCTCGCGGCGATGCGGTAGAGCTGGGGCACCTCGTATTCAAACTCGTGTTTCTTGGGAATGGCCATCTTTCCGTAGAGGTCGTATTTGTCCATGGATAAGAGCATCTGGGTCAGGACATCCCGTTCGTTGTCCTCCATTCCGGTGATATCTTTGCGGATCCCGGCGAAGATGGCCAGGTTGGCCATGGCCTGCAGATCCCGGTCCTGACCGTAGGCGTGGATCAGACCGTCGATGTTTTTACGTTTATCGGGCCGGCACAGCGCCAGGATCAGAGGCCGATCGGGATGAATGAAAAAACGGTTCAGCTCCTCGAGCATCGAGGCCCGGGCGTAAACGGCCAATTCGTCTTTTTCCGTTTCCGGGAGGCGGTCGTAGTAAAAGGGGTAAAACTTGTTCAGATCGATGCCCGGGGGGATGACGCTGAATTTGGCCACTTCCCCGTTTTCATACATGCCGTATTGTTCTTTGATTTCCTGGCGGGTACTGGTGATGACCAGGTCGGCGGTTCGTAAGATCTCTTCTTCCACGGCAATCCGGTACATGATGTTGTATTTTTGGATCATCTCCTTTTCGGAAAGGCCTTCTTCCGCGAGCCGTTCCCGCTTGGCCCGACCCAGGGAATGGCCGGTATACACAAAAGGGATGCCGAAGATATGGGCCAGTTCCTGGGCGGCGTATCCGGCGTCGGGATAATGCCCGTGCACCAAATCCGGCAAATCGTTTTGGCGTTTGATGTATTTGAGGGTTTTGTCCACGAATTCATCCAGGTGAGGCCAGAGGCGTTCTTTGCGCATGTATTTCCGGCCCCCGCACTGAATCCGGACGATGCGGAACCGGTCGTTTACCCGCTCTTCCCCTTCTCCATAGTCTTCGGATACGGCCTTGTCCACGATCCTCCGGGTGAACAGATCCACCCGGCGCACCCCTTTGATTTGAGACAAGGCGTTTCCCAGTTCGATGACGTACTTGACCTGGCCGCCGGTATCCGCGTCCCGCCCCAGTTCCAGGTTTCGGGACCGCACCAGGCCGTGAACGGAAAACATTTGAATATAAAGGCCTTCGGATGTTTTTTTGTTACCCATGGAGTTCCTTTCGGATGGGGGTATATACGGCGTCGTTTTCCGGCAATGCCCCTTTGACGGCACAAACGCTTGTGGCCAGTCGCTGTGCCAGAAAGAGAATTTTTTCAGGAGAAAACCCTTTGAGATATCCGGCCGCAGCGGCGGCGGCGAAGGCATCTCCCGCACCCACGGTGTCCACGGCCTTTTCAGGGTGCCGCGGTTTTTGAGAATGGCAGCCCTGCCGCGAAATCCAATTGGCCCCCTGGGCCCCCCGGGTCAGCACAATCACCTCGACGGCGTGCGTTTCCATGAGGTTGCGGATGAAAGCCCCTTCGTCTTCCGGCGCACCGAGCATGGACGCCAGTTTTTGGAATTCTTCCAGGTTGAGTTTCAAAATATCCGTCGCCTTCAGGGATTCCAGGACCACGGCTTCGGTATAGCAATCCGGCCGGAGATTGACGTCGTAAAACGTTTTCATGCCCGCCGGGCGCCGGGACAGGAGGCGATGAAGGGTGTCATGCCCTTGCCGGGTGCGCTGGATGAGGGTGCCGAAATAAAACAGCTCCGGCGCAGGATCCAGCAGATGCCTTTCCCCCGGGTTCAATTGGATGAAATCATAGGCGACCTGTTGTTCTATTGTAAAATGCGGGATTCCGTCCCCGTCCAGGGATACCTGCACCGATCCGGTGGGATGCGCCGCATCCCGCTGTATATCCCGAAGATCGAATTCATGGGATTTCAGAAATGCCAGAATTTCTTCTCCGAGGGCGTCTTCCCCGATGCGTGAGACAAAACGGACCGGAATCCCCATCTTTTTCAAATGGAAGGCGAAGTTAAACGGCGCCCCTCCGATCCGGCGTTCTCCGGGAAAAACATCGAAAAGAATTTCACCGATCACCAATACCATCTCAGCGGCCTATGAAAGACACGTCTTTTACGCTTCTTTCCGGGAGCGTAACAATTTTTTTCAATCTTTTCATTTTTTGGATTCAGGAAGGATGGCCGCCGAATCCACTGCAAACCGGAGCAATACCTCCCGGCAAGGAATGACGGCGATGGAATTCTCATTTTCAACAGTATTTCCTTATATCAAATGCGGTCCTGGCTGTCAAACACCGCAAATGCTCGAAGTGGATCCATTTTTATGATAGAATTTCAACGTCGTTGAATTCAAAACAAATTTGATGGAATCGTAAAAATCCGAAATCTCCCTCTCCCTTTTGGGCTGGGGGTGAGGGTGAAAATAGGGCTAGGGGAAAAATGGGTCTTTCCGAAGCCGTCATGGATATGAACAGACGAAGAGGAAATCGGATGCAAATATCTCCTGCAAGCGTTTCCATTAAAACCGTCAAACTCAACACGCCTTTTATTTTGGCACCCTTGGCGGGAATTACCAACTTTCCCTTCCGGATGATGGCAAAAAAATGGGGGTGTGCACTGGTTTGTTCGGAAATGGTCAGCGCCCAGGGCCTGGTCAGAAAAATGCGGCGTTCCATGGACCTTTTGCAAAGCGATCCTGAAGAAAAGCCGTTGGCGGTCCAGATTTTCGGGGCGGCGCCGGACGTGATGGCCGAAGCGGCCCGGATCGTGGAAGACGCGGGTGCGGACATCGTGGATATCAACTTCGGGTGCGCCGTGAGAAAGATCGTCAAGACCGGGGCCGGTGCGGCGCTGATGAAGGATCTGAAAACCGCGGAGGCCCTTCTCCGGTCGGTGAGAGCGGCCGTGAAAATCCCGATGACCCTCAAGATGCGCGCGGGCTGGATTCCCGGGGGGCGTCAGGCCCTGGAACTCGCCGTCATCGCCGAGGCCTGCGGCGCGGATGCGGTAACGGTGCATCCCCGGACGGCCTCCCAGGGGTTCAAGGGAAGCGCCGATTGGTCCGTCATCCGTGCGGTGAAAGCGCGCCTTTCCATTCCGGTCATCGGGAACGGGGATGTTTTTTCCCCCCGAGACGCCCTCCGGATGATGGAAACCACCGGCTGCGATGCGGTGATGATCGGGAGGAAAGCGGTGGGAAACCCCTGGATCTTTTCCCAGTGTGCGGCCCTTTTGGAGGGAAAACCGCCGCCGGCCGTTTCCATGGAGATACGAAAAGCGACCATGGAACGTTACGTGGAAGCCATGGTCGCTTTTTTGGGAGAACGGCGGGCGTGCCCGATGCTGAGAAGCCGCCTGGGGTGGTTCGTCAAGGGGATTCCCCATGCCGGTCGATTCAAAGAGGCGATCAAGTCCGTTTCATCAAAAGCCGGCGCGCTCGAGGCCGTCCGGGCGCTGGATGCTCTTGGATCGGATTGAGGTCTTGAGACCTTTGCAAAACGCC
Organism: uncultured Desulfobacteraceae bacterium; assembly: GCA_964596535.1. Lineage (GTDB taxonomy): Bacteria > Desulfobacterota > Desulfobacteria > Desulfobacterales > UBA2156. Next base: position 16,173 of record CAZQUR010000051.1, read on the forward strand.
CCTTTTTGCCCAATTTCTGCGTCAGGCTCAAATTTTAATCCTCGAAATACTCAATGTATTCCTGTGGTTAAAATTTTCGCCTTCCTTGAACTTGAACAAAAATGAACATTTTTCAATAAAGGTCTCGTCTTTTCCGTCAGGGTTTCCCGAAGGCGGCTCCTTATTCGAACCCCACGAAATCCCCTTCTTTAACGGACCCTCCGGAAAGAATTTCGGCTTCAGCGGTATTGGACGCCGACGAGACGATTTTGACCTCCCCTTTCGGTTCTCCCGGAATGATGAATTTTTGACCGTCGATCCCTTCGATGATGCGGCCCTGCTCAAAGACGGTGAGCACCATTCCCGGTTTCACCCCGGTTCGTTTTCCGGCCGAAAGAAAAAGCGTATTGCCCTTGACGGCGGTCACATACCCCTGCCATGGAAGATCGTTTAAGGCCTCGCAGATCGCATCCCCCATTTCCCCGGCGATTTGAAGGAGTCCTTTGCGGATCTGGGGAAGCTCCAGGTGTGCCGGGGATCCGGGTTGCATCTGGAATGATTCATCGACTTGGGTTTCAAAATAAAAATCCCGGGATAAGGCCTTGGTACCGGTGCGGGTATCGAAAATCTCGGCGTCCCCATGAATTTGAAGCATATGGCGCTCTCCTTTAAACCACAGGATGCCCCGCTCGATGACCCGGACGCCGATGCTCTCGATCCCGATGGAAGCGATGGCGTTGAATCCGTGCCGCCGCCCTGCTTCACAGAGGCGGTAAGCGTCGAGTCGGCCGGACGGGGACCGGAAAAGGGCATCGGCGTCGTCGAAACCCAACAGGTCGGTCCCGGTTTCCAGCAGAACCGCCCCGCAGTGATGCCGGATGGCCGACTGGACCGGTTTTTCAAATGCACTTTTCAGCCCGTCGCTTTTCAGCCCGGTTCGGTCCATGAGAGGAAGCAGGGCCATTCGAATTTTCAGCGCCCCCAAAGTGGGATTCAGGTCTCGTGCGATCAATCGGGTGGTTTTTTCCACCGTGGTGCACCCGAAAAGACTTGCCGCCAGAAAGAGGAAAAGGGCGGCGCGGATTCCCCGAAATCCAGGGGCTTTCCAAAAAACGGGTTTATCTCCGGCGTGGTTTTTCATAAACGGCCTTTACCCGGGTGGTCATCCCTCCCCGGGGCGTGAATTCTCCGGTCACCGTCATTGTTTTGGGATCGATCCGCGCCACCAGATGGTCCAGGATGTGATGGACCAGGTGTTCGTAGAAGATCCCTACGTTCCGGTATTGGAGGAGATAAAATTTCAAGGATTTCAACTCCACGAGACTTCGATTCGGGATATAAAAAATGGTGATTTTCCCGAAATCCGGGAGTCCGGTCATGGGGCACACCGAGGTATATTCCGGCTGCTCAATGGTGATTTCGATACCTTTTCCCGCGTACCGGTAATCGATGACCTCCAAAAGGTCGGGGGAGACCGTTTCGGGCTCCCTGGCGCGGTAATTGAGTTTTGGATGTTTCCGGGCCATAACGCGTTTCCGATCCGAAAAATTGGGTTCCGCTACTGTGAAAGGGCGTTTCTCCTCTTAGGAAAAATCCGTTTTCGTGTCAAACGGCAAGAAGATCCGGGGTGTGGATCAGCGCATTCCCGGCTCCCGGCGGGATTCAAGATTGATGAAACCGTAAAAACTCGAAATTTCCTTCTCCCTCGAGGGAGAAGGCTGGGGTGAGGGTGAAAATAGAATGTGTTTTCTATAAGTTGTATCCCGATCCCCTTAATCCTCTCCCGTGGCGGGAGTGGAAATACAGCTTTTACGAAGCCATCAAGATTTAAAGACAATTCGATGATCAAAGGAAAAACAAGCGTATGGGTTGCAGATGATGCGGCAAAACCGGCGTCAATGGAGTGCCGCATATATTGGTTCGGCGGGCGGGTTTTCGAAGCTCAATGCCGCGAGATACTCACTTTTCAACGTATCGATGAGCTCCCTGACGGGGACGATTTTATCCACCAGATAGGCGTTTGCCCCCGCAAAGGCGAACCCGTTTTTGAGCAGCCCTTTTTTGGCGGCGGCCAGGGCCAAAGCGATGCAATAGGGACTCTTTTCGGGCCGGCAAGATTTGACGCAATGGTAGACGCAGTGAAAGGGTTTTTTGATGCCGGCCGAAATGGCGTCGATGAAGCTGTTTTTCAGCGCCCGTCCGGGCATCCCCACCGGGCTTTGGATGACCACCAGGTCTTCTTTTTTGGCATCCACGTAGGCCTGCTTGAACGCCGGGCTGGCATCGCATTCATGGGTGGCCACGAATCGGGTCCCCATCTGGACTCCGGACGCCCCCAAATTGAGGAACTTGAGGATATCGGCACCCGTATAAATGCCCCCGGCGGCGATGACCGGAATGGGCTGGCGGCACTCGGACTCCAGGGGTTGGATGAAGCGGAGCACTTCTTGGACCAAATTTTCCAGGCAAAAGCCGGGGTTGTCGATCTGGTCCGCCGTAAAGCCCAAATGTCCCCCCGCCTTGGGTCCTTCCACGACAAACGCATCCGGGAGGCGGTGGTACCTGGAAAACCATTTTTTGCAGATCAAGGCGGCGGCCCGGGCCGAGGAAATAATGGGCACCAGTTTGGTTCGGGAGCCGTTTTTCAGGTATTTGGGAAGCTCCAGGGGAAGGCCGGCTCCGGAAAAGATGACATCAATGCCTTCTTCGACGGCCGTGCGCACCAGTTCGGAGAAATGGGTCATGGCCACCATGATGTTGACCCCGAGAACCCCTTCGGTGGCGGCCCGGGCCGCCCGGATTTCTTTTCTGAGCACCCGGGTGTTGGCCTCTGCGGCGTTGGTGGAGCAATCGGATTCCCCGATCCCCGCCATGGCGCCGGCAATGACGCCGATCCCCCCCTGGGCGGCCACCGCGGAGGCCAGGCCTGACATGGAAATGCCCACCCCCATGCCCCCCTGTACGATGGCCAGTTTGCTGATCAGCCCGTTGATGTTCATTCCCGGTATTTCCATACCCCTACTCCTTTCGAGCCGCGATGCCCGTCCTTGGAATTGCTGGATTCTCCGTCCGGTTCGGCTCGAAACCGGGCTGAACGCAAACGAAAACGCAGTTTATGTGTTCGTGTCCCGAAAAGCAAGAAAATTCCCGGAAAAGAACCCATTTTATGAAAAAAATTGCCCTGTCCGCAGGGAGTCGGTCGCTTCCCCCTTGTTTTATTTTCAGCCATCCGATATCCATTTGATGAAACACGCCCCGTCGCGGGGTGAAACGACCCGATTCGGCGCAATGTCGGAAATGAAAAAAACAGAGGCCTTATGAAATTGATTGAACGACTGGAGCGGATATTCCTCCCGTCACGGGCGGGAGAAGAAGTCCACGTGGAATTGAAGGAGATCTTTTGCAAGAGAAAAGACGACGGGTATGTTAAACGCCTCAGAACGCCCGCCATCGGTTGTGCGTACAGGAATTTGGACGGCAGCGACCGTCAAAAGGCGTTGGCCAAGCTCAAGGCCGGGGAACGGGTGCGCCTCATCTGGGGTGCCTCCCAGGAGAAAAAAGACCCTGTTGTCTACCTTGTGAAGAAAGGGGGGTCCCGCCAACTGAACATGGCCGACTGCTTCGGCCGCTTGAGCGACAAGGTGGCCGCCGACGTCATCCGGATGATGGCCCGGGATAACATCGTCACTTCCGCAACGGTGGTCCGGATCACCGGCGGGACCCGGAAAAATCCCAAGAAGGGTTGCATCCTGGAGCTTTCCATGTATCCCGGGCCCAAGAAAGGGGGGTCAACGGCATGACGGAAGCCTATCGGGCACTCATCGACAAGAGCCTTTCCATGGGGGCCCTTGGTGCAAAGATCATCGATACGAAACAGATTGTGTTTGATCCCCGCGCTTTCTTGAAATGCCGGTTTGGGTGCAACCGGTGGGGAAGGTACTGGACCTGTCCTCCCCACATGGACCTTTCCCCCGAGCGGTTCATGGAAGCCTTTTCCCGGTATCAACATGCCCTGATTCTCAGGACCAAGGATCCGAAAAGCGGGCAGGAAATCGCGGTGGCCGTGGAAAAAGCGGCCATGCTGTCTTTCGGATGCGGGTTTGCGTTTGCCATGGCCCTTTGCGTACAGTGCGAAACGTGCGCCTACCCCGAGCCGTGCCTGTACCCGCACGTGGCCCGCCCGACCATGGATGCCTACGGGATCGACATCGCAAAGACGATTGCACCGTTGAATTTCAAAGTGGAATTCGATGAAAAGGGCGCCCTTCTGCCTTCCTGGTACTCCGCGGTATTGCTGGATTAATATGCGGTTGTCGAATGTGGCTGTTGAAAAAAGAGTGAAGAAAAAAAAGGCCTTTCGGGTAAACACCTTCCATGGAAAGCAGGATCAGTTTCTTCCAAGTAACTTCACCGTCTTTCTTTCCGATAAATCCCCACAAAGGCTTGATTTTCGAAAAATTGTAGGGCGGGGTTTTACACCCCGCCGTAAGACCGACCGCCATTTTCCGGAGGCATGTAAAATGCCGCCCTACATTCTTTCTGCCATCTTTCAAGCAATCTCACCTTGTTACTTTATGATAAATACTCGCCAAAGAC
>CAZQUR010000052.1:0-20275 GCA_964596535.1 uncultured Desulfobacteraceae bacterium
AGGAGGCGTTCGGTGACGGCGTCGCCCATCTGAGCCGTGCCGACGGCCGCCGCCGACTCTCCGGCGATATCCCGGGTCCGCACATTGTCCGCCAGGGCGGCCTCCACGGCCCTTTCGATTGCGGCGGCGCCTTCTTCCTGGTCCAGGCTGAACCGGAGCATCATGGCGGCGGACAAGATCTGGGCGATGGGATTGGCGATCCCTTTCCCGGCGATATCCGGGGCCGAACCCCCCGCGGGTTCGTAAAGTCCGAACCCGGATTCGTTGAGGCTCGCCGACGCCAAAAGGCCCATGGATCCGGTGATCATGGCGCATTCGTCGGACAGAATGTCCCCGAACATGTTCCCGCACAGCATCACGTCGAACTGGTGCGGATCCCGGACGAGCTGCATGGCGGCGTTATCCACGTACATGTGGTTCAAGGCGACTTCCGGATATTCCCGGCCGATTTCGGTGACGACTTCCCGCCACAGCACCATGGTGGTCAGGACGTTGGCCTTGTCGATGGAGGTGACTTTCTTTTTGCGCTTGAGGGCAAAATCGAAGGCGCTGCGGGCGATGCGTTCGATTTCTTTTCGGGTGTAGACCATGGTGTCAAAGGCCTTTTCCTCCGGGCCGGAGCCTTCCCGGCCCTTGGGCCGGCCGAAATAAATCCCGCCGGTCAACTCTCGGACGCACAGGAGATCGAAGCCGTTTTTCACCACCTGGGGATGCAGGGGACTGGCGCCGGCCAGGGCCGGAAAGACCCGGGCGGGCCGGAGATTGCAAAAGAGATTGAAACGCTTCCTCAACGGGAGCAGGGCGGCCCGTTCCGGCTGTTTTTCCGGGGGAAACCCTTCCCACTTCGGGCCGCCCACGGCGCCGAAGAGCACGGCCCCGGCGGCCCCACAGATTTCAACGGTCTCTTCGGTGAGGGCTTTTCCGTGCCGGTCGATGGAGATGCCGCCCACATCCGCCCAGCGGTAGTCGAATTCGATGCCGAAACGCTTTTGGACCGCGTCCAGTACTTTGACGGCTTCCGTCATGATTTCGGGCCCGATGCCGTCACCGGGCAGGACTGCGATGGTATGCATGAACGTCACCTTTGATGGCTGCGTAAACGCCGATTTTCCTCTTTCACCCTCACCCCGATCCGCCCTCGAGAGAGAGGGATTTGAGGGGCAACGGTGGCCGTGCCGTTTTTCAAAAAAAGTCCATGGGTGATGCCGGACGGCACATGGGTGTCGTCCCCGGTGGCATAAACCAGGACGGTGGCGGTCCGGCGGCAGATGTATTCGATGATCTCCAGGATCTTCGCCCGGTTGCCAAAGTCCAACCCCTCGAAGGGCTCGTCCAAAAGGAGGAGGGGAGGGGACTTGACGAGGGCCCGGGCGATCAGGAGCATCTGCTTTTGGCCGTGGGAAAAGGTTCCGAAGGGCGCATCGGTCAAGTGATCGATGCCCAGTTCGCCGCAAAGGCGTTCGGCCTCCCGTTGCTTTTCGGCCGAAGCCGTCCGGTACAATCCGATGGAATCGAAAAATCCGGAAACCACCACGTCGATGCCCCGGATGTGGACCGGATATTTGGATTTGAGTTCGGAAGAAATCCAGCCGAGCTTTTCCCGGATCTCCCAGAGGTTTTCTCCGCTCCCCTTTTTTTTGCCGAAAAGGAAAATATTGTTGGCATAGGCCTGGAGGTTTTCCCCGGTGATGAGCTTTAAAAGCGTGGTCTTTCCGGCGCCGTCGGGACCGTGCACCATCCAGTTCTCCCCCCGGCGCACCGTCCAGTGAACGTGGTTCAAGACAGGCGCGTTGTCGTAGCGCACGCACACGTTGATCATCTCCACGAGGACGGATCCGTTGGATGCAGGGCGTTTCCCTTGTTTTGCCCATGGTTTTGGCAGGAGCCGTTTTTCCGGCCTGATTTCCGGCTGGATTTTCCCGTCCTGCGGTTTTTGCCCCATGGAAAAGCCCTCCCGGCCATTGTCCGGTTCCAGGATCTCGTTTTTCATTCCGGTTTTCCGGATTTTTCCGCCGGCCATGAGCATCACGTGGCTGGTCTCGGCGGGGATTTCGTCCAGGCGATGGGTGATCAAAACCGTTTGGATCCCGGTGCGGATCAGGCGCCCGATGAGCCGGGCGAGGATCTTTGCGGATTCCCGATCGAGCCCGGTGAAAGGTTCGTCCAGAAGTAAAAGGCGCGGCTGTTTCAGCAGCGCCTTGAGAATGAGGGTCCTGCTGATTTCACCGGTGGTCAAGGCAATCAGTGGTTTTTCGAGCAGCGCTTCCGGTATCCCGAGTCTTCGGGAGGCCATGACAAGATCGGCGAAAGAGGGAAAAGCCGGCGGGGTTCCATCGGGGGATCGGCCCCGGATAAAATCCGACGCCCGGAGCATTCGACCGGTTTCTCCCGCAAAAAGACGGGCTTCTTCGGCGAAAGCCTCCTGCTCGAACACCGTCCGGTGCTGATCCGCGGAAACGAAACTAATGCGGTCCCGGGTGAAGGGGCGTCCGCCGTTGTCTTCCGCTGAAGGATGAAAAACGATTTTTCCGGCGGCCGAAGGGAGCATGCCGGCAAGGGTCATGACCAGGGTGGTCTTACCCGATCCGTTGGGGCCCACCAGGGCCCATTGTTCGCCGGTTCTGATCTGCCAGTCGATCCCTTCGAGGACCGGTTGTCCTCCCCGGCGCACGCTGAGGTTGTTGATCGTCACGATGGGTTGGGCAGACATGTCAGGGGGATTCGGGGGACGGGTTTTTAATGTAAAGGGTCTGGGTGGGATAGGCGAATTCAATCCCTTCTTTTTCGAACTCCCGGAAAAGATCGAGATTGATGGCCTGCTGGATATCCATGTAAAGGGTGTAATCCGGGGAGGTGATCCAGTAAACGACTTCGAAGTCGAGGGAGTGGGGCCCGTAGCCCTTGAAATGGGCCCGGTCGAAGCGCGCCGGTTCATGGGCCTCCACGGCCTTTTGGATCATTTTCGGGATCGCCGTGAGTTTTTCGTAGGGTGTCTCGTAGGTGACGCCGATGGTGAAAACGATCCGGCGCTCCTGCATCTGTTTGAAGTTGCGGATGCGGCTTCTGAGGAGATCCGTGTTGGAGAAGATGAGGAGCTCGCCGGAAAGGCTCCGGATCCGCGTGGTTTTCATCCCGATGTGCTCCACGGTTCCCATGTGGGTGTCCACGATGATGAAGTCCCCGATGACGAAGGGCTTGTCCAGGACGATGGAAAAGGAAGCAAACAGATCGCCCAGGATATTCTGTGCGGCCAGGGCCACGGCGATGCCGCCGATCCCGAGACTGGCCACCAGTGTGGTCACGTTGACGCCCAGGTTGTCCAGGGCGATCAACAGGACGATCACCCACAAGAGGATGCGCAGCACAAACCCCACGGAGGTGAGGGTGGTCACTACGGCCGCATCCACATCGAGTTTCTGCCGGCGATAATACCGGGTCCAGAACCGGATTCCGGCGGATCCTAAAAGAGCGAACTGAAGCAGCAGGGCAAGGAGTGCGGCCTTGTTGACGATGCTTCCGGCGAATCGGGGCAACTCCAGCCAAATGGTCCCGAAGTAAAGGGAAAAGACCAATAGGACGGTGGGGCGGATCTTGTCCATCAGCTCCGGGACGATCCCGTTCCACTTGGCGGCGGTTTCGTCTTCCAAAAAGCGGACCCGGCGGCGGACCAGTGCCAAGCCGGTGCGGAGGACCAAAAAAACGACGATGACCGTGGTCAGCGCCAGGAGCCAGTCCAAGACCAGGTTGTGGTAAAAGCGTTGGTTCAGCATGAAAAATTCATTGATTTTCAGTGATAAGCAAGACGCCGCGAATAAAAAAACCTATTCAGCGTATGTATTACTCGGGAAACAGCAATACTAAAATGTTGAATTTTTTTCACCATACCAGATTCCCGTACTTTGTCAAATTCCGGGCGGGAGCTGAAAAAAGTGGGGATATCACCCGGCGTTGAAAGTCAAGGAAGGATTGGATAAACAAAACTGCAGTGATGAAGCGCGTCGCCGGAGTGCTTTCCAGGTAAACGGCAAAACCCTGGTTTACAAGGAGTACATCGCCTGATATGAAGATGCAATAGCGACCGATAATTCTTTCCGGATGCCGGAAAGAACGTGTCCACGGGATCCGTTATTTTCAACAGCAAAGGGGGTTTCCATGTTTGACAAAAAAAAGGCCTTAAAGCCCGAAGAAGGCACCGAGTCCGCAATGGGAGAAACGGAAGACAAGCCGGCCACGGTCCCTGTGACGGGTAGGGAAGGAAAAACCATCATCGGCGAACAGATCACCATCGAAGGGGATATCCGGGGCCATGAAAACCTGGTCATCGAAGGGGCCATGAAGGGAAAGATCGCCTTGGAAAAACACCAGGTCACGGTGGGATCCAAGGGCCGGGTGGAAGGGGAAATCCATGCCGACAACGTCACCATCAGCGGCCAGCTGGTCGGGAATATCATGGCCTCAGGAAAGGTGAAAATCACCAAAGAGGCCGATTTTTCCGGCGAAATCAAGGCCAAGAGCATTTCGGTGGAAGACGGGGCGTATCTGAAGGCCGTCATCGAACTGGAAAAAGAGACCAAAAAGCAGCCGGTTCCGGCCATCGGAAAAGCCCGGGAGGAGACCAAGCCCCCGATTCCCCCGTCGGTGGCCGCCGGCAAAGCCAGTTGAGCCTGCCTGAAGGCAAACGCCTGATGGACGATCCGTCCGGTGTCGAACCATTCGGCTACATCAGCAAGATCCTCCCGCTTTTTTTAGAGCGGTTGGATCGACAAAAGGGGGTTCGTTTCCTCGACCTGGGGCCCATTCTGGGCGCCAATATCGACTTTTTTTCGCGACGCGTCACCCGATTGTTCGTCTGTGATCTTTTTTCCCGTTTGAATCGGGCCCGGGAGCAAAACCGTCCCCCGGAGGACGCCTGGCGGACTTTGGATTATCCCCGGGCACATTTTGACGGCATCCTCATGTGGGACCTGCTGGACCACTTGGACACGGGCCCGGCCCGGGCCCTGGCGGCGGTCATACAAGGATGGACCCGGCTCCACGGCCTGGTCATGCTCCTTTCCCGGGACCTCCACAGCCCCCAGGGCCCCTTTGTCGCTTTTGCCGTTCAGGAGGACTTTCAGCTGGAACCCAGAGCGATTTCCTTTCCCCACCTTCCGGTCCACCGGCGGCAGAACCGGGAGATTTCAGCCCTCATGCCTGCTTTTTCCTCCCATAAATCGTTTATTTATCGAAACGGTATGCGGGAACACCTTTTCCGGTTGGAAGCAGAGGGGATTTAGCCGCATCAAAGTGAAAAAGCCGTAAACCGATTCCGGAAGGAGAGGGTTTTATCGGGATGCGTCCTGAAAACAAAACCGGCCGAACTCGGCGCAAATCACCCGGTAGAGTTCATTTCCGATGGAAATCCCGATATCGATGAATTGGGGGCCGTACTTTTTTCCGGTCGGCGTTCGAAAAGTGCCCCGGATCTTTTTCAGCCCTTCCATGCCTTTGGGAAAATAATCGATGAAACGGGGAAGCGGGGTCCGGTGAAAGGAGACCATATCCCAGACGGTATTTAAAAAATTATCGGGTCCCCACCGAAACTTATCCGCGTCGTACAGGCAGTCCGACACCAAAAGCGCCTCCGGATCTTCGATGGGCGGTCTTTTCTTGAAGGCTTCGTGGCTGCGGATCGCCATGCAGATCTGTGTGATCTCTTCCCGAGAGAACGGAAAACGTTTCAAGGTCTTTTCGGCGAAAAGCGCGCCTTTTTCCGCATGGTCCCGTTCTTTGCGTTTGACGTCGTGGAGCAGGCCCGCACATTGCACCAGCCGGGTGATGCGACGGATTTCCGTCTCGGGATATCCGCATTTATCCCCTTCGATGATTATCAGGGCGCCGGCGTCCAGGGAAACTTTTTCGGCGTGTTCCATCCCGTGGCCGAAGTCGTTTTCCAGGTGGGGGGTGATGTAATCGAGGAGTTGCAGGACGACCGGATCGGTTCCAAAGATCTTTTTGGACAACCGGTTGGCTCGCGGACAACGGCGGTAAAAGTCCGGCCGGGGATGCCGGGAAATAATTTCTTTAGCGCGGCGCCGAATCTGAGTATACACCCAATCCATGGGACTGAAGCCTCCCCGCTGCCCCGCACGGCGGGATTTCCGCTTCACTTCAACCTGCGAAGCACTGCCGTCAGGCAGAACCTGCAGGGAATGCGCTCGCTGTTGCGGTTCACAGAGGATGGAAAAGACCGTGTCGTTGAACCGCCGCGCCCGGACAGGCCCTTTCCTGACGGGTTTACCGGCTCTCCGAAGGGGTTAAACGGCGGGCAGAGGGAGCGCTGTTTCGCAGATTTTCCACTGGCCGTCTTCCCGGGTGACGTGGAATGTCCTGTCCAAATGGTAGGTTTCGCCCAAAAAAAAGATTCGGGCCACCCAGGTAAAGACCGGATGGATCAGGCGCTTGTAGGCCCCGGTGAGCCGAACCACGGCGGTATCGTCATCCGTATAGGTGGTGTGAGTTTCCACGTGGAGGAGCGTGGAGCGCATATAACCCGGCTCGAATCCCCGTTGCCGTGCCTCCTCGGCGGCCGTGTAAAGGAGTTCATCGACCGGATCCGTTTCCGCCGCCTCCTTGACCTCGCTGCACAGAAACGCCTTCATAGACGGATCCAACCGGTAATATGCCTTTGCAAATCCTGCCGCCACTCGGCCGGGGCTGTTCGCCTGGTCGGCAAAAACCAAAAAAACCTGCAAAAAAATGGCCAGGAGTATCGCCAGTGCGAGGACGGTGCTTTTCTGGCTATCGTTCATCGACGTCCCTCCTCCTTTACGCATCAAATTACGGGTTGTGCCGGGCAGCGTCCAAAAACCACGGCCTTTTCCCCTTACCATGGACGATACCCGATGACAAGGATTTTCGTGGGGAAATGCCGCGCCGAAAAAGATGGGGATCCGCCCGATTTCATCCGCTTTAAACGCTGTCGGCTTTTTATTGACCCGGAATCGATTTTTGATTATTCCAATCTGATATTTTCCCTCGCCCCGTTTCAGATCCGGATTTTTGAGCATCACGTCACGGAAAAAAGAGACGAAAAGAAATGAAACAACACGCCTCCCATCCCGCCGCCGCGATCCGTTCCAAAAACGTGAAAGAAGGTGTCCGACACAGCCTGGTGCTCAGGCTCATTGTTTCAGTGGGTGTGGTCGTCTTCATCTGCATCGCGGTGTGGGCGTTTTTCAACATTAATTACCAAGAACAAAAGGTGATGAAAGACGTGGTGGAGGAAACCCAGCGGCTGAGCACCACCATTCGGATGGGTGTCCACTACGCCATGATGCTCAATTCCCGGGGCGACATCAACCGGATCATCAACGACATCGGGACCCTCCCGGAAGTGCGCTCCATCCGCGTCTACAACAAAGGCGGAAAAATCCAATTCTCCAGCGTCCCTCACGAAATCGGGCAAACCACCGATGTTCAATCCGAGGCGTGCATTGCCTGCCATCGAGGCGACCCGCCGGTATCCCGTCTTCCCCTGCCGGAGCGCACCCGGATCTTAACAGATCCGGAAGGGATCCGGCTCATGGGGCTGATCACACCCATTTACAATGAATCGGGATGTTTTTCGGCGGCGTGTCATGCCCATCCGGAAGGGAAAAAGGTCCTGGGCGCCCTGGACGTGGTGATCTCTCTCCAGGGCGCCGATGCCGAGATTTCGACGATAAAAAAGAGCACCCTCTTTTTGGGGATCGTTTTGTTCATTTTTACTTCCGCGTTTATCTTCTTTTTCTTGTTGCGGCTGGTGCGCCGCCCCATCGCCACGCTGATCGGGGTGACCCGGCGCATCTCCCAGGGAGACTTTTCCGCAAGGGTGGAACTGGAGCGAAACGATGAAATGCAGGAACTGGCCACGGCCGTGAACCGCATGATGGAAGAAATCGAGAAAAACCAGGTGGAACTCAAGGAACAGCGGAAACGGTTCCAAACCCTTTTCGAGGGGGTTCCCTGTATTATCACGGTGCAGGACCGGGATTTCCGCCTGGTGGGGTATAACCGGGAATTTTCGGATCGGTTCGCCCCGAAACCCGGAGACTTTTGCTATCACGCCTATAAAGGGCGGGACACGAAATGCATCGCATGCCCCGTGGAAAAAACCTTTCAAGACGGGCGGTCCCACAGCTCCGAGGAGGTGGGCGTCAACAAGGACGGAACCCGGACGTACTGGATCGTCCGGACGGCCCCCATCCGCAATGAAAAGGGGGAGATCGTGGCGGCCATGGAGATGAACCTGGACATCACCGAGCAAAAGCGCCTCGAAGAAAAGCTGGCCGCATCCGAACGCAAGTACCATGCCATATTCGCCAACATCCCCAATCCCGTTTTCGTGGTGGACCGGGAGACACTGGAGATCCTCAACTGCAACGAAAGTGTCCAGTCCGTTTACGGGTATGAGACAAAAGCGCTGGTGGGGACTTCTTTTCTGGATCTTTTCATGGAAGCCGAGCGTGATGCCTATGCCGCCAAGATCCGGTCCGTGGAATCCATCACCCAGGTCAGGAACGTGGGCAAAAACGAAAAGCGGCTTTTTGTCAATTTCCGTATCGCTCTTTCGGAACTCGACGGCCGGCCGGTCTTTCTGGTGACGGCCAGCGATATCACCCGGCGCCTGGAAGCCGAGCAGCAGCTCATCCATGCCAGCAAAATGGCCACCCTGGGCGAGATGGCCACCGGTGTGGCCCACGAACTCAATCAGCCCCTGGCTGTCATCAAGACGGCCAGCAGCTTTTTCATGAAAAAAATCCGGAAAAAGGAAGCCCTTGAAGCGGATGTGCTGTATACCATGGCCGAAGAGATCGACCGGCACGTGGATCGCGCCACCAAGATCATCAACCACATGCGGGAATTCGGGCGAAAAGCGGAAAACCACCTCGTTCCGGTGGATGTGAACGCCACGTTGAAACGGGCGTTCGAAATCTTCAGCCAGCAGTTGAAGGTGAGAGGCATCGAGGTGGAATGGGATCTTATGGAGGATTCGGCCTTCGTCAAAGGGGATCCGGATCGCATGGAACAGGTATTCATCAACCTTTTGATCAATGCCAGGGACGCCATCGAAGAGAAATGGAACAAAGACGCGTTCACGTCCGGGGATAAAAAAATCCGTATCAAAACCGCGGCAAAGGGCGACCGGGTGATTGTGGAAATCGAAGACACGGGCCCCGGGGTTCCCCCTGCCATCGTTGAAAAAATATTCGAACCCTTTTTCACCACCAAGGAGGTGGGAAAAGGGACGGGCCTGGGGCTTTCCATCAGCTACGGCATCATCAAAGACTGCGGGGGGGATATCCGTGTGGTCTCCGAGCCGGGAGAAGGGGCCCGGTTCATCATCGAGTGTTCGGCGGCGCAAAAGACATGATACAAAAAAACGACGATCCGGCCCTTTTGCTGGTGGACGACGAAGAAGGGATCCGAAAGGTCCTGGGGATCACGCTCCGGGACATGGGGTATGCGGTGGATACGGCGGAAAACGGCCGCCAGGCCCTTTTTGTTTTCGAAAAAAAAGAACACCCCATCGTATTGACGGACATCCGGATGCCGGAAATGGACGGGATCGATTTGCTCCGGCGGATCAAATCCCTCCGGCCCGAAACTGAAGTGATCATGATCACGGGCCACGGGGACACCGATCTGGCCGTCAAGAGCCTCAAATACGAGGCCACCGACTTCATCACCAAGCCCATCCTGGACGCGGTCTTGAAAAACGCCATCAAGCGCGCCGAAGAACGGATCACGTTGAAGCGGCGGCTCCGGGAATACACGGAAAACCTGGAATCCCTGGTGGAGGAAAAGACGAAGCAGCTTCTGGAAGCCGAACGCCTGGCGGCGGTGGGGCAGACGGTGGCCGATCTCTCCCATGCCATCAAGAACATTGCGGGGGGGTTGACCGGCGGCATGTTCGTTCTCGGGAAAGGCATCGAACTGGAGGACAAAACCTATCTTCTCCAGGGATGGGAAATGATCCGGGGGAATGTGGAAAAGATTAAAAACCTCTCTTTGGATCTTTTGGGTTTTGCCAAGACGGCCGGCCCCCGCTTCCGCCTGGCGGATCCCAACACCCCGGCACAGGAAGTTGCGGACTTAATGCGGCCCCGGGTGAACGAACTGGGGATTGCATTCGAGATTTCCTTGTCTCCCCGCCCGACCCCCTTTTTCTTTGATCCGGAAGGGATTCACCGATGTCTGTTGAATTTGGTGGCCAACGCCGTGGATGCGTGCAAGGCCTGTCAAAAAAAAGACGAAAAAACAATCCGGTTGGAAGTCAATTTACAGCCGGGCCGGGGCACCGTCTATCGCGTCAAAGACAACGGCTGCGGCATGGATGAAGACATCAAGGCCATGCTCTTCCAACGCTTCTTCACCACCAAGGGGATGGACGGCACCGGCATCGGCCTGATGATCTCCAAAAAAATCGTGGATGATCATGGCGGCCGCATCGAGGTGGAATCCCAAAAGGGCGTCGGGTCCACATTTACCGTGCGCATTCCCGAAAAATCCCATTCTTGAATCCCTCCCGGGCTACCCGGCAGTTTTCTACGGAAATACAGCCCTGTTTTTTATTGCGTATCCCGCCTGAAAACACCCCTTTTCCCTTGGATTCCGTCTCTTTCAACCGATCGCCGAAAAATCCTCAGCAGGATCCCGTCTGCCGCCATTTTTGTATTATCTCATTGATAATACTGTAAATTAATTGCTATTAAAAAAATATGAAAAAAGACTTGACAAGGTTTTTCTTTCCTGACTAATAAAGTCAAGAAAATTCATGATCAATATGATCAAGAAAGTTCCCGCGTGATTAAAACCCAAAAGAAAAATCAATATGCCCTCCGGGCGATTTTCGAACTGGCCCGACACTGGGAAAAGGGCCCTGTCAAAATTTCTCACATTGCTCGGGCCCAGGCCATTCCGGTCCGCTTCTTGGAAGTCATTCTCGGGAATCTCAAGGGGAGCGGCATGGTCAAGGCCAAACGCGGGTATTACGGGGGCTATCTTCTGACCCGGCATCCCTCCGAGATCAGCGTGGGGGAAATTTTTCGCTACATGAGCCGGCCCGTCGCCCCGGACCGATGCATCATCTGTGTTTCCGGGGACGACTGCTCGTTGCACGGCAACTGCGCCTTTTCATCCATGTGGAACCGGGTTCATGATGCCGTCTATCAAATATACGACGAAACCACCATCGAGGATTTGATCGAAGAGGAAAAACAGAACGTGCTGTATCCCAGCATGATTCTTTGATGCGCTTCCAACCACTTCGCCAGAGACGGGGAATAGCATGAAAAGGAGAATATTCCGGGGAGGATGGATACCGGTAAAGGTTGCGGCGGTCGTTGCTCTGATGGGTGTCGCCGCTTACGGGGTTCAAGAACCGAAGGAAAGCACCGCCGTCAAACGGCCGGATGTCATCGTCATCGACGGCCTCAAAGCATTCGGCGCCCTTGAACGGCCGGCGGTCTTGTTCTTCCATGACAAGCATACCGAATTCGTGGAAAAGAAAAATAAAGACTGCACGACCTGCCACCCGAAGGAAGACAAACAGCGTTCATTCAAATTCAAGCGGATAAAAGACACCACCCGGCCGGCGGTCATGGACATCTATCACCTGGGATGCATTATCTGCCACCGGGAGAACCGGGCGGCGACGGAAAAAACAGGTCCCGAAGCCTGCGGCCAATGTCACTTGGAAGCCCCCACGGTTGTTTCGACCCGTCAGCCCATGGGAATGGACAAATGGCTTCACGCCCGGCATTCCAAGACACTGGAAAAAAAATGCGAAGCTTGCCACCACGCATACGATGCCAAGGCCAAGAAACTCTACTATGCCAAGGGTGAGGAAGGGACCTGCCGGTACTGCCACAAGGAAGTGACCGAAGAAAACCGCGTTTCCATGCGGTACGCTTCTCATGACGCCTGCATCGCCTGCCACCGGGAGCGCGCGGCGGCGGCCCTTTCCGCCGGTCCGGATCGATGCGCCGGATGCCATGACCCTGCCGCCCGGCAGGCCTTCGAAAAACCCGAAACCCTTCCCCGTATCGAGAGAAAACAACCGGATGTGGTGTTCGTCAGGAAGGGAAACATGGAAGCCGGCGGTCAAGGACAGGATATCCGGATGAATCCGGTCCCCTTCGATCACAAGGCCCATGAAGAATACAACGCCACCTGTCGGGTATGTCACCACGCGGATCTGACGTCCTGCAGCACGTGCCATACCGTTGCCGGGAAAAAGGAAGGCAAAGGGATCCAGTTGGCCCGGGCCATGCACGCCATGGATCAAAAGGCCAGTTGCCTGGGATGTCATGAGACCCGGCAGGCCGATGCCTCGTGCGCCGGGTGCCATGCCTTTATTCAAAAGACCCGCGAGCCGGAAAAGGGATCCTGCACCCTTTGTCACATGACCCTTCCGGAACCCCTGCCGAATCCCTACACCGATGCCGGGGCCATGGAAACGGCCCGGCGCCTCCTCAACACCCGCCTCACCATGAACGACACCTTCGACATGGCCGACATCCCGGAAAAGGTGGTGATCAAAGCCATTTCCGAGCAATATGAACCCGTGGAGCTGCCCCACCGGAAAATCGTCGGAACGCTGGTCCGAAACATCCAGGAAAATCCCCTGGCCCGGTATTTTCACCGGGAAAAGGGGACGGTGTGCCAGGGATGTCATCACAACAGCCCCGCGGCGCTCAAGCCGCCCAACTGCAGGAGCTGTCACGGGGAACCCTTCAAAGAAAACGATTTGCTCAAGCCGGGGCTGATGGCGGCGTATCATCAGCAATGCATGGGATGCCATCGGGAGATGGGGCTGGAAAAGCCCGTGGCCACGGATTGCACGGCGTGCCATATCGAAAAGAAGCGATGGCTGATTTCGGGCAATTGAGGAGTGAAGGAGTTTCAAATGGGGATCACGCGAAGGAAATTTTTAGGATGGATGGGATCCGCCGGAGCGGCGATGACGGTGGGAGATCGGGTGCATGCGGCGGCGGTGAAGGAATTCAAGGGGCATCCCGATGCCTGGGGCGTCCTGTTCGATACCACCACCTGCATCGGATGCCGTAAGTGTGAGGAGGCCTGCAACCGGGTCAACAACCTTCCACCTCCCAACCGCCCCTTCGATAACCTGACCGTTTTAGACGAAAAACGGAGGACCACGGCCAAGGCCTACACGGTGGTCAACCGGTATCCTGTCCCCGGTGCCGGGGAAGGGCCCGTGTATCAAAAGATCCAGTGCAATCACTGCCTGGAACCGGCCTGCGCATCGGCCTGTTTCGTGCGCGCCTTCACCAAGACGGAAACCGGGGCGGTGATTTACGATCCTTCGGTGTGCGTGGGCTGCCGGTACTGCATGATCGCCTGTCCCTTCGAGATTCCCGCATACGAGTACGAGGAAGCCTTTACCCCGCGCATCATGAAATGCACCCTGTGCCATCCCCGGTTGTTGAAAGGGTTGCTTCCGGGTTGCGTGGAGGCCTGCCCCAAGGAAAGCCTCACCTTCGGCAAGCGTGCGGACCTGCTGACCATCGCCCGGGAACGGATTCTCAAAGCACCGGGGCGTTATGTAGATCATATTTACGGGGAACGGGAGATGGGGGGGACCTCCTGGTTGTATCTTTCCGGGGTGCCGTTCAGTTCCATCGGCATGCGGGAGGATCTGGGGACCACACCGGCCCCCGGGCTCACCGCCGGCGCCCTGGGCGCGGTTCCCATGGTGGTGGGTCTTTGGCCCGTATTTCTGACCGGGGTGTATGCCATTTCCAGGCGCAAGGAAAAGATCGCCGCCCGGGAAAAAGCCCTGGCCGTCGCAGACGCTTTGGAAAAAGCCAACGCCCAGGCCCAAGAAGAACTGAACGCTTTCAAGGAAAAGGCGGAAAAAGAAAAGGCCCGGGCCCTGGAAAAAGCGGTTCAAGAGGCCCTGGAGGAGGCAAAGAAGAAAACCGTCGATCCCGGAGCCGGGCCCGATGAAATCAAGGAGGGAGCCTGATGTCCGAAAAAGCCGCCGGCGTCAAAAAGACGATATTCAACCCATTCAATATTGTGGCAGGGATTATCGTGGTCCTGGGTCTGGGGATCACCGCCCAGCGGTTTACCGGGGGGCTGGCTTCGGTGACGAATCTCTCCGATTACAACCCCTGGGGCATCTGGATCGGATTCGATCTTCTGGTGGGGGTGGCCCTTGCCGCCGGCGGATTCGTGACCTCCGCCGCGGTTTACATTTTCGGTTTGAAAAAATACCACAGCGCGGTCCGGCCCGCCATCCTGACCGGATTCCTGGGTTACGCCCTGGTGGTCCTGGCCCTGCATTACGACGTGGGGCGGCCCTGGAGGCTCCCGTATCCCTTCTTCGTTCAGCAGGGGACCACCTCCCTTTTGTTCGAAGTGGCGGCCTGCGTCGCGTTGTACCTCACGGTTTTGTTCATCGAGTTTTCCCCCGCCGCCCTGGAGTGGCTGGGGCTCAAGCGGGCAAGGCGCCTGGTGGTCAGACTCACCCTGGTGCTCACCATCTTCGGCGTCGTCCTTTCCACCCTCCATCAGTCTTCCCTGGGGGCGCTTTTCCTCATCGCCCCTTCCAAGCTGCATCCCCTGTGGTATTCTTCTTATCTTCCCATCTACTTTTTCGTCACGGCGGTCATCGCCGGGCTTTCCATGGTCATTTTCGAAAGCACCCTTGCCCACCGGTACTTCCACGACAAGATGGACGTTGCCCACCTAGCGGAAAGCGATGCCGTGACCCTGGGGTTCGGGAAAGCCGCGTCCCTGGTCCTGGCGGGATACTTCTTCATCAAGGTCATCGGGATTGCCGCCGGAAACCACTGGCATCTCCTCGGCACCGGATACGGCGTCTGGTTTCTGGTGGAGCTTCTGGGGTTCGTAGCGCTGCCGGCGTTTTTGTACGCCGTCGGGGTCCGGGAAAAGAACCTGAAGATGATCCGTTGGACAGCGGTGCTGGCCGTACTGGGGATCGTGGTCAACCGTTTCAATATCTGCCTGATCGCCTTCAATTATCATCTTCCCTCCAGCGAGCGGTACTTCCCCCACTGGAAGGAGATCGGGATCTCCGTTTTCATCGTCACCGTGGGGCTCATCGCCTATCGATTCATCGTCACCCGGATGCCCGTATTGTATCAACATCCGGAATACCCGGACGCCCATTAAAGGAGAAGAAACCGATGGAGACCGTCTTTTATACCCTTCATGACTTTATGGTGCACACCAAGGCCGTGACGTACATTCTCATCGTCGCCGGCCTGGCGGGGATTACCTGGTGGTGGGGATTTTTAACGGACGGCGACGAAGACGACCGTTCCTGAAATCAAATCGGCGAGGAGATATCCGATGTACGCGTTGGTAACCGGACCCCTGGCATGGCTGGCATTCGGCATTTTTTTTGTCGGATGCATCGCGCGAATCGTGCTGTATATCAAAGGGCTGAACTGGCAGATGGACCGGGTGGCCTACCGGGTGCATCTGTCCCACGGGATCAAGGGGGCCCTCCGATCCATTTTCTACTGGCTGCTCCCATTGGGAACCCAAAGCTGGCGGAACAATCCCGTTTTCAATATCGTGGTCTTTATTTTTCATTTCGGGCTGTTGTTCACCCCTCTCTTCCTGGCGGCCCACAACATCCTGTTGAAGGAGCGCTGGGGTTTCGGGTTCTGGTCCATGTCCGAAGCCGCCGCCGACGTGCTCACCGTGGCCGTGATTTTCAGCGGGTTGATCCTGATATTCCGGCGCATCGCCTACCCGGAGATCCGGATCATCACCAACGCCCACGACCGGCTGGTCATGGCCATCTCGCTGGCGCCCTTTGTCACCGGTTTTTTCGCCCATCATCAGATGGGAAACTACGATTTTTGGTTGATCATGCACATCCTGACCGGCGAAATCTTTTTGGCGTCCATCCCGTTTACCAAGCTGTCCCACTTTGTACTGTTTTTCGCATCCCGGGCCCAGTTGGGAATGGATTACGGGATCAAGCGGGGCGGCATGAAGGGGAAGGGGTTGGCGTGGTAGACCCAACGCGCCGTTGTCCGAAACGAACAGATTCAGGAGAAAGCCATGCCTGAAGGAAAGCTGTGCAACAAGCAGCCCGTCACCACAAAGGAACAGCTCGACGCCCTCCTGGCGGACAAGAGCGGCAGGCAGTACTATGAAGAAATGAACCACCTGGAGGTGGATAAAAAGGCCTTATGGGGCACCCTCCAGAAGACCTGCCGCTCCCGCCTCCGGACTTGGCTGGAAATCTGTACCCATTGCGGCCTTTGCGCGGAGAGCTGTTTTTATTTTCTGGCCAACAACCGGGATCCCAAGCAGGTTCCCTCCTATAAGATCCAGGCCACCCTGGGGGAGATGATCCGGCGCAAAGGGGACGTGGACAACGCGTTCATGCAGATGACCATGGATGCCGCCTATGCCAAATGCACCTGCTGTACGCGATGCGGCGTCTATTGCCCCTTCGGGATTGATACGGGCATCATGTTCGGTTATGTAAGGGGACTCCTTTTTGCCCAGGGATTCACCCCTTGGGAGATGAAGATCGGATCCGGAATGCACCGGATTTACCGGGCCCAGATGGATGTGATCACGGAAGACTGGGTGGAGACCTGTGAATGGATGGCCGAGGAGTACGCAGATGATTGGCCGGGGCTGACGATTCCCGTCGACAAGGAAAACGCCGACATCATGTACACCGTCAACGCCCGGGAACCCAAACACTACCCGGAAGACATCGCCGAAGCCGCCGTCCTCTTCCACCTCGCCGGGGAGGATTGGACCGTCCCCAGCGAAGGGTGGGAAGAGACCAGCCTGGCCATGTTCGCCGGGGACTGGGCGGCCTGCAAGATGCAGGTGGAAACCGTATATGCCGCCATGGACCGGTTGAAACCCAGGCGGATGGTGGTCACCGAATGCGGGCACGCCTACCGGGCTACCGTCATCGAGGGGCCATACTGGGCCGGGTTGAAAGACGGCAGACCCCCGGTGGAAAGCTTCCATTACGTGGAATGGGTGGCCGAAGCCCTGAGGACCGGGAAGCTCAAGATCGATCCGGCCAAAAGGATCAAGGAGCCGGTGACCTATCAGGATTCGTGCAACTACATCCGGAACGCCGGCTTGAAGGATGTGGCGCGGGAGATCATGAGCTATATTGCCGAGGATTTCCGGGAAATGAAGCCTTGCAAGGAGCACAACTTCTGCTGCGGCGGCGGCGGCGGATTGAACGGAATCGGCCGATACCGGGAGCAGCGGAACATCGGCATGAAAGTCAAACTGAATCAGATTCAAAAAAACGGGGCCAAATTGGTGGTCGCCCCCTGTCATAACTGCTGGGATGCCATCCGGGACATGGAGGAGATTTATCATGCGGGAATCCGATGGAGCTTTTTGAAACCGCTTCTTATCGGTATGGTCGAAGTTCCGGAACATTTGAAACCCAAAGAAGGCGAATAGCGCGGTCGGGCTTCCGATGAATCAAATCCTGCTCCAACCGGACGGTATTATCCTCTGTGACGCGAAAGCCGCCGACGGCAGCCCGCTTTTCTTCCTTAATCATAGCGTTCAGCTGGCCCCCCTTTTCACGCTCAGGAGTTATTTCCTGTTGCTGGAGACCTATCCGCTTCTGCAGGACTTGAATGCCTTTTTTCCGATGCTGATGGACGAGTATAGGAAAAGCCCGGAAAAGGGATGCATCAGCGACGGGTTCGACCACTTGGAATTCAACAAAGCGGTGGAGATGATCGGGTTTCCCGGAAAACCCAGGATAGAGATATACACGGCATTCCGCGGCGTTTACAAGGGGGAAGGGGTGGAACTCCGCTCCTTCCGGATCGAAGGACTGCTGGATATGCCGGTGAAGCTGGGGCGGTTGAAGCACATCGTTTTCGGGGACAAAATGGAACTGTTCGAATTCGACACGATCTACACCCTTTTTGAATTCATCGACGGAATCGCCTGGGAACTCAGTTTTCATGGGACCCCACCGGAATGCCAGATAAGGAGATGACCCATGTTTAAAAAAATTCTGTTCGCCACCACGGCGTCCCCCACCTGTGACAACGCGGCCAAGGTGGCCTTCGACCTCGAGACAAAATGGGAGGCAAAATTGTTTGTCTTTCACGTTCTGGGTATTCCCACGCGCGGATTCAGTCCTTTTGTCACGGACGTCCGGACGGGAGAGGTGGAAACCGTGAGCCCGGATTATATCGAATGGGTCAAGGAAGAGATGAAAAACACCTATGGAGACCTGTTGTCCTACAGCACGGATGTCGAAATCGATGCGGTTTATGGCGTCCCGCATCGGGAAATCCTGCGCAAGGCCCGGCATGAAGATGTGGACATGATCATCATGGGCGCCCACACACGGCAGGAAGACGTCGGCGCCACCCGGTACCGGGGCGTCGTGGGGAGTACCATGCAGCGGGTGGCCAAAGCGGCCCGGTGTCCGGTGGTCATCATCAGCCGGCCGTGCACCACCTGCTGGAAGCTTTTTTCCCACATCGTTTTCGGGACCGATTTTTCAAAGGCTTCCGATTACGCCTTTTTCTGGGCATTGAAGCTGGCCAGGGAAGTCGGGGCGACCCTCCATATTTTCCATGCATGCGACATCCCTGTCGGTTCCACCGGGCAGCCGCCGAGCCAGGAGGCCATCGAAGCCGGGATCCGGGCCGCCCGGGAAAAGATCGAGAAGCGCTACCTTTCCAAACTGGACGGCTGCGACAACTATACCGTGGAGATTTGGGAGGGGACGCCCTATGTGGAGATTCTGAAGTTTTCACGGGAAAAAGAGGCCGATCTCATCGTCATGGCCCATCACACCCGGGAGGTCGATCCTGAAGAGGCCCTCCTCGGAAGCACCGTGGAACAGGTGGTGCTGCGGGCCTCATGTCCTGTGGCCAGCGTGAACCATCCGGACAAAGTGGCGAATATGGTGTAGATGGAAAAAAAGCAGATCCTCATCGTCGACGATGCCGTCGACATGCGGGCGTTCCTCTCCGTTCTATTCAAAACCGCAGGGTTTCATGCCGTGGCCGCCAAAGACGGGCGGGAAGGAATTCAGAAAGCCCGTCAACTTCGGCCCGACCTGATCCTTCTGGATGTCATGATGCCGGATCAGGGAGGAGCGGTCATGTACCGCGCACTGAAGTCCGACAAAAACCTTTCCCTCATTCCCGTCATCATGCTTTCCGCCGTGGAAAAAAAGGCTTTTTCTCATTTCCTGAACATGCTCAACTTGCACCCGGAAGAAAATATCCCGGAGCCCGAAGGGTACATGGAAAAACCGCCGGATCCGGACGCCCTCCTGGACCTGGCGCACAGCCTTCTGGGCCGGTAGTCGGTCCCTGCGCTTCTCCCGAGCCTTTTTCGCGAAGCACATCCATTCTTCATCCAACCGCCACACCCATCCCTTCATTTTTCAGATCCGGTTTTTGCAATTTGGCCTTGACTTGAAAATTGCCTTTTGCTAATTTCGCTCACAATTTTTATTCAATAATTTTATTTTGACTAAAAAATTAATCAAAACGGAGGACTGAACAGATCCATTCCCCGGTTGAATGATGCAACTTTCACGAAAACCCCTGACGGTCTCCCAGGCCGCGGCCATATGCGGTGTCAACCGAAACACCATCGGATTCTGGATCCGCTCCAAAAAACTCCGGGCGCATCGGGTCGGCCGGAATTACGCCATTCCCGTGGAGGAACTGGCCTTGTTTTTAAAAACCACGGGTCAGTCCGTCCCCCCGTCCTTGGGTGGCAAGGCCCTTCGAGGCCCTTTCTTCCGATCCATGCAAAAATGCTGGGAATTTTTGAAAAAGACCGATCATGCCGGAAATTGCCGGGAGTGCGCCATTTTCAAAAGCGAACTGGAGACGTGTTTCACCGGAAAAGAGGCCAGTACCTTCGGATGCAAAAACGGCTGTCATGAATGCCAGTACTATCTGGAGGTCTATCACTCCCGGATCCAGTTCATCCATCAAGTCGCCCATCCGGCCGCGGTCGGGAAAGATTTGTTTTTCTGGGGGGTGAACGACGAGTGGTCCCGTTTGTGCGGTATGACGCCCGAGGAGATGGTGGGGAAAGGGATCGAACAGGTTTACCATCCGGACTCCCTGGGCATGGTCATCTCCAATCACAACAAGCGGGCATTAAAAGATCCGTCCGCACCGCAGACGGAAACGGTCTGCATCCGCATGGCGGATTCGCGGAAACAAAAGCTCAGCGTCACCCATTATCTGCTCAACGAACCTGC
>CAZQUR010000053.1:0-19934 GCA_964596535.1 uncultured Desulfobacteraceae bacterium
GTGTTAAGCACGCCGCCAGCGTTCATTCTGAGCCAGGATCAAACTCTCCAGTTAAACGATTCGCTTTGACCGAACGGATTCGGTCGAGGCGTTTTTTTTAAGCCCGACTCGGTTTCACTATTTAGTTTTCAAAGATCAAAGGCCCGTTTCAAAAAGAAACGTCCCCCTTCCCATTTTCTGGGATATTTTTAAGAATATGTCAAAGGCAAAACGTTGTCAAGAATATTTCGAGGGTATTTTTTTATTTTTCAAAAATACCCTCAATCGTTTTTCGGTGGCCCGTATGTGCCCGTCTTCTTTAAAAGATCAGTTTAGAAAAGCCTTTATAAACGATGGAACGGGTGCTGTCAACAGAAAAATTAGCTTTTTATTTTAATTTTGTGAAATTTTTTCTTTCCGGCCCGCAACAGGATCACTTCGTCCACCAGGTCCTGGTCCGTCACCACGGCGTCGACCGCTTCCACCCTTCGGCCGTTAATATACGCCCCGCCCTGCTCAATGAGGCGCCGTGCGGCGCTCCCCGAAATCGCCAGACTTGCGGTATTGAACAGCTTGAATACAGGAATCCCGGCTTTCAGATCCGAGGATTCGATCACGGTGGTGGGAACCGCGTCGTCGGCACCGACGGCATCCCCCCGGGGAATTCCGGAAGACGGCAGAAGATCCTCGGAAATGGCGGGGATGCCGAACAATCCGGCAGCGGCATGGAAGGCATCCAGGGCGGCTTCCCGACCGTGGGCCAAGGCCGTCGCTTCAAAGGCCAAAACCGCTTTTGCTGCGTTGAGCCGTACGCCTTCAAGGGAGCGGACCGCGTGGATTTCATCCATGGGCAAAAAGGTGAAAAGGGCCAGGAAACGGGTCACATCCGCGTCTTCTGTATTCACCCAATACTGATAATATTCGTAAGGAGAGGTGCGTTTTGAGTCCAGCCAAACCGCACCGCGGGCGGTCTTTCCCATTTTGGCACCGCTTGCGGTGGTGATCAGGGGAAAGGTGATGCCAAAGGCCGTGGTCTGCCGCATCCTCCGGATCAGGTCAATGCCGGCCACGATGTTGCCCCACTGGTCGCTTCCCCCCATCTGGAGACGGCACCCGCACTGGTCGAACAGGATCAGAAAATCATATGCCTGCAGGACCATGTAGTTGAATTCGATGAAACTCAAGCCTTCCTCGGAGTCCAGGCGCATCTGGCAGCTCTCGGTCTTAATCATCCGGTTGACACTGAAGTGACGGCCGATATCCCGTAAAAAGGGAATATACTTCAGTTCCACCAACCAGTCCGCGTTGTTCAAAAGGAGGGCGCGTCCCTGATCGAAATCCAGGAACCGGGAAAGCTGCCGCTTGATTCCCGCCGCGTTGGCCCGCACCGAGGCTTCCGTAAGGAGTTTCCGCATTTCGGTCTTGCCGCTGGGATCCCCCACCAAGCCGGTCCCGCCGCCCACCAGGGCGATGGGACGGCATCCCTCCCGCTGCATGTGCGCCAGGGACATGATGGGGACCAGGCTCCCCACATGGAGGCTGTCGGCGGTGGGGTCAAAGCCGATATAACACGTGACTTCCCCGGATCTCAAATAGGTCTCCAACTCCCGTTCGTGGGTTTTTTGGTCGATGAAGCCCCGTTCGTGGAGCACATCCAGAATCCTGCTCATGACCGCTCCTTCTGCCGTTGTACGACCGGGTGTGAAACCCCGTCTCGGCGGCATGTAAAATGCCGCCCTACCCTTTGATTCTTGAACCCTCGAACCCTCAATCCCTCGAACCCTCAACCCCTCGACCCCTCGACCCCTTGAACCCTCGAACCCTCGACTCCTTGGACCCTCGACCCCTCGAACCCTCGAACCCTTGAACCCTCGACCCCTTGAACCCTCGAACCCTCGAACCCTTGAACCCTTGAACCTTCATCTATTTATTGGCATACTCCACGGCCCGGGTCTCCCGGATCACCGTGATCTTGATTTGTCCCGGGAAGGACAGGGATTCTTCGATTCTCTTGGCCACGTCCCGGCACAGGAGGACCACATCCTCGTCGGACAGGGTATCGCTCTTGGCGATGACCCTCAGTTCCCGGCCGGCTTGAATGGCATATGCCCCGGCGACACCCGGGAAGGTCATGGCGATGGTCTCCAGTTCTTCGATACGTTTGATGTAGTTTTCGAGCAGCTCTTTTCGGGCGCCCGGGCGCGCCCCCGACAACCCGTCGGCCGCCTGTACCAGGACGGCGTAAACGCTGTTCGGCGGGACGTCTTCGTGGTGGGCCGCGATAGCATGCACCACCTTGGGGGCTTCTCCGAACTTTTTGGCCAGCTTGGATCCGATGAGTGCATGGGGCCCTTCCACTTCGTGATCGATGGCCTTTCCGATATCGTGGAGGAGTCCGATCCGCTTGGCCAGCTTCTGGTTCAATCCCAGCTCCGCCGCCATGACACCGTTGAGGAATCCCACTTCTATCGAGTGCTGGAGCACATTCTGGGAATAGCTGGTCCGGAACTTGAGCATTCCGATGGTTTTGATGAGTTCCTTGTGGATACCGTGGATGCCGAGATCAAAGGCCGCCTGCTCCCCCGCCTCTTTGACGGTTTGATCCACTTCCTGGCTGACCTTTTTTACCACGTCTTCAATGCGGGCCGGATGGATTCTCCCGTCGGTGATGAGCCGCATCAAAGACAACCGGGCGACTTCCCGGCGCACCGGGTTAAAACCGGAAAGGATCACGGCCTCGGGGGTGTCGTCGATGATCAAGTCAATCCCCGTGGCGGCTTCCAGGGCCCGGATGTTCCGCCCTTCCCGCCCGATGATCCGCCCTTTCATTTCGTCACTGGGGAGCTGGACCACGGATACGGTCCGCTCGGCCACATAGTCGCCCGCGTACCGCTGAATGGCAGTGGCGATGATCTTCTTGGCCTTTTTGTCCGCATCTTCCCGGGTTTCGGTTTCGATACGCTTGATGAGCTTGGCGCCTTCATAGCGCGCTTCGTTTTCCATGGCCCGGATCAACAACTCCTTGGCCTGTTCCGCCGTCAATCCGGATATTTTTTCGAGCTGCTTTTTTTGCTCCTCGATGAGGGACCGGTACCGCTGTTCGTTTTCGGCCAGGGTGTCTTCCTGTTGGAGCAGCTCTTTTTCCTTTTTAAGGATTTGCCGGTCCCGCCGCTCAAGCTGATCCATTTTTGCATCGATGTTTTCTTCCTTCTGGACGAGCCGGACTTCCTTATTCTTTAATTCGGAGCGGATCTCCTTGGTTTCGGCTTCAAATTCAGACTTGATCCTGAGCAGCCGATCCTTGGCCTCGATTTTGGCTTCCTTGATCAGGGCGTCGGCTTTTTGTTGGGCTGTCTCAAGGCTGTTTTTGGCCTCTTCCTTGGCCGCTTTCTCCTTTTCGGCGACCAGGCGACCCCTCAAAAAGTAGGCCAGGACAAACCCCGCGCCGAACGCCACCGCCCCGATGAGTATATAGAATCCGTTCATTTTTCCTCTCCTGGATCATCTCCGCATGGATAACGGTGGGAATCTTCCGCTGCATGCGGCGGCATGAAGGCCCGACGAAGCACTGCAGGCTTGAACGGCGGGTTTTGTCCCCGTATCACAAAATCCGGTGCATGCTGTGTGAAAAGGGGACAACGGCCGATCGCGGCCGGTGGAACCGGTTTGAAAAAAGATCGGGGGGTCTAAAGGAAGCGACTTAAGGCTCTGTTCCGGGCTGCAATATCACGAAATCGCCGGACGAATCGTTTCTGTCGAGAAGTTGAATGAGATGGTCCGAACGATTTGTAATATTCTCCAGAAGGAGCGTATATGTTCTTTTCCACTCAAAGTATTCATTGACAATATTCAATGTAGCGAGAAGCAATATCGCCAATTTGGATATATGCGCGGTTTGACTTTTGAGTTGTTCTTCGACCTTTGTCACTTCCTTGACCAAAAAATCGACGACCTCCTGTGCACGCGCCGCTTCCGACTCGGACTTAAAGGTATACGTTTGACCAAACAGTTCTATGGTGACAAGTTGTTCCACAACGCGTCGTTTCCGATCTTTTTTCTCCAAGCTACAGCGAAGCTTCTGAAATATCTTCGAGTTTGACCAGCAGGCCGTCGATCTTTTCCCGGATCGACTCCCTTTCCTGCTGATACCGGGTCTCCGCCTCCACCTTGGCTTGAAGTTCCTCCTCTAATTGCCTGTTTTTATTCTTAAGTTGTAAATTGGCCTCCTCGAGCGCTTTTAGGGCCGTCATCAATCGTTCGACCCGCTTTTCAATTTCATCGAATCGGGATGTTATGCTGTTGGTTTCCAATGGCTCACCTCATTCGATCTTATACATGTTTTTTTTCCATAAAGTCAACAGATTTCCAGCGACCCCGTCTCATGATGGCCTCGACCCGATCCCGGTCTTCAGGGGTGTTGACTCCCATCATTTCCGCCGGGTTTTCGCCGATGACCACCCCCACCGTTCTCTTTGTCCGGTAACCGATGCCGATGATGTCGGTCAGATAAAATTCCCCCTGGGCGTTTTCCGGCCGAATCCGTTGCAACGCTTCGGATAAAAAGGCGCGACGGGCGCAATAGGTCCCCGCGTTGACCACATTGATCCGCCGTTGCGCTTCGCTGGCATCGGCTTCTTCCACCACGGCGGTCACCCTGCGATGCGCATCATAAAGGATGCGACCGTAGCCCGTGGGATTGTCGAGTCGCGCTCCGAGGAGGGTAAGATCCCGTTGAAAATCCACATGATCCGCCACCAGCGCCTTTAGCGTTTCCACGGACAACAGGGGGACGTCTCCGGAAAGAATGACCACTTCTTCCACGTTCGCGGGAAGATGCGGCATGGCGGACAGGACGGCATGGCCGGTCCCCAATTGGTGTTTTTGGAGTGCAAAAAGAACCTGCCCCTGCCGGGAAACGGTCTTTTTCACGGCGTCGGCCTGGTTCCCGACCACGCAGATGACGTTATTCCCGGCCAGCGCCCGGGCCGCATGCACGACGTACATGACCATGGGAACCCCGAGAATCTCGTGAAGGACCTTGGCCTTGTCCGATTTCATGCGTTTGCCCAGCCCGGCGGCCAGGATCACCACGGCGATCCGGGCCGGATCCGTTTCCTGTCGGATTTTTTTTGTGTCTTCCATTTCCAAAGCGGTCATGGACAAAAAAGGGGCAAACCGGATACACGGTCTGCCCCTCCACGTTTTTTCGTTTGATATCGACGGGATTCTTCGAAAGGAAAGAATCCCTTTTGGATCATATGTTCGGGGACGAAGCCATTTTCAGCCGGTACAGGGCGCGTTCAAGGGCCGCCCGGGCCCGGTTAAAATCGATATCCTGCCGCTTCCCCTCTTCGGCCAGTCGCTGTTGGGCCCGTTCGAGGGCACTCTTGGCGCGTTCCACGTCGATATCCCTTCTCCGCTCCGCCGACTCCGCCAAGACCGTCACCTTGTCGGGGAGGGCTTCCGCAAAACCGCCGCTCACGAATATGAATCGCTCCGCTCCCGCACCGTCATAATAATGCATGGTGCCGATTTTCAAGGTCGTCAAAAACGGGGTATGGCCGGGGAGTACGCCGAATTCCCCAAGCAACCCGGGGGCCATGACGATTCGTGCATCCTCGTCCACCACGATCCGTTCGGGGGTGACCACTTCCAGTCTTATCGTCTTTTCCGCCATGGGTTCGCCTCAGTCTACTTTTCTTCGGCCATCTGACGGGCGCGTTCCACCACGTCTTCGATACCGCCGACCATGTAAAAGGCTTGCTCCGGGAGGTCGTCATGCTTTCCGTCGCAGATCTCCTTGAAACCCCGGACGGTGTCTTCCAGCTTTACATAGACGCCCGGCTTGTTGGTGAAGGCTTCGGCAACGTGGAAGGGCTGGGACAAAAATCTTTGGATCTTCCGGGCCCGGGCCACGGTCACCTTGTCTTCATCGGAGAGCTCCTCCATGCCCAGGATGGCGATGATGTCCTGGAGTTCCTTGTATTTCTGGAGGATCTGCTGGACCTGCCGGGCGGTTTGATAGTGCTCCTCCCCGATGTAGGCGGCATCCAGGATCCGGGACGTGGAGTCGAGCGGATCCACGGCCGGATAGATCCCCAGCTCCACGATCTGCCGGGACAATACGACGGTTCCGTCCAAATGGGCAAAGGTGGTGGCCGGGGCCGGGTCGGTGAGGTCGTCCGCGGGGACGTACACGCACTGGACGGCGGTGATGGACCCTTTGTCCGTGGAGGTGATCCGTTCCTGGAGTTCCCCCAGGTCTACGGCGAGGGTGGGTTGATACCCCACCGCCGAGGGCATGCGTCCCAGAAGGGCCGACACCTCCGAGCCCGCCTGGGTGAACCGGAAAATGTTGTCGATGAAGATGAGCACATCCTGGCCTTCTTCATCCCGGAAATACTCCGCCGCCGTCAGGGCGGACAGGGCCACCCGGGCGCGGGCGCCGGGGGGTTCCGTCATCTGGCCGTAGATCAGGGCGGCTTTGGGCAACACGCCCGAATCCTTCATTTCGTGATACAGGTCGTTCCCTTCCCGGGTCCGCTCGCCCACGCCGGCGAAGACCGAAATGCCGCCGTGCTGCATGGCGATGTTGTGCACCATTTCCATCATGATGACCGTCTTTCCCACGCCGGCGCCCCCGAACATTCCCATTTTGCCGCCCCGGGGAAACGGCACCAAAAGGTCGATGACCTTGACACCCGTTTCGAGAACCCGGACCGTGGTGTCCTGTTCCGTAAACTTGGGGGCTTCCCGGTGAATGGGCATGGTCTTTTCCATGCTCACGGGGCCCAGACCGTCCACGGGCCGGCCCACCACGTTGAGCACCCGGCCGAGGCCGGCTTCCCCCACCGGCATCAAGATCTGATCACCGGTATCCGTCACCGGCTGTCCGCGAACCAGCCCGTCGGTAATGTCCATGGCGATGGTCCGCACCACGTTGTCCCCCAGGTGCTGGGCCACTTCCACCACGAGGTTGTCCGGCGTGTCGTCGATGGCCGGATTGGTGATCGTCAGCGCGGTATAAACCGTCGGCAGATTCCCCTGTTCGAACTCCACGTCCACCACGGGCCCCATCACCTGCACCACTTTACCTATGTTCTCTCCCATCGATCGTCCTCCTATCAAACGATATACAAGAATCCGTTATCGGCGTTACCCCCTGAGGGCCTCGGCACCACCGACGATATCCATCAATTCCGCCGTAATGGCCGCCTGCCGCGCCTTGTTGTAGGCCAGCGTCAGGCTGTTGATCATGTCGTTACAGGCCTTGGTGGCATTGTCCATGGCGGCCATGCGCGCGGCGTGTTCGCTGGTGGATGTTTCCAAAAGGGCGCTGTAGATCTGCACGGAGATGCTTCGGGGAAGCATGTCCCCCAATACCGCATCGGCAGAAGGCTCGCAGATGTGCTCCGCCAGATACCCTGTCGTCCCCGCATCCCCGGCCGGTGTGACTTCCTCGGCTTCAATCGGGG
Source organism: uncultured Desulfobacteraceae bacterium (assembly GCA_964596535.1). Taxonomy (GTDB): domain Bacteria; phylum Desulfobacterota; class Desulfobacteria; order Desulfobacterales; family UBA2156. The sequence continues at coordinate 7,455 of CAZQUR010000053.1, forward strand.
GAATCGGAAGGAGTTGTTTGAGTCTCGGCGTCTGGCGGGCCATGCTCACAAATTCAGCGTAAATCAAGTAAACCTCATCGTAGTCACCCTTGAGAAATCCGTCGATGAGATCCCGGCCGGAGGCGGTGGCCACATTGAAGCCGAACCGGCTCCCCACAATTCCCAGGTGTTCCCGGACCACGGAAAACCCCATCTTTTTGCACCAGGCCCGTCCCTTTCTTCCGAAATTGGTGAAGGAGACCTCCAGGTTCTGCGCGGCTTTTTCCTTGGCGAAGGTACCCGCCCGATGGATCAGGTTGGCGTTGAATCCGCCGCACAGACCCCGATCCGAAGTACATAAAACGATATGGATTTTCCTGACCTCATCCCGGGGAACGATCAGGGCGCTGCTGATGTCCTCACCGGCGCGTTCCGCGAGACTCCCCAGAACCTCGGCAAATTTGTTCGCGTAGGGGCGGAAAGCCTCCATGGCGCTCTGGGCACCGCGTAACCGGGATGCAGCGACCATGTTCATGGCCTTGGTGATCTGCCGGGTTTTCTTTACCGCAGAAATCTTATTCTTGACTTCTTTCAGTTTTGCCATATCAATCGGTCCCTATCTGTTGCCCATTGCAGCGCCGGTACCGGCTTGTCTTTGCGTCCAAGACGACGAGCAGGATCTCCTGGCGGGCTATTTGATGGTGTCTTTGAACTCCTCGCCGTATTCCGTTAAGGCTTTTTTCATGAGGGCTTCAAGATCGTCGGTGATCTGTTCCTTCTCTTTGAGCTCCGAAAAGATCTGCGGGTACCGTTCTTCGATGAATTTATACAGACCGGCCTCATATTTGGCCAACACTTCCACCGGCAGGCTGTCCAGGAATCCGCGGGCCCCGGCGTAAAGAATGGATACCTGCTTTTCCATGGGCAAGGGCTGGTACTGGGGTTGTTTTAGGACTTCAACCAGGCGTTGACCCCGGGTCAACTGCCGCTGGGTGGCTTTATCGAGGTCGCTTCCAAAAGCCGCAAAGGCTTCCAGTTCCCGGTACTGGGCCAGATCGAGGCGAAGGGTCCCCGCCACCTGCTTCATGGCCTTGACCTGAGCGCTCCCCCCCACCCGGGATACGGAGAGGCCGACATTGATGGCCGGTCGGACACCCGCAAAGAAGAGTCCGGGCTCCAGGTAGATCTGGCCGTCCGTAATGGAGATGACGTTGGTGGGAATGTAGGCGGAAACGTCGCCGGCCTGGGTTTCGATGATGGGAAGGGCCGTCAGGGAACCGGCCCCCAGTTCATCGTTGAGTTTGGCGGCGCGCTCCAGCAACCGGGAGTGGTTGTAAAAAATATCGCCCGGAAAGGCCTCCCGTCCCGGGGGCCGCCGCAGGAGCAGCGACACCTGCCGGTAGGCGGCGGCCTGCTTGGAAAGGTCGTCGTAGATGATCAGGGCGTGCTGCCCCCGATCCCGGAAATATTCGCCCATGGCGCATCCTGCATACGGCGCAACGTACTGGAGGGTGGCCGGATCGCTGGCGCATGCCGCCACGATCGTGGTATATTCCATGGCGCCGTGTTTTTCCAGAATGGCATGCACCTGGGCCACGGTGGATTTTTTCTGGCCGCACGCCACATAGATGCAGTAGATATCCGTTTCCTTTTGGGCCAGGATGGCATCCACGGCCACGGCGGTCTTTCCGATCTGCCGGTCCCCGATGATCAACTCCCGCTGTCCCCGGCCCACAGGGGTCATGGCGTCGATGGCCTTGAGGCCCGTGTAGCAGGGTTCATGCACGCTCTTTCGGGCGATGACGCCCGGCGCCACCATTTCCACACGCCGGGTTTCCTTGGCATCGATGGGGCCTTTACCGTCCAGCGGCTCCCCAACGGCCGAGACCACGCGCCCCAAAACGGGCTCGCCCACCGGGACCTGCGCGATGCGGCCGGTGCGTTTGACGATATCCCCTTCCTTGATGTGGATATCCTCGCCCATGACGGCCACACCCACGTTGTCCTCTTCGAGGTTGAGCACCAGTCCCAGGATGCCTCCCGGAAATTCCACCAGTTCCAAGGCCATCACTTTTTCCAGGCCGTAGACCCGGGCGATTCCATCCCCCACCGACAGAACAGTTCCGGTTTCGCTTAAGTCGACCTTTTTTTCGAAATCCGTGATCTGTTCTTTAATGATCTGACTAATTTCTTCGGCTCGTAATTCCATCAGACCCTCTCACCCCTTTTTAAAGTTTCTCTCATATTATATAACTGTGTCCGTATACTCCCGTCTAAAACCAGATCCCCCACCCGGGTGACAATCCCTCCGATCAGCGCGGGATCCACTTCCTTTTCCAGCACCACGGTCTTCCCGGTGATCTTTGACAAGGTGGCTTGAATCTTTTCTTCGGCGCTTTCGGTCAGATCGACGGCCGACATGACTTTCGCCCGGGCGATGCCTTTGATCTCATCGGCCATTTTTTGATAAAAAATATTGATATAACTTAAAAATTTTATTCTTTTCTTGTCGAATAAAAGCAGCAGAAAAGAGGTCATCGAGTTGGAAAGCCCCAGCTTTTCGATGACCGTCTGCAGCACCTTTCTCCGGGCTGAGTTATCGTATAAAGGATTGGTGATGGCTCTTTCCAGCGCCTTTTCGGCTCCGATGAGGTCGGCGATCTTTGCAATCTCTTCCCGGTAGGTTTCCACCCGGCCGTCCTCTTTTCCGATCAGCAGGAGTGCCTTGGCATAACGCCGTGCTATCGCCAGATTTTTCACTTTGCCTCCACCTTATTTAAATATTCATCGATCAACCGGTCCTGATCTTCGGGCGAAATTTTATTTTGAATCACGGCCTCCGCCTTGGCCAGTGCCTTTTCCAGGATTTCGGATTGCAGCTTGGCGGATGCGTCCTTGAGCTCGAACTCCATGTTCCGCCGGGCCTGTTCCTGGAGCCTCTCGGCGGCCGATTCGGCTTCGGTGAGGATCCTTGCCTTGGCATCTTCCGCTTGCTGTTTGTACCGCGCGATGATTTCCGCGGCTTCTTTTTCCAGCCGGGCCAATTTTTGATCGTATTGGATGAGCTCCTGTTCGGCGGCCTTTTTCTTTTCTTCGAGTTCCCGGAGTTGCTCCTTGATCCCCTTGGTCCGGTCGCTCAATGCCCGGGAAAGGGGCTTGCGCAACACGAAGAAAAGAGCCACCGCCAACACCACAAAATTCATGACACGATAGGTATCCGTGGCCACCCAGCCCTTGGGGGCGCCTTCTTCTCCGTGGCCCCCGCCGGATGCCCCCAAAGCAATTCCGGATGCGCACAACATCAAAAAACAGGCCAGAAGCATCCGGGCCCACACGGTACGACGCGCATTTCGTCTTCCGCCCTTTTTCAACGGCTTCATCAGACCGACCTCCCCAGTATCTTTTGTGCAATCGCCGCAGCGTAGGCGTCCACTTCCTTTTCCAAGGAGGCCCGCACCGCCTGGGCGTCTTTTTCGATTTCGCCGCGCAAGGCCGCCAGTTCCTCCCTGGCCCGTTGATTGATGCGCTCGATAATTTCCTTTTCCTTGGCCGCGGCTTCGGCCAGCATGGCATCCTTTTCCTTCATCCCCTTGTTCCGGGCGTCTTTGATGCCCGAGGAAAAGGCAGCATCTTTTTCCAAGGCTTCTTTTTCAAAGGTTTCGATGCTGTGGGCAAGCCCGTCAATCTTTTCTTTGCGCTTTCGGATAATGTTGCGGATCGGTTTGTATAAAACCGTATTGAGGGCCCAAATCAGGAAAAGGAAATTAATGATCTGAATACCAACAGAACCGTCGATCTGAATCATGGAAACGCCTCCCCTCCAGCGGGTTTCAGATTCAAAAATGGAAGCAAGCACCGGCCGATTTTCGGCTCGAGCGGTCTATAGCATCCGGTTCGAATCGTTGTCAAAGGTTTTTTCATTTTTTTAATTTCCGACCATTTAAATCATTAAATACGCGTTTTCACGGAACATCCAACCGTTTTTGCGCCTCATTCCACCATAAACCGACGCATACTGATATTCAGGAGAATCCCCGCGGCCACCATGACACTGGCCACCGAGGATCCGCCGTAGCTGACCAGCGGGAGGGGGACCCCCACCACGGGCATCAACCCCATGACCATGGCGATGTTGATGACGATCTGGGAAAAGAGCATGGCGGAAAGCCCCACGGCCAGGACGGTGCCGAAGGGTTCCCGACACCCGTACGCCACATGCAGTCCCCGGACCACCAGTAGAAAGAACAACAGGATCATCACCGAGGCCCCGATGAATCCCCACTCTTCGGCCAGGACGGAAAAGATGAAATCGGTGTGCTGCTCCGGAAGAAAAGAAAGGGCGTTCTGAGTCCCTTTCAGGTACCCTTTTCCGAACATCATACCGGATCCGATGGCGATCTTGGACTGGATGATATGATATCCCGTACCGAGAGGGTCCCGGTCCGGATTCAAAAAGGTCAGTATCCGCTGCTTTTGATATCCTTTCAGGAAATACCACACTAAGGGGACGGACAGCGCCCCGAAGGAAAAGATACCCAGCAGGGTGCGCCGCTCGATCTTGACAAAAATCGTCATTATCCCCGCGATAATGAGGATCAACATGGCCGTCCCCAAATCCGGCTGCCGGAGGATCAACACAAAAGGGACCAGCGTATAAAGCATGGGGGGGATCAGGTTCCGGAAGGTCAGGCCCTCGGCATTGATGACCCTCGAATAATACCGGGATAAGATGATAATGACGGCAAGCTTGGCCAATTCGGAGGGCTGGATGGAGACGGGCCCCAAAGCGAGCCACCGCCGGGCCCCGCCCACATACTTTCCGAAAAGGGGAACGCAGATGAGCAAGACGATACATGCCGCGTAGATGAAATGGGCCCAACGATCCAGGTGTTTGTAGTTGAACAAGAAACACGCGATCATCAACACCGATCCCGCACCGAACCAGATCAGTTGTTTGGAAAAAAGAATCCGTACCGCAGCGTCCCCGGCCGTGTCGGAACTGTACAACACCATCAGACCGAAACCGCCGATGAGGCAAATCAGACCCAAAAGCCCCCAGTTGAAATTTTCAATGAGTCTTCTGTCGAACATGATTTTTTTTCCGGCGTGCCGTTATCCATTCCTTACGAGGGAACGCTAATGCCGCTCGATTCTGCCGGTCCGTCCCGCGGCCGGCGTTTCGGCTTTTCCCTCCGGCATCAAATAATATTGAATCAAAGCCTTGGCGATGGGGGCCGCCGCACTTGAGCCATGCTCTCCATGCTCCACGATCACGGCCACCGCAATCTTGGGATCTTGGGCCGGTGCGTACGCCACGAACCAGGCGTGATCCTTATATTTTTCCAGGCGCTTCTTGTCGTTTTCTTCCGTCGTGTTTTCTTTTCTCCCGATGACCTGGGCGGTCCCGGTTTTCCCGGAGATGTGCAAGCCTTCCACCCGGCTCTTCCATGCCGTCCCCTTCCGGGTATTGACGACGTTCCACAGGGACTTTTGGATGATTTCGAGGGTGCGCCGGTGCAAGGGAATGTGATCCACGTCCTTTTTTTCAAGGTGAACGGCTTCTTTTCCGTCCGCGCTCCGAATGGACTGGATGAGCATGGGCTTATAGCGGATCCCGCCGTTTGCCACGGCGGCGATCATGACCGCCTGTTGAAGGGGCGTCGCCAGATTGAATCCCTGCCCGATGGCGATGGAAAGGGTCTCCCCTTTCTGCCAGGGAATCCCCGTTTTTTCTTTTTTCCACGCGGCGGTGGGAATCAACCCCTCGGATTCGTGTTCGAGGTCGATCCCGGTGGGCGCGCCGAAACCGAATCGCATTGCCCACTTGGCCAGTCGATCCACTCCCAGCCGCTGGCCCACCTGGTAGAAAAAGACGTCGCAGGACTCGGTAAGCGCCGTCTCCACGTTCATGTGCCCGTGCCCCCCTTTTTTCCAGCATCGGTACGATCGGTTCCCGAAACGGTAATGGCCCGGACAGAAAAGGGTGGTGTTTTCATCGATTGCCCCTTCCTCCAGGCCGGCGATGGCGGTGATGATCTTATAGGTGGAGGCCGGGGGATATTCCGCCTGGATCGCCTTGTTTTCCATGGGGCGCCGGGGATTCGAGACCAACGCCTGCCAATCCTTGTGGGAAATCCCGGAAACAAAGGCGTTGGGGTTGAATGACGGGCTGCTGGCCAACACCAGAACGTGGCCGTTTCTCGGATCCAACGCCACGGCGGCGCCGGCCACATCCATCAGGAGGGTTTCCGCCAGTTGCTGCAAACGGTGATCAATGGTCAGAAATAGATTTTTTCCGGGTTCGGCATCCACCTGACGGATGACCCGCATCACCTGCCCCGATGCATCGACTTCCACCTGCCGGCGCCCCCTTTTTCCTCTGAGGACGGCATCATAGGCTTTCTCGACGCCGCATTTCCCGATTAAATCGCCGGAGCGAAGGCCCGGATAATTTTTGTCCTTGAGTTCCGTGGAATTCACCTCTCCGAGATACCCCAACAGATGGGCGGCGGACGCGCGGTGGAGGTATTGCCGCCGGGTTTTGACATCGATGAAAACACCCGGGAGGTCGAAGCGCCTCGCTTCGATGGCGGCCAGAATATTCCGATCCGCGTCCGCGTGGAGCAACACGGGCTTGAAAGCGGGCTTCCCGTTGTGCTTCTCCATCCGGGTGAACAATTCACCAAAAGGAATTCCCGCGTACCGGGCGAGTCTGTGCAACGTGACGGAAACGGGACGCGCATCCCGGGGAATTACGGTCACATCAAATGAGGGCCGATTGTCCACGAGGAGTTCACCGTTCCGATCGAATATCAGGCCGCGCTGGGGCTCTACGGTCTGCAGTCGGATGCTGTTGGTCTCCGAAAGCATCCGGTACGTTTCTCCTTCAACGATCTGGAGATGGAAAAGCCTGCCCATGATGACGACAAAGGCAACAAGCGCCACGAGAACGGCCAGGCTCAGGCGGTGCCTGAACCATTCACTGTCTATCCCTTTGAGGTAGTCCGCCATGGCTTCGTTCCGGATCTGGGCCGGGATTCATTCGCGGAGGGATTCCGCGTAGGAACCATCCGGTAAAGCAAGGAAAAGAGAAAGGGCGCAAGGACGGCCGCCAAGAGCATCTGCACGCCGATACGCTCCGCCGCCGCGGAAGGGATCCGGAATCCGGGATCCATCAGGGCGGTCATGCCTAAAAGCACCATGGCCTCGAACAGGACACCCAATCCGGCAAACAACTGGATCATCCATACCTGATCCACGCGGATCAGGGTGGACACCTGCCGCATGGCCGCCGTCATCCACAGATACGCGGTGGTGTATAATCCAAAGGGGGCACCCGAAAAGCCGTCCATGACCAAGCCGAGTCCTGCGGATACCCCGAAGGCCCTCCGGCCGGACCCCAAAAGGGACATGAATAATATATAAGGAACGGCCGGATCAAAAACATATTGTGGAAAGAAAAGAAAAGGCACCATGGCCGTGTTGAAAACAACGATAAAAAGGCACACCGTCGTCGTCTGGAGAAACCTCATCTGTTTTCCATGAATGCATGGGCGGGAGGATTCGAAATCATCAAAACCTCTTCCAACCTTTCAAAATCCACCGAAGGCAACACCGTCACCACCTGAAACATACCCGCCGTCGGCCGGACCACACCCGAAACGGATCCCAGATCAAATCCTTTCGGAAAGACCCCGTCAAGACCGGAGGAAATCACCCGGTCGCCTACCCGGACGTCTTCCTTTCGAAGCACATATTTGAAATTGAACCCCCCCCCGGGATCCCCTTCCACAATCCCCCGGGTCCGGGTCCTTTGGATCATGGCATCCACGGCGCTTTTCTGGTCGATGGCGAGCAAAATCTTGGAATATCCGGGAGTGCATTCGATCACCTGACCGACGATGCCTTCGGGGGTCACCACGGGGAGACCCTTTCGAACCCCCTGGCCGGTTCCTTTGTTCACCACGATGGTCTTAAACCAGTGGGAAGGATCCCTCCCCACCACTTCCGCCGAAATCGTGGCGTAGGGGACTGTCTCCCGAAACTCCAGAAGCCGTCTCAGCCGGATGTTGGCCAACTCGATCTCCGCCAAACGTCGATTCGTTTCCCGGACGGCCTGAAGCGTTTTTTTCAGCTGTTCATTCTCCCTGGCCGCAAAGACCAGGAAAAAATAATGCCGCCACAGGTTTTTCGATCCGTTCACCACGTAATGGAAGGCGTTTTGGAAAGGTGCACTGATATAAAGCGCGGTTTTTTCGATGCCCGACTCGGGCTCTCCGTATTTGACCATCACGGAAATGACGATCATATTGACGGCGATGAGCAGGACCGCGCCGGCAATTATCGCCATCTTCCTTGAAAGCATTTCTTTAGTCGATGGTCACCTGTTTGAGGATATCGATGGAATCGAGGGCCATTCCGGAACCGGTCGCCACGGTGGAAAGGGGATCCTCGGTCACGGTGATGGGAAGGCCGCACTCTTCCCGGAGCAGCTTGTCGAAATTGCGCAACAGCGCCCCGCCGCCGGTCAACACGATGCCCCGATCCACGATGTCGGCGGCCAGCTCCGGGGGGGTTTGCTCCAGGGCGATTTTCACGCTTTCCACGATGGCATCGATCTGTTCGGAGATGGCGATGCGGATCTCTTCCGAATCGATGGCCAGAATTTTGGGGATTCCCGACACCAGGTCCCTGCCTTTGACTTCCACGGTCTCCAGGTTTTCCGGATCCGGATACGCGTTCCCGATGGCGGTTTTGATCAACTCGGCCGTGGTCTCGCCGATGAGAAGGTTGTATTTGCGTTTGATGTACTGGACGATGGCATTGTCCATTTTATCCCCCGCCACCCGGATGGAACGGCTGTAGACGATCCCGGCCAGGGAAATGACCGCCACTTCCGTGGTCCCGCCGCCGATGTCCACCACCATGTTGCAGGTGGGCTCCGTAATGGGGAGCCCCGCCCCGATGGCCGCCGCCATGGGCTCTTCGATGAGAAAGACCTCCCGGGCCCCTGCCGACTCGGCGGATTCCCGGACCGCCCGCTTTTCCACCTGGGTGATGCCCGAAGGCACCGCCACGATGATGCGCGGCCGGATGAACGCGCGCCGGTTGTGCACTTTTCGGATGAAGTGCCGCAACATGGCCTCGGTCACTTCGAAGTCCGCAATGACACCGTCCCGCAGGGGCCGGATCGCCACGATGTTGCCGGGGGTCCTCCCCAACATGCTCTTGGCTTCCTGACCCACCGCCAGCACCCGGTTCTTGGATCGGTTGTCGGTGCGGACCGCCACCACCGAGGGTTCCCGCATCACAATCCCCTTTCCTTTCACATACACCAGGGTGTTGGCGGTTCCAAGATCAATGGCCAGGTCATTTGAAAAAAAGCCCAGAATCGAATCTAAGAAAAAGTTCATGTTGCCTCTTTATCCATCAAGCGCACCGGCGCTTATGTCCGATGATGTTGAGAAAAAAACCGCTGAAAATCGTCTGATAAACGGTGTGCTTTATAAATGTTGAGCCCTAACAGAAAGCCATGGGCAACACAAGCAAAAAGATTGACGCGCGCCGCTGCCTTGCAAGGCGGGAATGCCGCTTCGCTACAACCCGCGAAGCACTGCCGCCAGGCAGAACCCGCTGGGCATTCGCGTGCTGTTGCGTTTCAGGAAACGATCCCGGCGGTCTCCATGACTGTATCGTGCAAAAGGGGACGGAAAATCCGGATTTTTTCGTTTTTTCGGGTGGGATGGATGCGGTTGGTCAAAAGGATCACCGCCGCTTCCCGGTCCAGATCCACCCAGAAGGAGGTTCCGGTGAAACCGAGATGGCCGACGGTGTTTGACGAAAAATGCCGGCCGCAAGACGGCCCTTCCGGAGAAGGCGTGTCAAAACCCAGGGCTCTTTTACCCGGTGCATCAGGAGAAAAGGCCTCTTTCAATAATTTTCCGGAGAAAAGGGGCGCCGCGTCGCGCCCGTGAAACGCCCCAAGGAGCCGCGTCAAAAGCTTGAAGACATCCACGGCGGTTCCGAAAAGCCCGGAATGCCCTGCCACCCCCCCCACAACATGAGCGTTTTCATCGTGCACCTGTCCGATCATCACCCGGTTTCTCCAGGGGCAAAATTCGGTGGCGGCAGCCGATTCATGCCCGATGGCATGGGCGGTTCCCGGGAAAAAAAGCCCCTTTCCACCGGAAGAAAACACGTTTCCGTAAAGGGTCGTTTCCAAAAAGATATCCAGCGGCTTTCCGGAAACCGCTTCTACAACCCATTCCAGAACCATGAACCCCAGGTCGCTGTAAAGGGTGCGCGTTCCCGGAGGGGATTCGAGTTTTTCCGCCGCCAAAAGGTCCCTTAGATGCGATTTCCGCTTCAGGAAAGGGATTCGGGACAATTCCAGGTAATAGGGGCGGTACGCCGGAAGGCCCGACTCATGGGCCAGCAGATGCCGGAGGGTGATCCGGTTTTTTCCCTTTTTGTGAAAAGCCGTCACAAACTCCGCCGCCGGCTGATCCAGGCCGAGTCTTTCTTCCTGGTGAAGGGCGAAAAGCGCCAGGGCGGTGGCAAGGGGCTTGGTAAGGGACGCCAAATCGAAAAGGGTTTGGGTCGTCATCTTCCGGCGGGAAAAAAGATCCGCGTATCCCACCGCCTCGTGGTAAACGATCTTTCCTTTGACACCCGCCAGGAGCACCCCGCCGGGAAAGATCCCCTCCGCCGTTCCCCGCCGCATGAGGGCGTCGACAGCGTTCACGGCCATTGGAAGAGAAGGGATCCCCGGTGCGTATCCACCTCCACCGGAAGACCGATGGGAACCGTATGGTTCTTCCGGCTGTGGCCGATTGTAAACCCGCCGAGGATCGGAATTTCATATTCCCAAAAAATATCCCGCAAAACCCGGTAAAGGCCGCGAAGGTCCCCGCAGTCCAGGAATTCACCGAGAACAAGCCCGGTGATTCCCTTGAAGCACCCCGAAAGTTTCATCTGGGTGAGCATCCGGTCGATCCGGTATAAAGGTTCCCCCTTGTCCTCCAAAAGCAGGACGGCATCCTTGTATCGCGGGGCAAAGGGGGTTCCCACCAGATGGCATAACGTGGTCAGATTCCCGCCCATGAGGATCCCCTTTGCTTTCCCCGGTCGTATGGTGCGGGGCCGGGATGGAGCGAGTTCGAGGGGATGGCGTCCCTGCAAGGCCGCGTTCAAGGATTTACGGACCTTCGGCGTTGCCTCCGCGAGGGTCGTCACCACGGGGCCATGATACGTCACCAGCCCGCATCTAAGGTAAAGAGTGTTCAACAACGCGGAAACATCGGAGAACCCGATCAGGGGTTTGGGATTTTTCCGAATGCGGTCAAAATCCAGCAGGGGCAGGAGCCGCATGGAACCGTATCCACCCCGGGCGCAGATAATGCCCTCAACCGACCCATCGGAAAACATCTCGTGGAGGATATGGGCCCGGTGGGTGTCCGTACCGGCAAGATATCCGGCTTTTTTTGAAAGACCCTCGGGCACCACCGTTTGAAACCCCATCCGGGCCAGCACCGCCAGTCCTTTTTTAAACAGCGCCGGATCAAAAGGGCCCGAAGGGGCCGCCACGCCGAGGGTGCCTCCCCGGGGTACTGGCTGAGGCAGGATGCTTTTTTGCGGCGCCGGCTTCATCATTCCATCCTGTTGCCGTAAAAAAAAGATGCCCGGAGGGTATCTCCGATGTAAATGATCCGAAAAAGATAATAAGGGAGATACCACATCCCTTCTTGACAGGGCAACGGCCAATTGATAAATTCGACTTACTCACGGTCGGGGCGTGGCGCAGTCTGGTAGCGCACTTGAATGGGGTTCAAGGGGTCGTTGGTTCAAATCCAATCGCCCCGACCAATTAAATCGATGGGTTCGATACTGGCACATTTCTCCCGTTTTGAGAAAGCGGCCGGCTTGCTCCAGACTACAGCAACGCCTCCCGGGGCAGGCCCAAAAAAGCCGGATCCGAGAAGATCATCCCCTGCCTGTTTCAACCGGAAACAACCGATATCCAGTCATAGACCTCCGGCAAAGCCGGAGGCTTGAATTTATGAACCGCTCAAAGCGGATTGGTTTAAGTGCCACCTAAAGGTGGCGCGCTTATTCGAACATGTGGAGCTGATCTATTCTCCGATCCTCTTTTTCCTGCTTCTTGATGTATTCCCGGATCGCTTTCTCGTCCCGACCCACTGTGGATACAAAATAGCCCCGAGCCCAAAAATGCTGCCCCGTAAAATTCTTTTGTCGACCCACATATGTCCTGGCGATATGGATGGCGCTCTTTCCCTTGATAAACCCGATCACCTGAGCCACCGAGTACTTCGGGGGAATCGAAAGCAACATATGCACGTGATCCGGCATGAGATGCCCGTCCTCCACGCGGCTTTTCTTCTGACCCGCCAACTCCCGAAATATCGGACCAAGGTGCTTGCGTAATGCTGTATAGATCCTCTTTTTCCGATATTTGGGTATCCATATCGTGTGATACTTGCA
>CAZQUR010000054.1:0-19211 GCA_964596535.1 uncultured Desulfobacteraceae bacterium
TCCTCTGGCCGTGTACCAGATATTGATGAGGAATGCCATGACCGGGATCACCATGGCCACGCTGTCCGTGATGGCGATGACCTTGAGCCAGGTGGGGACCGGAACCTGGAGGAGATGATGCGTCCCGATGTGCGTGTAGATCACGATCAGCGACCAGAACCCCAGAAGAGACAGGGTATGGCTGTACAGGGGGGCTCGGCAGGCCCGGGGAATCACGTAATACGCCACCCCGACGGAGAGGGGAGTGAGTAGAAGCCCGAAGATGTTGTGCCCGTAGAACCACAACAGGATCGCGTCCGGAATCCCGGTCAGGGCACCGGTATCGGGCCGCCAGATGACGTTTCCCAGACAGTAGGTCAGGGCCGTCAAGATCACGGCGGCGAGCACGTACCAGATGGAGACATACAAGAGCGGCTCCTCCCGGCGCTTCACCGTGACCGTCAGGTTGAAAAAAATCAGGGCAAGCGCCCCGACGACGAGGACATCGATGATCCACACCGGCTCGGCGTATTCCCGGCCCTGGGTGTATCCCAGGCACAGGGAGACCAGGATGGCGACCAGGACAAGGTTCCACGCAACCACCGTGATCCGTCCCAGGGTTTCCGAAAACAGCGGGGTTTTCAACAGGCGGGGCACATAGTAAAAGGCCGCCGCCAAAAGTCCCGGGGTCACGAACCCGAACAGGACCAGGTTGATGTGGACCGGCCGGATCCGGCCGAAGGTGAGCCACGAAAAGGTTCCGGGGAGATCCGGGGCGATCAGTTCGGTGGCGCCCAAGAGCCCCATGAAGGTGGCAATCACCATCCAGAAGGCCGACGTCAGGCAGAAGCCCCTGGCGGTGGCGTACGGTTGATGGGCGTTCGGTTCGGTCACGTCGGGCGTTTCCTTTTTCCGATCTTATCCTCTTTGATGAAATCGTAAAAGGCCGATTTTGTCCTCTTTGATGGTGCCGTATACATTTCCTCCACCCCCCGGCGCCTTCGGGTTCAGTTGTGGCAGGCCAGCCAGCATCCCAGGTTGGCCTTTTTTTCCTGGTGACACGTGATGCAAAATCCCATCTTGAACCGTTTTCTCGGAAGCCGATCCAGGGTTTCCACGGGACCGTGGCACTGGGCGCAGTCAATCTCCTTTTTCAGATGGCGTTCATGATTGAACACCACATGCTCCGGGACGTAAAAAACCTTTTTCCAGGGCGTGGGGGTACGGGTGTTGAAATATTCATGTTCTTTTTGGATCCACGGATGCTCGGGGATGATATGGTTGTGACAGTACAGGCACTTTTCCACCGGCGGCAATCCGGGATGAATGGACCGCCGCACGTACGGGTGGCAGAATTCACAGGAAATGGCCTTCACGCCGGCATGCACCCGGTGGCTGAAGGGAATCGGCTGCACCGGACCCATTCCGGCGCCGGAGGCGCCGTAAAACCAGAATAAAAAGGCGGCGACCAAAAAGACCGCCGCGCCAAACCCGGCCAGGGCCCCCTTGTTTTTTAAAAACACGGTCTTTGCCTGAAGCGGCGACGTCAGAACGGCCAGGGGTTTCCCTCCAGTGGCGATAAGCACCGCCGTGATCAAAAACGCAGCGGCCGTTAGGGTGATGAAAAGCAGGAGCATCACGGCCCCTCCGGGATCCGGGTTTCGGCCAGTTCCGGAAATACGTGGAACACCGATGCCGTTGCCAAAATCATCAGCCCCATGAATCCGATGAAGACAAAACCGTCTAGAATCCCCAGTGGCAGCGCGCGGGCATGAGGATTCAGCGCCGGGCCGATGAGGAGGGTATGCTCCAACCACAGACCCAACAGGACAAAGGCACTCAGCAGGCTCATCCATTTCGGGCTGGACTTGATCTTCCGGTTCAGCAGAATCAAAAAGGGGATCACAAAGGCCACCGTGAAGACGAACCAGGCCAGGGGCCGCCACGGTGCCGCCAGGGTCCTTTGGATGACATAGGCCGTCTCTTCGGAAATGTTCCCGTACCAGATCACGACCAGTTGACAGTAAAAAAAGTCGGCCCAGACCAGGCAAAAGGCGAAAAAGAGTTTCCCCAGGTCGTGAAACTGGGAAGGGCGCAGGGCAAAGGGGACCGCCGGATGCATATGAAGGAGGGAGGCAAGGATGATGAGCACGCCCAGCGCCATGTAAAAGGCCTTTACAAAATGGTACGCTCCGAAGAGGGTGGAGTACCAGTGGGGGTCCAGGGCCATGACCAGGTCATAGGCGATGAGGGAAAGGACGAGGGCATAGGCAATGATATACAACACCGCGAAAAGGGTGGTGCGCCCCCGGAATCGATCCGGATCCACGGGCCGGCCGCCCCATAACCGGTTGAAAAGGGTTTTCAACCGCCCCCTTTCGGCGCTTCGGTTCAGCCGAAACGCCCATGAATGAAAAAGATAGCAGGTTCCGATCCCGTACAGGATGAAAAGTCCCGCCGTATCCCGGATGAATACACTTTTTGTATTCAACCATCCCGCCTTTTCGCCCAGTTCCATGTGCGCCCAGGGGAAAAGATGGTGATGGCCCAAAAAAAGAACGAAAAACAAGACGAAGGAGACCGGGAAAAAACCGGCCAGGGCCTCCGCCGCACCGGCCAAAGACCGCCCCCAGCGGGCCCGGGTGATGTGCATCACCGCCGAAAACAAAAGCCCCCCTTGAGCCACCGAGGACCAGAAGAGAAAACTGATCAGGTATGCCTGCCACGCCCGATCCGCTTGGGTTCCCGAAAGGGCGATGAAAAAAAAGACCAGACCCATACCCACGAGCCCCATCGCCCCGCCCACAAGGATCCGGGTGAAAAAAACGGGTCCGGCGGTGCGTTGAGCGGTCTCGTTCATGACAGAATCCGCGTTTCCGCGCCCTTTTCGTGAAAGAATCGGAGCAGCAAGGCTTCATCCGCCGCGGGGCAGACCACCGTCACCCCGAAGGCGGATCCCGAACAGCGGCCGTCGTGATGGGCAAGGGCCTTGTAATCGGGGAGTTTCATCTGATGGATCAACCCCGCCACATTTCCGAATACTGCAAAGAGGATGGTAAACTCAAAACCCACGATGAAAAAGGGGACCAGGGCCACCACCGGCTTTCCGCCCACCACCAGATGCCATTGCACCGCCGTGTAGGCGGCCAGGGCAAACCCCGTGAAAAAGCCGATGATCCCGCCGGCCAGGGTGAAATAACCCACCCGGCTGGGCTTGACGGAAAGGGCGCCGGCGATGCGGCGGCTGGGGACCGGGGAGTGCACTGATCGGACGGACCACGGGGTATTTTGAAGCGCGGAAAGCGCCGAAACCGCTTTCGATTCATCGGAAAAGACCCCCAGGATGGTCCGGTCATTCCCCATGGCTGCCTCCTTGCCCCAGCATCTCCTTCATTTCCGTCATGGAAACCGAGGGCAGGTGTTTTACGAAGAGGACGAAGAGAAAGAAAAAGAGTGAAAAGCTCCCCAGCATGATTCCGAATTCCACCCAGGTGGGGGCGTAACGTCCCCAGGCGTGGGGGATGAAATCCCGGCTGACGCTGGTGACGATGATCACGAAGCGCTCGAACCACATGCCGACGTTGACCAGGATGGAGACCGAAAAAAGGATCGGAAGGGAGCGCCGGGCCCTTTGGAAGAAAAAAACCAGGGGGACGAGGGTGTTGCACACTACCATGATCCAGAATCCCGCCGCGTAATCCCCCGTGGGACGATACCGGAACACCTCCATTTCTGCGGGGTTTTGGCTGTACCAGGCGATGAAAAACTCGGTGCCGTAAGCAAAGGCCACGATGAGTCCGGTGAAGATGATGGTCTTGGCCACGTTTTCCAAAACGTCGACGGTGATGATCCGCTCATAGCGGAAGATTTTCCGCAAAGGAATCATGAGGGTTAAGACCATGGCCAAGCCGCTGTGGATGGCGCCGGCCACAAAATAGGGGGCGAAGATGGTGGTGTGCCACCCGGGGACCACCCCCAGGGCAAAATCCCAGGATACCACACTGTGCACCGAGATCACCAGGGGTGTGGCCAGGGCGGCGAAGAAAAGATACGCCCGGGTGTAATGCCGCCATTGTTCATGGGCCCCGGTCCAGCCCAGGGAAAGCCAGGTGAAAATTTTCTTTTTCCACCCTTTGGAACGGTCGCGGACCACGGCCAGGTCCGGGAGCATCCCCGTGTACCAGAAAAGGCTGCTCACGGTGAGGTACGTGCTGATGGCCACCACGTCGAACATGAGGGGGGACTGGAAGTTCTGCCACAGGTTCCTCTGATTCGGAACGGGGAGCATATAATATACCATCCACACCCGGCCGAGATGGATGAAGGGAAACAGGCCCGCCACGCACACGGCAAAGACCGTCATGGTTTCGGCGGCCCGGGCGATGGGATTCCGCCAGGAGGCCCGCATCAGGTGCAAAATGGCCGAGATCAGGGTTCCGGAATGGGCGATCCCTACCCAGAAGACAAAATTGATCAGATACGTCCCCCACGCCACGGGGTTGTTCATGCCGGCCACCCCGATCCCCTCGGCGATCTGATACGCCCAGCACCCGGCGCCGATCAAAACACCGCAGGCCAGAAGCCCCACCGCCATCCAATAGGATGGGGACGCCGGCGTCAGCGTCGCAAGCACGCTGTCGTCGATGGTATCGAAGGTGTGGCGTTGAGGGTCTTCAGACATCCCGGATCACCTTCTTGAGATAGATCACCGCGGGCTTGGTGTTCAAGTATCCCATCACCTGGTAGGCCCGGGGACTGGAAACGCGTTTCCATACCCGGCTGGTCTTATCCATGAGGTTTCCGAAGACAACGGCGTCGGTGGGGCAGGTCTGGGCACAGGCCGGGATCATCTCGCCGTCTTGGATCATCCGGTTCTCATCCTTGGCCCTGCCGTGGGCGGCTTTGATCCGCTGGATGCAAAAGGAGCACTTTTCCATGACCCCCTTGCTGCGGACCGTGACATCCGGGTTGAGTTGGAGATTCAGCGGCGCCGGCCATTCCCGGTCGAACCAGTTGAACCGGCGCACCTTGTAAGGGCAGTTCTGGGAGCAAAACCGGGTTCCGATGCACCGGTTGTAGATCTGGTTGTTGAGGCCTTCCTTGGAATGATGGGGTGCGTACACCGGGCATACCGCTTCGCACGGGGCGTTGTCGCAGTGCTGGCAGAGCATGGGCAGAAAAACGACCCGGGTGGGGTCGGTCTCGTCGTGGTACCGCTCGATCCTGAGCCACGCCATTTCCCGGCCCTCCAGGATCCCCTTTTCCCCTGTCACGCCGATGTTGTTTTCCGCATAACAGGCCACGGCGCAGGCCCCGCACCCGATGCACCGGTCCAGGTCGATGACCATGGCCCACCGGTAGCCGTCGTGATCATGGGGCGGATAGAAATCCCTTGCGGGATCGTAGCCCTCGGGGAGAGGGAGCGTTAAGGGAAAATCCCACATCCCCAGGCCATGATGCCCTTTTTCCGGCTGCTCGTTAAGGGCGGTCAACGGGACGGTCAGCGCGATCTTGCGTCGGTGCTGGGTCCGGCTCCCGTCGACGGCAGCCAGTTTTTGCCGGCGGCCGGTGGGCGTGAAAGAGACCGGTGCCACCTGATACAACGCCCCCCCGCAAATGGGGTGGGTATTGGGAGAAAGTACCTCGGTGACATCGGCCCCGAATGCCTTGGCATAGCGGCCGTAAGCGCCATGCCCCTGCCCGAGGGCCATGACCAGAAAATCCGGGTGCTGGAATCGGCTCAAATATACGGGTGCTTCCAGCGCCCCCCAGGCGGAAGCGACCTTGAGGATATCGCCCTGTCGGATTCCCTTTTCGGCGGCGGTTTCCGCATCCATGAGGACCGGGGTCTGCCATGCCACCTGGGTCATGGGCTCCGGCGCCTCGTTGAGCCACGGCTTGTTGGCGCCCCGGCCGTCGAACAGGCGGATGGAAGGGACCGCGGCAAGGACCATCCCGGCCGCCCCCGGATCCACGGCCGATGCCAGGGTCCCGGCCCAGGACCAGGAAGGTCGGACAGACGGTGCGGCGGCGGTTTCCCCGGGAGAAGCGTCGAAAACGCCCCCCCGTTGAAGGGCGTTTATCCAGTCGTGTTCGTCTTCGATGACGCCCCGCCGGATGAGATCCTCCATGACATACGCCCGATAATCCCGGGATGCGGCGGCATCTCCGGAAATAAGATCCAGAAGGAGATTCCCCAAAGACGGAACACCGGCCCCATTCCCCATCACCGGTTGCTGGAGGGACCACAGGCCGGTCTGGGTTTCATAGACATCCCCGCTTTCGAGAAAATGGGCCGTCGGGACGATTAAATCCGAGAGCATGGCGGTGTCGGTCATAAAAGAAGAAAAACACACCACCAAAAGCGCCTCTTCTTCAAGGATCTCCCGGATCCCGGCGCTCTCCGGCATGGAAAAGACCGGATCGATGTTATTCAAAAAGACCAGGTCGGCACGGCCCTGGGCCAGGCCTTTGAAGCGATCCAGGACGGCGGCGCGTGTTGCCGCACGCTCCGCGGCGTGGCGCCGGGTGAAATCGATGCGGGAAACCCCGGGGTCCAGGAATGCATTGATCAGGCAAATCGCCGCATCGGCGGCCGAGCTGTTTTCCCCGGCGCACGCCTCCTGAGTGCCGAGGAACAGGGGTTTCCGGGCCGAAAAAAGGCGCTTTGTCAAAAACGCATAATGGGCAGGCGAGATCCCGGAGCGTTTGATCACGGATTCCCGGTCATACGGCATCAGAACCCGCTTCAGCGGTTCCGCCGCTTCCGGGGGGATCGGAAAGCGGGACTTTTGTTCCGTGATCTCCCGGAGGAGTCCCAGGGCCACGAAGGCCTCCCCCCCGCATCGGGTGGCCAGGAAACGATCGGCGTTGGCGGCCGTCAACCCGGCATACGGCCCCACATGAAGGTAAATCCCTTTTTCCCCGGAACCGGAGGCGTGCATCTGCTTGAACCGGCGGGCGTATTCCACGGGGGAAAGCCAGGTCTCCAGAAAATCGACGCCGAAAGAAACCAGAAGATCGGCGCCCTCCATCCGATAGGCGGGGAGCCCGTCGATTCCGAATACCTGGGCGTGGGCCTGTTTCAACGATTCATAGGCCACGGGTTCATAAATCACGGGTTTTTTGGACCGCCACTGCTCCAGGAGGGTCTCGAAAAGGGAGAGAAGGGCGGGCCCGGCCATCTCCGTGAAGACCGCTGTTCGGTCCGGTCCCTTCCCCGCCGCCCGGGCACCTTTTTCCCGGATAAGCGAGAGCGCCTTTTCAAAGGAGATGGGCACGAATCGGCCGTTTTCACGGATGAGGGGCGTTGTGAGCCGATCCGGGTTGTAGACGCCCTGGAGGGCGGCCTGTCCCCGCATGCAAAGCTTCCCTTGGTTGACGGGATGCAAGGGATTCCCCTCGAGCTTGACCGCACGGCCTTCCCGGTTCCGGGCCAGGATCCCGCACCCGGCCGGGCACTCCCGGCATGTGGAGGCGTACCAGGTGCTCCGGCCCGTCACCATGTCCTCGGGCGCCTGCACCAACGAAAAAAGGGTTTTGTCGGGTTGGGGCGAACACCCGGCGGCAAAGGCAATGCTCCCCATGGCGGCGGTCTTGAGGAAGGTTCGGCGATTCATTCGGGGCAGTGCTTTCTTTCCGATGACCAGGAACCGCAATGGCGCACGGTTCACCCGCTGCGGATCGGAGCCGCGCCGGGATCCTTTGCGCGGGATGGACAGCGGGGGTTTTTGTCGAAACCGCAGATGCGGCATCATAAAGAACGTCCCCGCACCTGTCAAGAACTGACGAAATCACAACAGGCCATTTTTTCTGCGCCCCGATGACAAGTCACGCAGAGAAAGATCCGTCGCGGGTTGTTCTGATTTCAGTGCACTTCATGGACAGACGCGGACGATTATGCTACTTTATTTGGCCTGCATCCGGAAAACCTTCAACCGAAAGGAAAAGGACATGACTGCACCCTTTAACGCCCTGGAAGTCACGGAAAATCCACCGGGTACCTTTACCCGGCGAATTGTCCGGAAAACCCCTGCCGATCTCCCGCCGGGGGATGTCTTGATCCAGGTCCATTTTTCCTCGCTTAATTACAAGGACGCCCTTTCCGCCGTCGGAAACAAGGGGGTCACCCGGACCTACCCCCATACCCCGGGCATCGACGCCGCCGGTGTGGTGGCGGAAGGGAAAGGGGCCGATTTTTCGACCGGGGATCCGGTACTCGTCACCGGATACGACCTGGGCATGAACACGGCCGGAGGATTCGGGCAATACATCCGGGTCCCCGCCTCTTGGGTGGTCCGCCTCCCCGAGGGACTCTCCATGGAGGAAAGCATGATTCTGGGAACGGCGGGATTCACCGCGGGGCTTTCGGTGGACAAGATCGTTTCCCACGGCATTCTTCCGGGAGAGGGAAAAATCCTGGTGACCGGCGCCTCCGGTGGCGTCGGGAGCCTGGCGGTGGCCGTTCTTTCCCGCTTGGGGTACACGGTCGCGGCGGCCACCGGAAAGGTTGAAGAAGCGGATTTTCTCAAAGACCACGGGGCATCGGAAATCCTTTCCCGGGAAGCGATCCGGGACGCGCCTTCAAAAGCCCTCCTCAAGGAACGCTGGGCGGCTGTTGTGGACACGGTGGGGGGAGAATATCTCGCCGCCGCCCTCAAGACCACCGCGTACCGGGGGGCGGTCACCTGTTGCGGGAACGTGGCCGCGGCTTCCCTTTCCTTAACGGTATACCCTTTCATTCTCCGAGGCATCACCCTGTACGGCGTGGACTCGGCCAACTGCCCCATGGAACCCCGAAAAACCGCCTGGGAAAAGCTGGCCGGGCCGTGGAAACCGGCCGCCTTGTCCCGGCTCGCCCGGGAAATCCCCATGGATCAACTCGATTCTCATATCGATCGGATCCTTGAAGGAAAGCTCAAGGGGAGAACCCTTGTCCGCATGAAAGAGGGAACCGCTTAAATACAAATCCACCCGGAGAACGCAAACACCATGGTATCCTTTGGGACCACCGACACTGAAGTCTTGAACGAATTCGAATCCAAGCGATTCCTTAGTGCATACGGCATCCCGATCCCCCGGGAAACGACGGCCGACGACGAGGCCCAGGCCCTTGCCGCTGCCGCCTCCATCGGTTACCCCGTCGTCGTCAAGGGGTTGGGGACGGCCTTGACTCACAAAACCGATCAAGGATTGGTCTACCTGCACCTTCAGGACGCAAAAGGCGTCTCCGCCGCCCTCAAAGCCATTGCGGCAAACGCCGGAAAAGACCTGGAAGGTTTTTTGCTCCAGCCCCAGGTGGCGGGAAAACGGGAGCTGGCGGCCGGACTTTTCCGGGACCCTCATTTCGGACCCGTGGTGATGTGCGGCGTCGGCGGTGTCTTTGCCGAAGTCTTTTCGGATGTGGCCTTCCGGGTGGCCCCCTTTGATCGGGAGGAAGCCCTCGAAATGATACGGGAGATCCGCGCCCAGGCGCTTTTGGGACCCTTTCGGGGGGAAAAAGGGATCCAAATGAACCGGCTCGCCGATATTCTGGTCGCATTGTCTAACATCGGGATGGAGCGTCCGGAAATCTTTGAAATCGACATCAATCCCCTGATCGCGGATTCGGAAGGCGCCCTTTGCGCCGTGGACGCCCTGGTGGTCAAGCATCCCGGGGCGGGGAATGAACCGCTGCCCCCTCCCGTGGATCCGGCGCTCTTGGGAAAATTCTTTCATCCCAGATCCATCGCATTCGTGGGGGTTTCCTCCCAAATCGGAAAATGGGGGCACATGCTCTTCACCCTGACCGCCAGCGGCGGCTATAAAGGCGACATCTTTTTGGTCAACGCCAAAGGCGGCACCATCGCCGGGCGCCCGGTCTATCGCTCCGTGGAAGAAATCCCCGATCCGGTGGATCTGGCCGTGGTGACGGTCCCGGCGCGACATGTCCTATCCCTCATTGAACCCTTCGCGCAAAAAAAAATCCGGAACATGCTGCTGATCACCTCCGGATTCGCGGAAACCGGACCGGAGGGAAAGGCCCTGGAAGAGCGGCTCGTGGATGCGGCCCGGGATGCGGGCATCGTCCTGATCGGCCCCAACACCATGGGCATCTGCAACCCCCACATTCAACTGTATTGCACCGGAAGCCATGTCCGGCCTTTGCCCGGCGCCACAGCGGTGGTCTCCCAATCCGGAAACATGGGCACCCAGCTGATGGTCTTCGCCGAGCAACAAGGGATCGGCATCCGCGCCTTCTGCGGATCCGGAAACGAGGCCATGACCACCGTGGAGGACTTCCTGAACGCCTTCGAGAGGGACACCCTCACGGGAACCGTCATGCTTTATATTGAAAGCGTAAAAAACGGGCGGCGGTTCATGGAGGCGGCCCGGCGCGTGGGGAAAAAGAAACCCATCGTGCTCTTGAAAGGCGGAAGAAGCCGTGCCGGAACACGGGCGGCAGCCACCCATACCGGCGCCCTTGCCCACAACCACCGGATTTTCGAAGCGGCGTGCCGCCAGGCCGGGGTCATCCAGGTGGACCATCCCATGGACTTGTTGGATCTCTCCGCGGCGTTTTCCTCGCTTCCGCTTCCAAAAGGGAACCGGGTGGCCATCATGACCCTGGGCGGGGGATGGGGGGTGGTGACCGTGGATCTTTGCGCGGAATGCGGCCTTGACGTTCCGGAGCTGTCCGGGGAAATCAAAACCGCAATCGACGGGTTGCTTCCGGACTACTGGAGCCGGACGAACCCGGTGGACCTGGTGGGGGAACGAGACCTTGATATCCCCCTTGCCGTCATGGACCTCCTGATGGCCTGGGAGGGATGCGATGCGGTCATCAATCTCGGGATTTTCGGGCGAAGTGTTCTCATCGACCGGTTGGGAGAATCGGTTTTAAACGCCGACCCCACCTATTCGGTGGGGGTGGTGGCGGACATCACCCGGCAGTGCCATGAATTCGAATCCCGATATATTGTGCATATCGTGAACTTAATCCAGCGGCACCAAAAGCCCGTATTCGGCGTGGGCCTGGTTTCGGGCCAGAAAGAGCGGACCGTCTATCCCGTCCCGGGAACCGAAACCAAGTGCATCTTTTTCCCCACCCCGGAAAGGGCCGTCAAGGCCCTGGGGAAGATGGTCGAATACAGCGAATTTATTAATACTACAGCGAAACATTAATATCTAATCAGGGGTAAAACGGCTAATAAAGACTTTATATCAAGTGGTTAACCGTTTCATGCCGGGCGGTTTTCGTTGCAGCCCGTCTATGGCGATTATCATTTCAAAAAGAATGAAACGATATCTTAACAACCTGGAAATATCCTTACATTATAATGACATATTCATTTCACAGCTTTGACCAATCGTTTCATGCCGATCTCTAACCAAGCTATTCTTGAATACATTGCGGCCCATCCCGGTGCTCGCCGGGAGGATATCCGCCGCCAAGCCGCCCCCGATGCGAGTGAAACTACCGTCTGGCGCGCTCTGAAGCGGCTCGTTGACGAAGGCAAACTGGAAGTTTCAGGGAAAGGCCCGGTCACGGGTTACAGCCTTGCGGGCGCTGCCGTGGTCCGCGCCCATTTGAAGACGCCTTACTACCGTCGCAGACCGGCGAGTTATAAAAAGGAATTCCTGGACCGCTATATTCCGGATAAGACATTCTACCTTTCCGAGGCTGACCGGCAGCGGCTGCGTGAAGCCGGCACGCCTACCGCCGCCCCGCTGCCGGCGGGAACCTATGCGCGCCGCATTCTTGAACGGCTCCTGATCGATCTCTCCTGGGCGTCATCACGCATGGAAGGAAACACGTACAACCTTCTCGAGACCGAGCGCCTGATCCGATTCGGGCAGGAGGCATCCGGAAAGGACCGCAAGGAAGCGGTGATGATCCTTAATCACAAGGAAGCGATCCAGTACGTCGTGGACAATCTTGCTGCCATCACAATTCGCCGGCCGGACCTATTCAACATCCACGCTTTGCTCGCGGACGGCCTTCTGGCCGATCCCGCCATGGCCGGCCGGCTGCGGCGCATGCCCGTCGGTATTACCCATTCAAGCTTCAGGCCGCTTGAGGACCAGTTCGCGATCGCGGAAGAATTCGATATAATGATCACAAAAGCAGCAGCCATTCATGATCCCTTTGAACAGTCCTTCTTTCTTCTCGTTTACATCCCTTATCTGCAGGCTTTCGACGATATCAACAAGAGAACTTCGCGCATCGCCTCCAACATCCCCTTGTTGAAGGCCGATCTCGCACCGATGTCGTATCTCACAATGGACGACAGCACCTATATTGACGGTCTTATCGGAGTCTATGAGCTGAACAATGTTTCCCTGCTGCGGGAGGCCTATATCGACGCCTACCTGACTTCGGCTGATAACTACAGGACCTTGCGTGCGGAGATCGAAACCCCGAAAAAGGCTGCGCTGGTCTATCGCGATTTCGTTCGCAAGGCCGTGCGCCGCAGCGTGCTCGAATGGAAGGCCTTCCGGCCCGAGCTCGTCATGGCCATGGTCGTCGAGGCGGATATCCCCGAGGCGGACCGCGTGGAGGTCGTCAATTATATAGGAAACGAGTTTCGCAGCCTGCATGAGGGCAATGTCATTCGCTACCGGCTGCGCCCGGAGGATCTTGCGGGCATCAGCCGGGAATAGTCGAAAGGAGTAAAGCTTGTGTTCTTAGCAAAGATTGTAAAGTGGTTATGGTAAGGTAAAGTAAAGCATGGATTACAGTGAGTTGCTTGAAAAATACAATCTTTTATTAGGCGAGAATCGTCGCTTGATAAAAGAAAACGATAGGCTGAAAGCACAGATTGGGATAGCGGAACGCAAGCCTGATGAAAACCGAATTGCCGGCCAAACTGCAGAAAAAAGCATCCACGACGATGAACCCACGGACAACGCCTTATTTTCAGATATAAACAACAGATCGGATTCGATCTCAAAGATCAGATTATTCATGTCGCTTTTCAAAGGCCGTGATGATGTATACTCAAAGAAACGCGTCGATTCACCAAAAATTCGCTGTCATGGATCAAAAAACAGTCTGGTATGGCAGCATCAATCTTCTGAGCTATGGCAACGGCGCCCAAGAAAGCATCATGCGCATTGAAAGCGATAGTATCGCGAATGAGCTGATTAAAAGTGTCGAAAGCCATTAACAAGGAGACTCAGGCCAAGCAAGGATTGAAAAACAAGACGGTTATAGGGAAGCTGTCTCAAAACAAGTCATTACCTTACCGGGGAGCCCAGCCCTTCAGGGCGGGGGGCTCCACAAACTGCTTTCTCCCATGCCTTAAGGCCCGACAGCGGGTCGTTCTCATTTTATCTCTCCGGTTTTTTAAAAAAGACAAGATCGTAAAAAGGCTTTTGCGAGCACCGTTCACGCCTTTTCGGAAAAGGAGGATCCAATGGAAGCCATGGAACAACAACTTCAGGAAATGAAAACCCGATTGGAGGGTGTCGAAAAGCGGGTGCCCTCCAACAAGATCTCCATGATCGTATTCTCGGGGGACCTGGACCGGGCACTGGCGGCCTTCATCATCGCCACCGGTTCGGTGGCCATGGGAATGGAGGCGGTCATGTTTTTCACGTTTTGGGGAACCCCGCTGTTGCGCGACAAGAAAAAACAAGCGGGCGGCAAGGACCTCGTGAGCACCATGTTCGGGACCATGCTCCCCAAGGGCGTGGAGCAGCTTAAGCTTTCCAAGATGCACATGGCCGGGATGGGGACCGCCATGATGAAGTCTCTCATGAAAAAGAAAAACGTGGCGTCCTTGGAACAGATGGTGGAGATGGCCGGCCGGCTGGGGGTGAAAATTTACATCTGCGAAATGTCAATGGACCTCATGGGATTCAAGCGGGAAGAGATGATCGATTATCCGGATTTGACCTTCTGCGGTGTGGCCAAGTTCCTGGAAGAAGCCATGGACAGCCGGATTCAGCTCTTTCTCTAAAAAACCCGACGAATAAAGGAGAAAAAAATGACGGAAACCATCAAAGCCGACAAAGTCATGGACCTGAAAGGGCTCCCCTGCCCAATGCCCGTGGTCAAGGTGAGCAAGGGGATCAAGGACGTGGGGGTGGGCCAGGTGATCGAAGCCATTTCCACGGACCCGGGATCCTTAACGGATTTTCCGGCATGGGCCAAAACCAGCGGAAACGAAATTCTGAAAACCGAGCAGGACGGCAAAGAAATCCATTTTTTCATCAAACGCGTCGTCTGAAAAAGGAAACACCGGCGGCGGTTTTCGCCGCATGGATCCGATTCCATTTGTTTTCCTCCCCCTCTTGCACCCAAGCCCGCCCCCGCCTTAAAGACGCCGGCTTTAAATCAATCCAGGCGTTTTTGGAACCTCAGCACCGCCCCGGTAAAGACAACCCCGCCCAGCACGGCCAATTCCAGGAATTGGGGCCACAGCACGGCGATGCCGGTCCCTTTCAGGAAAATCCCCCGGATAATGACCAGGAAATGCCGGAGCGGATCCAGGTGCGTCAACCACTGCACCCCCAAAGGCATGTTGGCGATGGGAAAGACGAATCCGCTGAGCATGAAGAAAGGGACGATGAAAAAGAAATTGGTCATCATGGCCTGCTGCTGGGTTCGGGACACGGTGGAGATAAACAGCCCGATCCCCAGTGTGCTCAACAGAAAAAGACAGGTGGCGGCCATGAGCAACGACGCGCTCCCCTTCATGGGGATGTTGAACCAAAAGAGGGCAAACAGGGCCACCATGATCATCTGGGCCTGGGCGATCAGGATAAAGGGGATGGTCTTTCCCAGGATCATCTCGAAGGGCTTCAAAGGGGTGACGATAAGCTGCTCCATGGTTCCGGATTCTTTTTCCCGGACAATGGCCATGGACGTGAGCAACAGGGAGAGAAGCATGACCAAAAACGCCACAATCCCCGGCACGTAATAGAATTGACTCTCCAGGTTCGGGTTGTACCAGGTCCGCACCCGAAGGTCGATCTCCCCGTATTGGATTTTGCGTTTGATGTGCTCCTGCAGCAAGCGGGTGTTATATCCGTCCACCACGTTCGACGTGTAGGCGATCCGAACGGCGGCCATGTTGCTCATGCTCCCGTCCGCGATCACCTGAACCGCAGCGGTTTTTTGTTTTCGGACCGTGGACTGGAAATCGGGCGGAATCCGGATCCCCAGGTCCACCTTTTGCCGGAGAATCAGCCGGTCAAGGGCCTTGGGATCTTCGAGCCGATACAGGATCCGGAACGTGGGATTGGCGTCGAAGGATTCCAGGAGCCGCCGGCTCTCCGGTGTCCGGGAATGGTCCACCACCCCCAGCCGGATATCCCGGACATCGGTGGTGACCACGTACCCGAAAAGGACGAGCTGGATCAGGGGGGAAAGCACCAGGATGGGCCGGTTCCGTTTGTCCCGGAACACCTGGATGAATTCCTTGCGCACCAACTCCCGCACCCGCAGCCAACGCATCTTACAAACCCTCTTTTTTCAAGGCCCGGATATTGAGAAACAAAAGGATCCCGGCCATGACCGCCAGGACCGCGAAATTCTCCCACATCTGGAAAAAATCCAGATGCCGCAAATACAACCCGTTGAGGATGTCGATATAGTAGGTGGCCGGAACGACGAAGGTGATGGCCTTCAGGACCACCGGCATGTTTTCCTGGGGGAAGATAAAATCCGAAAGTAGAAGGGAAGGCAGATACGTCAGCAGGATGGCCATCTGATTGGCCATGAGCTGGGAGCGGGTCTTGACGGAGATCAAGAGTCCCAGGCTCAGGGCCACCGAGATGTAGATCATCGAGGCGAGGATCATGAGCCAGAAGTTCGACTTCATCACCACCCCGAAAAGGACCTGACCCATCAAAACGGCCACCAGCACATCCACCAGGGTGATGAACCAGTAACACAGGGCTTTGCCGAAGAAAAATTCCGACGCCCGGACCGGAAGGGAGCGGATGGTCTCCATGGTTCCGTTCTCATACTCCCGGGCGATGACAAGAGAGGTCAGCAATGCGCCCACGATCATGATGATAATGGCGATGATTCCGGGGACGATGAAATTTTTGCTCTCCAGCGCCTCGTTGAACCAGACCCGGACCCGGGCCTCCACGGGGACGGCGATGGGTTCCCGGCCCCGGCGGTTCAAAAACGTCACCAGCCGGTTCCGGTTCTTTTCACCCACGACGGCCATGAGGTACGCCCGGGTATTTCCGGCATAGTTGGGATCACTCCCGTCGATGATGACCTGGAGCGGCGCATCCTTTTCGGCCTTCAGCCGGGCCGTCCAGTCCGGCGGGATGACGATGCCCACCACGACACGGTTTCCGTCGATGAGCCGCGTCAGTTTCTCCGTGGACGGGGGGTATGCCACCACGTCGAAATAAAGGGACGCATGGAGCCGTTCGATGAATTCCCGGCTTTCCGGTGTTTTGGAATGATCCACCACCGCCGTGGGGATCCGGTCCACGTCCAAGCTCAAGGCGTACCCGAAAAGGAGGATAAGGAGCAGGGGAATGAAAAAGGCCAGGTACAGGCTCCGAAAATCCCGGATCAGATGATAATACTCCTTACGGGCGATGGCCCCGATCTTTTTAAGGCTCACGGGCGCCCCCGCATCAGGGCCACGAAGGCCTCCTGAAGGTCTGCATCCGGCCGATTCGGAAGCGTCTTTTCAATGATTTCCGCCGGTTTTCCAATGGCGGCGATTTTTCCGGCGTCGATCATCACGATCCGGTCGCAGTGCCGGGCTTCGTCCATGTAGTGCGTGGTGACGAAAACCGTCACCCCTTCCGCGGTGAGCTGCCGGATGAATTCCCAGAAATGCCGCCGGGTGATGGGATCGACTCCGGAGGTGGGTTCGTCGAGAAACAGAAGGCGGGGCCGGTGCAGCAATGCACATCCCAGGGCCAGGCGCTGCCGCCATCCGGGGGGAAGGTCCCGGGTGAGGCGATGGCGCACCGATTCGAGCCGGGTGGCGCGGATCACCCATTCCATGCGCGTTTTCCAGGATGACGGGGGGACGGCGTAAATCCCCAGGTAAAACCGGATGTTTTCCATGGGGGTCAGATCGGGATACAGGGAAAATTTCTGGGACATGTACCCGATGGATTCCTTGATCCGTTCGGGTTGCCGGAAAAGATCGAACCCGGCCACATGACCGCTCCCGGAGGTGGGAGTGATGATGCCGCACAGCATGCGGATGGTGGTGGATTTTCCCGCGCCGTTGGGGCCCAGAAACCCGAAGATCTCTCCGGCACGCACGGTGAACGTGACATGATCCACGGCGGTGAAGGCGCCGAAGCGCTTTACCAGATCCGTCACGGCAACGGCGTCAGAGTGCAAAACGCTCCTCCGCAAGGCCGGCATCCACGGTTTCGATGCGTTTCATCATGGCCGTTTCCAGATCCGGATAACCGGAACGGACGGCTTCCGGGGTGCCTTGGGCGAGGATGCGGCCCTTGTGAAGGATCACGAGGCGGTCGCAGTTTTCCCCTTCATCCAGGTAGGCCGTGGAAACCAAAAGGGTCATTCCGGACGCTTTCATTTCGGCCAAAATCTCCCAGAATTCCTGCCGGGATACCGGGTCCACGCCGTTGGTGGGCTCGTCCAGAATCAAAAGCCGGGGCTGATGGATCAGAACGCAGGCCAGCGCCAGTTTCTGTTTCATGCCCCCGGAAAGATCCCCGGCCCTGCGGCGGACAAAGGGTGTCAGCTTGGAAAAACCGAGATACTTCTCCCGGCGCCGGGACCGTTCAACGCCGGTGATGTCGTAGATATCCATGAAAAAATCGAGGTTCTCCTCCACGGTGAGGTCCGGGTAGAGCCCGAAACGCTGGGGCATGTAACCGAGAAGGGCTTTCACGGCGTCACGCCGGGTCACCGCGTCCATGCCGGATACGGTGACGCTCCCCGAGGTCGGGGGGATCATGGTGGCGATGATGCGCAGCAGGGTGGTTTTCCCCGCGCCGTCCGAACCGATCATCCCCGCCAGCGTTCCTTGATCCACCGCAAAGGAGGCCTCCGTCACCGCGGCGATCCCCCCGAAGGTTTTCCTGACGTGTTTGACCAGGACCATCGGGGATTCCGAAGCCGGAGCGCTCCGGCGGGCATCATCGAAACCAGGCATCGGCGGGCATCCCGGGTTTGAGTTCCAGATCCGGGTTCGGGATGGAGATTTTCACCCGATAGACCAGCTTCACCCGTTCCTTTTGCGTCTGGATGATCTTGGGGGTGAATTCGGCCTGGGGGGAAATATACGCTACCGTGCCGGAATAGGTGCGGTCCGGGAAGGTGTCTGTCCTCACATCCACTTTCTGTCCGGGACGGATCTTTCCGATTTCGGTTTCGTTGACAAAGACCTTCAGATCCACCCGGGAAAGATCGGCCACGGAAAGGACTTCCTGGCCGGGGGTCACCACTTCCCCCGGTTCCATGTTGCGGCTGAAAACAATGCCGTCGAAGGGAGCAGACAGGGTCGCGTAGTTGAACTGAATCTCGGTCAACTCCAGCGCCGTGCGGGCCGCTTCCACCTGGGCCCGGGCCGCCTTGACTTCTTTTTCCAGGGCGTCGATGGTGGCCAGCTTCGATTCGGCCAATTTCAAGGCGGCCTTTCCTTCGGCCAGCTTGGCCTTTGCCGCGTCGATCTCCTCGGTGCGGAACCCTTCTTCAGCCAGATTCAAGGATTCCCGGGCCTGCTGATAGACCTTCAAAGCGGTCTCGAATCGGAGGTCCACCGCGTCTTTGGCGGATTCGGACACCGCCTTTTTCGCGTACAACGCGTCGTAACGGGCCTTTTCCTTTCGGGCCAGATCAAGACGGGCGGCGGCGGTTTCGAGGGAAAAACGCGCCTTTTCCTTTTCCTGGAACCGGTATCCGGTTTCAAGCTCCCGGGCCTTTGCCTTCAGGGCGGCCACGGCCGCTTCGGCCCGTTCCACTTCCACAGGCAACACCTTCCGGTTCACGGCGAGAAGGGCTTGGAGGCGCTCCACATTCGCCCGGGCCTTTTTCAGATCGGCCCGGGCCCGGGCTTTCCGGGCCAAAAATTCATCCGGTTCCAGGGCCGCCAGTTTCTGCCCCGCCCGGATTTTTTGGCCTTCGTCGACCCGGATCTCGGCCACGCGGCCGCTCACCAGAAAGGCGATGTCCGATTGAACGGCATCGATGGTTCCCGAATAAAAAAGCGCCGCCGCGCCGCGCCGATACTGCCCCCAATATACGAACGCCCCGACACCCACCAGCAGCACGAGGAAGACACCGA
>CAZQUR010000055.1:0-19180 GCA_964596535.1 uncultured Desulfobacteraceae bacterium
CGCTTGCGCGAGGACAGGCATGCCGCCGGGAGGTGGCCGTCGGTCTTGCGGCGGGATGTAAAATCCCGCCTTACACTTTTTTCGAAAATCCCGCCCTTGAGGGGATTTATCGGAAATCAACAGGGTGAAGTTACTTGGAAGGGAATTCAAGTCGGCATAGAATCCTTGTTTTGGGCCGAAAATGGGTGCCGATCGTCCTTTTGGTTTGGGGCATCCTATACGGATGTGCCGTCCGGCCGCAACAGGCCGTCTTGAAGCTGGAACACCCGGATCCGGAGGTGCGCATGGCGGCGGCCCGGATCCTGGGGAAAAGCCGCGACCCCCGGTGGATGCCGGCGCTGTTGGACCGTTTGCACGATTCCGATCCCCAAGTGGTTCAGAGCGCGGTGGCCGCCCTGGGGGACCTGGGCCTTCCCGGCGGCATCGGGCCATTGATCCCCTTGCTGGATCACTCGAATCCCGGGGTGCGGTATGTCACGGAAACGGTGCTGGCGGATTTCGGGGCGGATGCGGTCTCCCCTTTGACCGTCGCATTGAACCACACCCGCCCCCGGATCCAGGAATCCGCGGCGCGGCTTTTGGGGAGTATCGGGGATCCATCCGTTCTTGTACCTTTACTTTCAGCCGTTGCCCCCCCTTATCCGGACCGGGTGCGCATCGCCGCCGTCATCGCCCTGGGGGAACTGGGGGATTCCAGGGCCGTGGGGCCCCTCATGGATTCCCTTTACGAAAAGGACTCCCCGGCACTGCATGAGATTCCCCGCGCCCTGGCGAAAATCGGATCCCCGGCCGTGGAACCCCTGATTCAGGCGTCACAGCACCCGGACGCGGAGACCGCCCGGATGGCCGTTGAGGCCCTGGGCGAAATCGGGGATGCCCGGGCGGTGGACCCTTTATTGGCAATTCTGGAAAGAGAAGATTCCTTTTTGGTCCAGGCCGCGGTGGACGCCCTCATCGCCATGGGAGAGACCGCGGTGATCCCCTTGATCCAGCGGGCGACGATCCCGGGAGAAGCCGGCAATCGGGCCGTGGAGGCCCTTGCGGGAATCGGCGCCCCGGCGGTCCCCGGTTTTCTGACGGTCCTTGCATCGGATCCGAACCGATTCGAAGCCGTGGCCTTTGAGATCCTTCCCGCCATCGGCGCCCCGGCGGCAAAACCCCTCATGGGGGTCTTTACAAGAAATCCCTTTTCCAGGGGCGACTGGGCGGCAAGGCTCCTGACGGCCCTGGGACCGGCGGCTGCCCCCGTGCTGGCCGAAGGCTTGAACGCCGGAGAACTGGCCGTGCGGATCCGATGCGCCGAAGCCCTGGGGGATATCGGAGAGGCCGAAGCCGTGACGCCGCTGATCCATGCGCTCGAATCGGATGCGCCGGTGCTCCCGGAAGTCGCCGGAGAATCCCTGGCCAAAATCGGTGCGCCGGCGGTGTTGCCCTTGATGCAGGTTCTGGCGGATCCCGAGTCGTCTTTTGGCTTTCGGGCCGAAACCGCCCTGATCCGGATCGGTGCGCCGGCGGCCGCACCGCTCATCAATGCGCTCAACCAGGGGGATGCCGTGCTGCAGGAAAAAGCGGCCCGGATTTTGGCAGCGATGCGGGAAAACGCCGTCTTGGACCTGATGGCGCATCTGACCGCACCGGATGTGGGGATACAAAACCGGTGTGCGGAAATCCTGGTCCGCATCGGTGCGCCCGTGATCCCGTTTCTGGAAGCGGAGATCGAAAGGGGGGATCCACGTCGCCTCTGGAGGGCGGTGAAGATCCTCGGGGAAATCGGGGATCCCGCGGGCTTTCCGGCATTGACGGCGGCGGCGGATGACGGAGACCCGGTGGTCCGGTATTTTGCCGTGGTAGGGCTGGGCAGGATCCGCGATCCCAAAGCCGTCCCGGTCCTGGTCAACGCCCTGCCGGACCGATGGGCGGGTCTTCGTGCGGCAAGGGCCCTATCCGGTATGAACTGGCGGCCCGGGACATTTCAAGACCGGGTTTATTCCGATTTTCATTTATCGGAGACCAGGGCGGCGCTCAAGACGGGTGCGGTCCGGGCCCTTTTCCTTTCCCTGATTTTTCGGGCGGACTATTGCAAAAAGGAATTCGCCCTTTTTGCCCTCCTGGATCTTTTCGGGGACGCCGTGGTTCCGGACCTGATCCGGATCCTGGATACCGAGGGCTCCCCGGAAACGGCCCGGCTTTTCGCCCAATCGGATGTGGATGCCCTTGCCGCCGGGGGGCGGGACTGGCTTTATCATCATGCCGGGGAAGTCTTTTTGACGGTACCGGATCTCCGGCTTTTTTACGGTCCGCTCTAGGCCCGGAGGGTTCCGCCTTTTTTGAACCGGGCCACGATTTGCTCCCCCACCTTTTCCGCGGATCTGCCGAACAATTCCTGCGTCTCGATGCCTTCCAGAAAGGCGTCCTCCCAGGTGAGACTGTTTTCCTGCACGATATTCTTGATCCGCTCGTACTTGCCGCCCAGGGCCTTGATCTTATCCGGCAGGGGCACCGTTGTTTTGAATGCCGAATCCAAAAGCAGCAGGTATTCGATGAAGTTCGGGCGATCGCTGGAAAGCGTGATGATGGGGATGATCAGAATGCTGCGGTCGTCTTTGCGCCCCTTGCCGATGTAGACGTTTCCTTCCTGGACGATGATGCGCTTGGTCCCCTTGAGGGCGGCGTCCTTTTCCACCCGGGAGGGGATCGAAAGTGACGTTCCGTCTTTTGCCACTATTTCGATGGTGGTTTCCTCGGCGGGTTCTCCCAACAGGTTCAATCCGTGGATCCGGTACAGGGTGGACCCGTTGATCTTGTGAATGATGGCCTGGAGGTTTTTCAAAACAATGACGTTCTTGTTGGTGATCTGGGAGATATTGAAGTGCCGTTCGAAGAGGGCATCGAAGAGGATGCCTTCCACTTTTTCCCGGATCCGGCTGGTTCCCACGGTGACGGTCTTTGCCTGGTGCTTGATGGCGTCCACGGGACGGGCCATCTGGTTGATGGATTCGCCGAGACAGTGAAACAGGGATCGCAGCATGTTGGCGGCGGTCCCCTTGAGCCCGAAGTCCATTTCAAAATCCGTCACCGGGAGCCTTCCGGTGAGATACTTCAGGAGCAAGGGGAGCTCCGCGGCCGTATCGAATCCGATGGTGCTGGGGAGCCGGTGCCGGGCTTTTTTCTTCCGGAAGGCCTGGTAAAAGGAAGCGATTTTTTCCCGGAAACCCTTGTCCAGGACCAATTCGTAGATATCGAGCCCCTTGGCGGCATGGCCGTCGATGATACGTTGAAGGTCTTCCCGGAAATCAAAGAGGAAGCGGGAGCCTTCGTTGATGGCCAGGGCGGCGTAATACCCCCAGATATGCCCCACCAGGGTATTCAATATGGGTGCCAGATGCTGGCTCACCATGGGAACATGAAAGACGTCGGCCGCATACGGGTCGAACCGGTGGTCCCCCTCATCGGTGATGACAACGGGCGTCGCCTTGTGGGCGTGAAAAATGGCCGTATCCTTGACGATATCCCCCATGACGGTGTTCTTGGTCCCGGCGGCGCACACGATGATCAGGGGTTCTGCGGAAAGATCGATGTGCTTTTTGTCTTCCACGTAGTCCGAAGAAATGGTCTTGTAGCACAGCTCGCTTAATTTTATCCGGATTTCATCGGCGGAGATCTTGTTGGGACCGCTCCCCACCACCGCCCAGTAGGTTTTGGTCACGGCCAGCCGCTCGGCCGAACCGGCGATCTTATCCTTCAGGGAAAGGACGTTCTCCATCTGTTCCGGGAGATTCAGGAGGCTTTCCAGTTCTTTGGAAACAAATGTGTTGTCCCGGCGCCGGGTGAACCCGGCGATGGCCAACCCCAGGATCGCGCCGGCCACGATCTGGGAATAAAAGGCCTTGGTGGATGCCACCGACATCTCGATGTCCCGGCCGCTGCTCGTATAAAAGACCCCGTCCACCTTGAAGGTGATGTCCGAATCCCGCCGGTTCACCACGGCCAGGGTATGGGCCCCCTTTTCCCGGACCATGTCCACGGTCCGATTGGTATCGGTGGTGGTTCCGGACTGGGTGATGGCCACCACCAGGGTGTCGGCCATGTCCTGTTTTCCGTCTTCTTCGTTCAGGCGGAAACCGCTCAGCTCCGAGGCCTTGAGGGCGCCGATGTGGAGTCGCGGATCATTGAGGTAGTAGTTGAAGATTTCGGCGCAGGCGGCGGCGGCCACGCCGGCGGTTCCCTGGCCGATGAAAAAGATGCGCCGGATCCGATCTTCAAGAAACGCTTGGCGCAGGGTGGACGGAAAGGCCGTTTCATCCAGCCGTACCGTGTAGAAGCGATGGGGACCCTCCTCCAGGTGCCATCGATTCCGGAGGGTTTGGGCCACCGATCGGGGGGCTTCGGAGATTTCCTTGAGAAAGTAATGGGTATAGCCCTGCCGGTCGATGTCCCGGGAGGTGATGGCGGTGGTCTTCATATCGGTGTCCGCCAGGGCGATGGGAGAGCCGTCATACCCCGTGGCGGTGATGCCCGAGAGTCCGCCGGTGCAGGCCTGGTCCAGGACGAAGATCCGCCCCTTGGGCTTTCCCTCCGGTTCTTTATCCCCTTCGATTTTCACGTATGAATCCGTCTCTTCCACAAAGCCGTAAACCTCGGAGGTGGGCATGTAATGGTCCGGGGCGATCCCCACGAAGATGGCCTGCCCACTTCCCCGATGGGCCAGAAAGAGCTTCCCGGGTGCCATGTCGGTGTGCATGGCGATGGCATGGGACCCGTCAAAGTCATTCACGGCCCGGCGGAACGCTTCCGCCACGCCGAAACCCTTTTTGAGATAGTTGCCGATCTGTAAGGGGATGACCTTGGTGTCCGTGGAGATGTCCGGATGGATGCGGATGCCGTTTTGGTCGAAGTTTCTTTTCAGTTCCAGATAATTATCGATATCCCCGTTCAAGCAGACATGAATAATGCCGAAGGGCTGGACCGTGGCGTCCATGCACCGGCTGTCCACGGGATGGCAGTTGGCCTCGGTGATGGCTCCCACGGAGGCCCATCGGGTGTGGCTGAGGATCGTACAGTACTTTGGAGGATATTGCATGAGGAGGAAAAGCACCGGATCGTTTCGGATCTCTTCCCGTAAGAAACGGACGTTGTCACCGAGTTTTCCGATTTCCGCCGCGATTTTGTACGTCAGGGTCAGGCCCACCAGGGGGGTGCGGTGTTCATCCATGGTTTCCCGGCGGTCGATCCCTCCGTTGGTCAAATATTCCATGGCCAGGCGGTCTCGAAAGACGGCGGTGAGGTTTTGGGCGGTCAGTCTTTTTTCAAAGTCGGCAAAGACCGGTTTTTCGAAAAAGGCCATGAGGGAGATGCCGGCGGAATCCCGACCCCGGACTTCGAGGCGGTCGATGCTGTTGAGAACCGCGTTGATCTTCTTGGCCGTCAAAACCGCGTGGAAAGGGCATTCTTTTTCTCTGTGGTTCAAAAGGGTCTTCACCTTCACCGCGTTTTCGGCGATTTCCGAAAGCAGCGACCCGGAGGCGTCCTTGAGGATCTCGATGCCGCGGCCGGCGGATTCCACGGCGTCCGGGGGCAAGACCCCCATCTGTTCGATGAGCCACCCCTCTTCCGAGACGGCAAAGTCGGATATTTCCCGGCCCAGGGACGTCAGGCGGGCATGCATTCGGGGGTCCCGGAGAATGTGAAAAAAGAAGGGATCCTGCTTGAGCAGGGAAACGGCGTGCAGCAGTTCCCGGCGAAGGGCTTCCCAAGCCGGGTCCGTGGAATCATTTTGCGCGTGCAGTGAAACCGGGTGAGATCGGATGCGCTCGAACAAGGCCTCGATGCGCCCGATATCCGGTTTTACCGGTTCTTTTGCCGGGATGAAGGAGACGATGCCGGCGATACCGCAGCACAGGCGGTTCGGGGAAACCGGGAAGAAGACAAGGGCGTTTCCGCCCACGCGTCCCGGAACATGCGCGAAATAGACCCGGGCCGAAAGGATCCGCCGGATCCTTTCAAGGGCGACAGAGAACCGGCGGCCCAAAAAATGTTCAAAAAAAGCGAAAAATCTCATCTTCGGTTACATCCTCTGATACAGCTCCCGGATCCGCTCCCGGGTCATGATCTTCTTCCAGTCTTTTCCCAGGGCGTTTTCCCATAAAGGATCCAGGGTCAAGGCCACGTCGATCATCTTTTCGAGTCGGTCGGCGGGGACGCCGGAAACGCGGTGTTCCGGGAGGACCACGCCGTTGGCGTCCATCATCCGCCTGAACTCGGCAACCCCTTCGGGATAAAAGGCGTCCAGCTGGTTGAAAACGATGCAGTTCCCGATGCCGTGGTGAATCCCCAGGACAAAGGACAAGCCGTAGGAAAGGGCATGGCACACCCCCACCTGGGAGTAGACGATGCTCATCCCGCCGAAATAAGAGGCCATCATCAGCTTTTCATCGGCGTCCGTATCCGGGGCCAGGAAAACCTCCCGGCACAGATCCAAGGCCTTTTCGCCGTAGGCCCGGCTGAAGGCGTTGAGATAGGTTCCGGAGAGGGATTCCACGCAGTGGATGTAGCAGTCCATTCCCGTATAAAACCGCTGTTGGGCGGGCGCCGAGGCGGTCAGGTCCGGGTCCAGGAGGATCTGGTCGAAGACCGTGTGGTCGGAGTTGATGCCCAGTTTCCGTTTCGGGCCGATCAGCACGGTGGTGCGGGAGACTTCCGCGCCGGTCCCCGAAAGGGTGGGCACCCCCACGTGGTAGACGGCGGGGGATTGGATGAGGTCCCACCCCTGGTAGTCGGCGGCGGACCCCGGATTGGCCAGCATCAGCGAAACCGCCTTTGCCAGGTCCAGCGTGCTCCCGCCCCCGATGCCCGCCACGCCGCAGGGAAGCACGTCCTTGAATCGCCGGATCTGATCCGTGAGCGCATCCACATAGTCGGTGGTGGGTTCTTCGTCCACGTTGACCCAGAGCAAAAAATCCGCATCCGCGACGGGGATCCGGTCCTGCAGCGGGCGGCCGCGGAAAACATCGTCCACCACAAAGACCATGAAATCGGCGGCGGCTTTCCGTTGTTCCCGGAGGATCCCCTCCAGCTGCATCACACTCCCGCGGCCGAAAAGGACCCGGGAGACGGTCTTGAAGTTTCGAAACATGCGCGTTGTCCTTTTTTTTGTGAGTCGAGGGATTGGTGACAGCACCTGTAGGGCGGGATTTTATATCCCGCCGCAAGACCGACAGTTGCTTTATGGCGGCATGCCTGTCCTCGCGCAAGCGGGATAAAATGCCGCCCGACACTTTTTTTGTATTTCACCTGATTTCATCCAAGACCCGGGCCATGGCGTCCATGCGCTTTTCCAGGTCCGCGTCGGTCCAGGAAAGCTTGATCTGCATGGAGATCGTCCGGCCCATGATCGCATCCGACCGGGGGAGGTGCACGTTGCGATAGTCCGGCCGCGGCTCCACGAGCATGATGGGCAACATCGCCGGGGCTTTGAGTCCCTTGATATGATCCCACTGGCGCAGGTAATGCCAGTTGTTGTCGTACCAGTAGAAACATCCGTCCACACCTTTTTCGGCCAAGGCGGCGGCGGTCTTCCGGGCGGCGGCTTCATCGGGAAGGAAAAAAGACAAAAACGTGGCCGAATCCCCGGCGTCATCCGGGATCTGTCTCAATGTGACGTGCGGAAACGACCCGAGCATTTCCACCAGCTTCTCCTTGTGGGCCTGCTGGATGGCGAGAAAGGTGTCGATTTTTTTGAGCTGGGCCAGGCCCACGGCGGCGTTGAGTTCGCTGATCCGGAAATTCGTTCCCAAAAAGGGGTGTCCCTCACGGCCCCGGTCGGTGCCCTCATGATCATGCCCGTGGTCGGCGAAGCCTGCGGCGACACGGTACAGCTCCTCATCGTCGGTGACGACGGCGCCCCCCTCACCGCAGGAGATGGTTTTGACCGGATCAAAGGAAAAACACCCCATCCGGCCGAAGGTTCCCAGGGCCTTTCCCTGGAAAGACGCCCCCACGGACTGGCAGGCGTCTTCGATGAGGGTGACGCCCCGTTCCCGGCACAACGCGGAAAGGGCGTCGATTTTGGCCATGGACCCGCACATATGGACCACGATCACCGCCCTGGTGCGGTCCGTAATGGCCTTTTCAACGGCGTCCGGGTTCAGGCAGAGGGTTTCGTCGATTTCGGCGAAGACAGGGACGGCACCGGCGAAAAGGACAGCTTCCACGGTGGCCACGAAGGTAAAGGGCGGGACGATGACTTCGTCCCCGGCGCCGATACCGCAGGCTGCCAGGGCGATGCTCAGCGCCGCCGTTCCGCTGGCGCACAGGTGGCAATGGCGGACCCCCATGCGTTCCGAAAAAACTTTTTCAAATTCGAATGCTTTCCAGCGGCCCTTCCGGGCTGCATCAAATCCGTACCGGAATAAGACACCGGTCTCCAGGACCTCCTGGACTTCTTTTCGTTCCGCATCATCGAATTTTTCAAATCCGGGCATCAGGAATCTCCCTTCCCTCCGTTTTCAGGAGCGTTCGCGCTTACCGGAGGCGGCCGATTTTTGGCTGAAATAATCTTCATAATAGGCCTTGATGGCCATTTTGGCGTATGACCCGGCCCTTCTGCCCAGAAGGTCGCCGTGGACCACGAGGACGGAAACGGCGATGCCGTCCTCACTTGTCTTATCCTTTGTCTTATCCTTGGCGAACCCGACGAACCAGTCGTATTTGGAGGTATGGGCCAGGTTGGAAATGGACCCCGTCTTCCCGCCGATGACGAGTTTCGACAACACCTTGTCGTAACGGTATCCCCGGAAGGCTTTCCGGGCGGTTCCGGATCGGACGGTGGCCTGCATGAGTTCCGCCAGAACCGATGCGGTCTTCGGGGTGATGGCACGGCCGATTTCAGACGGTTGACCCCGGTAGATCGTCTCCCCCCTCCCGTTGGTGACGCGGCGGATGAATGCGGGTTCCATGAGTTTTCCGCCGTTTAAGGCGGTGGATGCAATGAGGGCGCCGTGCACCGGGGAAATGGTGGTTTTCCGGTTGAAGCCGCTGGCGATTTCCGCGCGGTGATAAGGTTCCTCGGAGACGAACAGGCGGCTCAGGGGTTCACCGAGTTCAAATTCAATGGGCGCTTCGAATCCAAAGGCCCGGGCGTAATTTCCAATCTCCGCCATGTCGAGATGAAAGACCCCCAGTTTCCCGAACACCGGGTTTACGGACTGGGCAAAGGCGTTTTTCAGGGTGACCCGGCGGGTATATTTATTCTTTTTGTTTTTGAGCTGGGACTTATACAGGGTGTACTTCCCGCCGTTGTAGTACAAGGGGGTTCCGGGCGTGAAGCCGCGTGCTTCCACAACGGCCGAAGCGATGATGATCTTGAAGATACTGGCCGCCGGAAATTCGCTTTCCAGGCAGGGGTTGTTTTCCGGATTCACCCGATCGTGTCCGGCAAGGGCCAGGATGCGGCCCGTGGACGGCTCCAAAACCACGATGGCCACCTGTTTCGGGAGTTTCCGATCCAGCTTGTCATCCAGATACGCCTGGAGGAAAGGATTGAGCGTGGTTTGGATCAAAAATTCTTTCCCGTCTTTGGCAATCCTCCATTCCGGCTGTATCTTCTTGGGCAGCGCAGCGGTGTTCCACGGGGACGCCGGACCCGGATCCGGCTGTAAATTCAAATCGGTCGGCTTGGTATTTTTCTCCTGGGGTCCGTCCGATTCCATGCCGGCGGACCGGGGTTCCGGCGGTGCGGTGGGCGTGCTTGAGAATCCGTCGATTGCTACCGACAGGCCGTAAAAAGACGCCGCCAGGACCAGCAGGAGCACGCCCCAGCGGGTGATTCCCCGGGCGCGTTGTCTTCGCGTGTTCCGGCGCTTCAGCGCGGCCTGGTATTCCTGCCAGGTTTTACGGGAGGCGCGGGCCGGATCCGGCTTTTCCTGAAGTTTTTTGGATTTCATGGCGCTGGTGCCGGTTTCAGAAGAAATTTCGTCTCAGTGCCCTCGCTTCAAGCCTTTGTTTCAACTCACGGGTGTTCCGGGCTTGACGGGTTTGTCCGGGGTCAGCAATACCACGTCCTTTTCGTCTGCGGCCGCCAGGATCATTCCCTGGGAAAGCACGCCCATGATCTTGGCCGGCTTCAGGTTGGCCGCCACCACCACCTGCTTCCCCGCCAGGGCTTCCGGCGAATAGTGCCGGGCGATGCCTGCCACCACGGTGCGCGGTGCCCCCACGTCGAGCGTCAGCAGCAACAGCTTCTTGGCCCGGGGGAGGGGTTCGGCCTTCAAGACAGTGGCGACCCTCAAGTCCAGTTTCCGGAAGGTTTCCATATCGATTTCGGGTTTAAGGGGCGATACCGCCTCTGCCGCACGGACCGTATCGGCGGGTTCCGTTTGGGTTTCCACCGGTTCGACTCTCGGGAAAAGGGCCACCGCCTTGGGAAGCTGCACCCCGTGGCGGAGGCGGTCGAATGCCCCGAGTCCGTGCAGACCGAAAGAATCGGCGTCCGGATCGAATCCCAGATGGTGTTGCATGATCCGGGCGGTTCCGGGCATGACGGGATGGATCAGATGCGCCACCACATAAAGTCCTTCCAACAGGTTGGAGAGGACGGCGGCGAGGGTGTCCCGCTGGCCGGGGTCTTTTGCCAGCATCCACGGCGCCGTGACATCGATGTATTTGTTCATCTGGTTGATGAAATCCCATACCGCCATGAGGGCCTTGTGGAAGGCGAAGGCATCCATGGCTTCCGTATATTCTAAGACCGTTTCCCGGGCCTTTTTTTCCAGACTCAGTTCCATTTTCTCCCGGATGCCGGAATCGGTTTGGGGGATTTGTCCTTTGAAATATTTATGGGCCATGGCCAGGGTTCTTGAAAAGAGATTCCCCAGGTCGTTTGCCAGATCGGAATTGATGCGGGCCACCAGGGCGGATTCGGAGAAGCCGGCATCCAGCCCGAAGACCATTTCCCGCATGAGAAAGTATCGAAACGCATCGAGGCCGTATTTTTCGATCAGGGCCAAGGGATCGATGACGTTTTTCAGAGTCTTGGACATCTTGGAGTGATCCACGTTCCA
The DNA here is from genome assembly GCA_964596535.1 of uncultured Desulfobacteraceae bacterium. GTDB lineage: Bacteria > Desulfobacterota > Desulfobacteria > Desulfobacterales > UBA2156. Next base: position 11,058 of record CAZQUR010000055.1, read on the forward strand.
GTATCCGTGGACATTGAGGTGCTGATAGACCGGAATGCCCGCGGCCTTGAGCATGGTGGGCCAGTAGATGCCGTGGGGCTTCAAAATGTCCTTGGCCACGATGTGCTGGGCATGGGGCCAGAATTTCAAAAAACGCTCCCCTGCGGGATAGCCCGGGGCGGAGACATAATTCAAGAGGGCGTCGAACCAGACATAGGTGACGAAGTTGTTGTCGAAGGGGAGGGTGATCCCCCATTGCAGGCGGGTCTTGGGCCGGGAGATGCACAGATCCTCCAGGGGTTCCTTCAAAAAGGCCAAAACCTCGTTTCTATACCGCTGGGGCCGGATGAAATCGGGATGGGATTGAATGTGGTCGATAAGCCAGTTTTGGTATTTGCTCATCTTGAAGAAGTAATTGGATTCCTTGATGGGTTCCGGGACCGTCTCGTGATCCGGGCATTTCCCGTCTTTGAGTTCATGCTCGCTGTAGAAGCGCTCGCATCCGAAGCAGTAGAGCCCTTCGTACTCGCTGAAATAGATATCCCCGGCGTCGTAGATTTTTTGCAAAACCTGTTCCACCACGGCGATGTGACGGGGTTCCGTGGTGCGGATGAAATCGTTGTATTCCACGTTGAGCTTCGGCCAGAGGTCTCGGAACAGGGCGCTGATCTTGTCCACGTAGGCCCGGGGGGTTTCCTTTTCCGCCTTTGCGGCCCGGACCACCTTGTCCCCGTGTTCATCCGTGCCGGTTAAAAAGAACGTCTCTTTTTGCTTCATCCGGTGATACCGGCACAAGACGTCGGCCACGAGTGTGGTGTAGGCGTGTCCCAGGTGGGGACGGGCGTTTACGTAGTAGATGGGGGTGGTGATGTAGAAGTATTCGGATGTCAATGGTGTTGTTCCTCGCTTTCGGTTTCCTTGAGTTCATTCCGCCGGATTTCGATCTCCTGGCCGTCGGCCAGCTGGATGACCAGACGGTCGCAGATCAGGTTGTGGCGGAGGACTTTCCCTTCCCCCCGATCCGTTTGGACCGTCCGGCCGGGGGGCGGGAATGCTTTTTTCAGTTGGACATACGTATCGTTTTCATAGGTCAGACAGCACATCAATCGCCCGCATTGTCCGGAAATTTTGGTGGGATTCAAGGAGAGCCCCTGTTCCTTGGCCATCCGGATGGAAATGGGCTCGAACTTCTCGATGAATGAGGAGCAGCAAAGGACCCTCCCGCAGCGGCCGATGCCGCCGCACATCTTGGCCTGGTTCCGGATCCCAACCTGCCGCATCTCCACGCGGACACCGAGTTCCTTCACCAGCATTTTCACCAGCTGCCGGAAGTCCACGCGGCCTTCCGCGGTGAAGAAGAAGGTAAGCTTATTCCCGTCAAACGTACTTTCCACGGCAAAGAGGTTCATGGAAAGCCCCAGTTTTTGGATGCATTCCAGGCAGAAGGCATACGCGCGCGCTTCCGTTTCCCGGTTGCGTGCCAACTGGCGATAATCGTTTTCCACGGCCAGACGGTAAACCTTTTTCAAGGGTCTTTCCAAATCCCTTTCCTCATGGGTGAACGGGGCCACCGCCACCAAACCCAGTTCGAGACCCTGTTCGGTTTCCACAATGACGGCGTCGCCTTTGTTCAGCACAAAGGCGCCGCAATCGAAGTGATAGACCTTCCCGGCCGGTTTAAAACGAATGCCGACGATCTTTTTCATCACAGGCGCTTTTCAGTTGAATCATCAGTTTTTCCAGCACCAGGCGGGGATTGACGTTGGCCGTCAGATCCCTTTCGGCGTGTTGCACCGCTGTCATTTGCGCCAGGAGAACATCCGGATGGATGTGTTGTGAAGCATATTGCATCTTTTCGGTCAAGTCCTTGTTAAAGACAAGGCCGGATTTCCAGTGGAGCACCATCATGTCCCGGAGCAGGGATTGCAGAATTTCAAGGGTCTCCGGAATGCGCGCCTTTTCAGCGGAGAGGCGCTCGGCGAATATCAGCGCCACGGTCAGGGGTTGAGAGATCAATGCGTCGGGATGATCCAGCCCGGCGGCGGAAAAGACGACTTTCCGGAGATGCTGCCATTCCGCCGCGTCGGCGGGGCTGTCCGCCAACTCCAGGGCCCGGGAGAGGCTGCCGTGGGCCATGGCGGCCAGGGTGGCGGCCGCGTCCGCAGAAATGCCGCACCGGCGTTCCAGGATCGCGGCGATCCGGCCTTCGGGCAGGGGATAGAAATTCACGGGATGACACCGGGAGGCCAGGGTCGGGAGCAGGTCCGAGCGTTGGGCCGCGGTCAGGATCAAAAGGGTTTCCGGCGGGGGTTCCTCCAACACCTTGAGAAGGGCGTTGCCGGCTTCCGGCGTCATCCGGGGGGCATCGAGAATCACGGCGATCCGCCTGTCGCCTTCATAGGGCTTCAGGGAAAGGTCCTGGCAGAGACGGCGGATGCGTTCGATTTTAATTGTGTTGCCCCCCGTATCCACCACAAGGATATCGGGATGGTTCCCCGAAAGGATCTTCCGGCAGGGTGCGCAGTCGCCGCAGGGAAGGCCGTTCCACAGGGCATGCCCGGAGGCGCGCATATCCTCTGCCTCCGCTGCCCGGCAATTGCAGGCCATGGCAAAGGCCACGGCGGCCGCCTTTTTCCCCGATCCCCCGATGCCCGCAAACAGAAGGGCATGGGGGAGGCGACCGCGGGCAAAAAACGCCCCCATGAGGCGGCGGGCATGTTTCTGGTCTTTCAAGAGGTCGAAGTCCGGTTTGATCAAGGGTATCATCCTGTCGGTTTTAACGGTATCGGAAGCACATACGGGGCGCAGTGTAAAGGAAAACAGGCGATAAGGCAAGGTTTACCGGACAAAATGGGGGATCTTTTCCACATCCTCCTCGTCCACGTCCACGGCGGCGTACTGGCCCAGGGCCTCGATATTGACCACCACCCGGCCCTGGCTTTTGTAGCGCATGAAAATCCCGGTCACCCCGCTGAAGGGACCGGCCACCACCATCACCCGGTCTCCTTTTTTCAAGCGGCTTCCCGTGGATATGGGATGATCCCCGGCCACCATGATCCGGAGGGAGTTCACCGTTTCATCCGGGACCGGGACCGGTCCGATTTTATTCCCGATGAGCCGGACCGCCCCCACCGTCTTGACGATCTCCAGGTGTTCATAGGGGTTCAGGTCCGTTTTCACAAAGGTATATCCGGGGAAAAGGGGGACCCGGATGACGCAGCTCCGGTCCTTGCGCCGGCTTTTGACCTGGATCTTGGGGAGAAAGACCTCCAGGGACTTTTTGGCCAGGCCGTCGGCCACCACGTTTTCGAATCGACTCTTGGTATGCAGGACATACCACTGTTTCACGAGGGTGTCGGGTTTCATCCTCTTCCGCTTCCGGAATGCAGTACCGCGTGGACGGCCTGCATGATCATGTGGGCGATGATGACAGGGGCGTCTTCCGCTTTTTGCATGTCGTTGATGCGGACCACCACCGGCACCCGGGCGATCCGGCCCGGCGTCCCGCCTGAAAATCCGCATAATCCGGCGGTTTTCCCGCCGTTTTCATTGGCAAAGGATACGGCCGGCAAAGCGTTTTCGGAGTTTCCGCTGAAGCGGCCTGTTATTCCTATTGGGGTTCTTCTTTTTCTTGGGCCATGGCGCTTCCGAATCCGCCCAGGCCGTATAAATGGAGCATCACCGAATAGGTGCGGTTTTCGAGCTCGTCCACGTACCGGAAATCAATTGCCCAGCACTGGGCTGCGTAAAGGACCCCGAAGCCCTGAAGGAGATCTTCTTTATCGTAAATATTGCGCTCATATTCCAAAAAACCGGAAAGCCCCGGAAAAAGGTTCACGGAAAGCTTGGTGTAGACGGATTCCTTGCCGTCGGATTTCCCTTCCCGGGAATCCCGTCGATACCGGTATTCCACGAAAAGACGGTCCCCCCGTCGATCGAAAATCGTGGACTTGGCATTATAGGACATCCAGTCGTGTTCGTATACCGACCACTGGGCATCCGCGTCCAGGGAGATCCGGTTCGTGGGGCGCAGTTCCAAGCGGCCTTCGATATTCGAAAAAGGCTTTTTTTCCTCCTCGTCCTTGTCCGTGGCTTCAAATATATCGTAGCTCTGACTGACGCGTAAACGCGCAAACTCCCGGTAATTGTATTGGGGAATCTTTGTTTCCGAAGTCCCCTTGCGGGAGCGGGAAGTAAATGTATTGGTCAGCGAATAGCTCACGCGGTTGACCTTTCCGATCCGGTCCACCCCGTCGAACCGGGGAAATTGGTCCTGCTTTTTTTCGGGGATATATCGATAGGAGATCTTGGGAAGTATACTGTGGCGGATCTTGTCGAGGCGATTTCCTCCCGTCTTGTAAATGCGGTAGACTTCCGTACTGAGGTTCACGCCCGTTTCGTAAATATCCCGGAGTTGGGTGCTGTCCTGATCCTCCTCTTCGTCTTCGAAACGATCGATATACCAGTAGGTTTCCCGGAGTCCGAAATAGGGCTCGAGGGAAAGGTAATTTTTCAGTTTTACGGGGAGGTACACCTTGGGAAACAGATCCACGCGGTGCCCCTGGAGTCCTTCTTCCCTATGGAAGCGCACATACTCGGAAGAAAGGTCGTAGTAGAGCGGGGTGTCCAGGAATTGTCCTTTGGAGACATCGTATTCCACAAACGGGAGGCGCTGGAGGGTGGTGTCCTCGTCCTCCGGATCGCCGTGCCGCCGGAACAGGACATTGTCATACCATCGGCCTTCGATGTTGAGGCTGCTCCGGTCCCAGTTTCGGTTCAGGTTCAATCGGTTCAGGCGGGTGGTGTCCGTGTAGTCGTCCACCCCCCTGCCGAAGGTGTTCTCGAAATACCGGTTGGTTTCGTCGAAGCCGTTGTAGCCGCTTTTGAACTCCACCAGGTAATCCTGATCCGAAACAAAATCCAGGTCGAGTTTGGCGGAAAATCCCCACGGAAGGGACTGGTCGTGTTTCATCCGAAACCAGTAGCGGTCCTGGTTGGGCCGTGGATAACGGTCATCCGGATACCCCCACCGGTTTTCGGCGTCCTCGGTGCCGTCGTCCACCTGCCGGTCCTGGAGGAAATCCGCCATGAGGGCGCCTTTGGATTCGGTGCCCAGGATATACCGGTATTCGACCCCGATCTTTTCCCCGCGCCGGTCCATATGGTCCAGGTAAAAGGTGGCGTCCGAATGGGCATCGATGGCCCAGAAATAGGGCTGCTCGTATTGGGTCCCCCGCCGTTCGGAGACCCCGAATCGGGGAGGAAGGAATCCGGACTGGCGGTCCGTTTTCGCCGGAAAAACAAAAAAAGGGGAATACAAAACCGGCACCTTTTTCAGCCAGAGGGTGCTGTGGGTGGCCGTTCCGTATCCGTCCAGCGTCACGGAGAGATTCCGGGCCGTGATTTTCCAGTCCGGACTGTCGCCGTCGCAGGTGGAAACGGTGGCGGATTCGGCGCGGTAGGTTTTCTCCCCGGTTTTTTCGATCTTGTCCCCGCGGATGTGAAAATGATTCTGTTTTAAAAAGATCGTCCCCCGGAAGGCGACGCCGGTGCGGTTTTTCAGGTCGACCCGGATGCGTTCTCCGCTGAGGATGTCCTGCCCGTCGGTCAGCACGGCGTTTCCGATGGCCAGCGCCTGGCCGGTTTTGTCATCCAGCTGTACGAAATCGGCGCTCAAGCGCATGTCCTTATTCACAATCACCACGTGTCCCTTGGCCACGTAGTGGTCGGCCTCCTGGTCGTAAAAGAGGGAATCGGCGCTGACCTGCCAGGGACTCCCCGGTTCCGCCGAAACCGACGCGGCCCCGGTTCCCGGCAACGGGGCGGCAACGGCGACGTCGAAAAGCACCGCGGCAAAAATCACCGGCACCACGACCATTAAAAAGACGCATATCCGCCGGCGCAAGGGGCCGGCAAGGCGTTTGAAACAAAGCTTGATAAACGCGCAAAAAGTCGAAAATGGGATGGCAAAGTAAAAAGCTCCAGATGCAAGGCGCGCAAATTCTGAGGAATGAGGCGTACTTACAGGTACGCCGCAATGACGAAGAATGCAGCGCAACGCAGCAGATGGACTTTTTACGAAGCCATCAAGTTTGTGGGGGCATATTACGGCCATCGGGGTTGCCTGGCGGCCGTCCCGGGTTTGAGGAGATTGCCTCAACGACTGTTTTTAAAGGGGCCGGCCCGGTGATGGATAACGTTCTTGAACGCCGGTAAAGTTTTATGTATAAATCCGACTCGCGGCAAAAAGTCAATATGAAGTTGATCAAAAGGGGTAAAGACAGGACCAGCCATGCGTATTTTGCTGACCAACGACGACGGGATTCACGCCGAAGGGCTGCGCGCCCTTTACCGGCGCTTTTGCAGGACCCATGAGGTTCTGGTGGTGGCGCCGGACCGGGAGCGCAGCGCCGTGGGGCATTCCATCACGCTGCACAAGCCCCTCCGCTGTGACCCCGTGGCACTGGAATGGGGTGTTCCCGGATACGCGGTGAACGGGACGCCGGCGGACTGCGTCAAACTGGCGGTCCTGGAGCTGATGGCGCCGCCGCCCGACCTGGTCATCTCGGGGATCAATCCCGGCGCCAATATCGGCTTCAACGTGAATTATTCGGGAACGGTCTGTGCGGCCCGGGAAGCCGGATACTACGGCATTCCGGCCGTCGCCGTCTCCATGCCGGGGGACGGCGCCCCGTATGCCGAGGATGCGGCGGCCTTCCTGGAACAGGTGGTGCGGCATATGGAGAAACATCCCATTCCCAAGGGGAGTGTCTTGAATATCAACATCCCGCATCGGCCTTTCCATGAAATCGAAGGGGTGGAAATCACCCGCCTGGAGATGCATCCTTTTGAAGAGCGCTTCGAACGGCGCATGGACCCGCGGAACCGGGCATACTACTGGCAGGGGTGCGAACGGCAAAACACGTTTTCGGGATCGGATACGGACGCCGCGGCGCTGGCGCAAAACCGCATCAGCATCACCCCGATCCGGTGCGATCTCACGGATCAAAAAAGCCTTGCCCGTTTAAAGGCGTGGCGTTTCCACCCGGACGGATCCCATGGACAATAATTCTTTCGTGAAGCACCGCTTTGCCGGGGAGTTGAAGGTGGGAGAGGCCGTGGACGACGTCTTCGCCCTTTCGGACAAAGCCCTGGCGAAAAAACGGGACGGCACCAGCTACCTCAGCCTCACCCTAACGGATCGCACCGGAAGCATCAAGGCGGTCATGTGGGAGGATGCGGACCGGGCGGCCGCCGCGATCCGAAAGGGGGGGCTCGTCCGCATCAGGGGATCGGTTTCGGAATACCAGGAACAACTCCAGGTGGTGGTGAAAGACGTCCTCCCGTTTCCGGAAGAAAAGGGCGACCCGGAGGTTTTCCTCCCGAAAACCCGGCGTAACATCGACGTCATGTTCGAGCGGCTTGTCCGGTTGTACAAATCCCTGGAGGATGTCCACCTGAAAGACCTCCTGGCCGCCTTTTTCGAGGATGCAACCCTCATGGAGGCCTTCCGGAAAGCCCCCGCGGCCAAGATGATGCATCACGCCTACCTGGGGGGACTCCTGGAGCACACCCTGTCCATGGCGCTTCTCAGCGACACCGTTGCCGGCCATTACGGCGGCATCGATCGGGACCTTTTGTTGGCAGGGGCGGTTTTACATGATATCGGGAAAATACAAGAATTCGTCTATCATCACGTGATCGACTATTCGGATGAAGGCCGGCTGTTGGGGCACATTCTCATGGGGATCCGCATGATCGACGAAAAAATGGCGGCGATAAAGGATTTCCCGGCGGAAAAGGCGATGCTCCTGAAGCACCTGGTTCTCAGTCACCACGGGAATCGGGAATACGGCTCCCCGGAGGTCCCCAAGACCATGGAGGCGCTCCTGCTGCATTACATCGATGAAATCGATTCCAAAATCCACGGGATCCGGGAGTACATGGAGTCCAACAACCCGGGGGAACCCTGGACCGCCTACCATCGCGTGCTGGAGCGCCATTTCTTCCGGAAAAAAGATTGATAAAATTGTAAGAGCCAACACTTGATAAAGTCGTAAAACACGAACCCTCCCTTGAGGGAGATCGTTTGAGGGAGATCCTTAGAAGCATTCCCTCTCCATTGAGGGGGCACATACATTATC
>CAZQUR010000056.1:0-19104 GCA_964596535.1 uncultured Desulfobacteraceae bacterium
CGAGAGGACCGGGATGGACGAACCTCTGGTGTTCCAGTTGTCGCGCCAGCGGCATGGCTGGGTAGCTATGTTCGGAATGGATAACCGCTGAAAGCATCTAAGCGGGAAGCCGACCTCAAGATGAGATATCCCTCTTGATGGAGACATCAAGACTGAAGGCCCCTCGGAGATGACGAGGTTGATAGGCCGGGTGTGCACGTGCGGTAACGCACTTAGCTTACCGGTACTAATCGGCCGTGCGACTTAGCCACATCTTTTGACACAAACAAACAAACCGCTTTTATGTGCTTATACGATTTTGCAATCCATTTTCGGCGGCAATGGCGGAGAGGCAACACCCGTTCCCATCCCGAACACGGAAGTTAAGCTCTCCAGCGCCGATGGTACTGCTCGGGAGACTGAGTGGGAGAGTAGGACGCCGCCGAATTTTTTTATAGCCCGGAGGATTTTAAATCCCTCCGGGCTTTTTTGATTCTTGCACCGAAACCCAATCCGGTTTATACGTTTTCCATCTCCCGGCCATATAAAATCCTGCGATTTTAAAGACGCCGATTATCATACGGGGCGGACAACATGGCTTTTCGCGGTCTCAAAACCCTGACGGCCGTCAATATCGCCGCTATTCTGTTCATCGCCATGGGGCTGGTGAACCTGATTCTCGTGATCTTTCAGCAGGAATCCGCTGTCCGGCAGGAGGTTGCCCGGGGGCGGGGCCTCATCCATGCCCTGGCCAGCCACTTTCCGGAGGGGATTCGGACACCGGACGCCATCCCCTTTTCCGACAAGAAAGCCGCCTTGGACAATCTGGTGACACGCGCCGGATTTCCGTGCGCGCTTGTCTTGGGTCGGGAGGCCGCCCTTTGGAGGATCGGAAAAAAACCATCTCCCGAGGGAGTGGACCTCGAAAACGCCGCACGGAATGCCATGGAAGACGCAAAAGAATCCCTTGCCCCTTTCGGGAGGACATGGGGGATATTCTGGAAGCGGGAGCAGGGGTATGTTCTGGCCATGCCGCTTGTGCGCGGGGACGAGGTTCTGGGCGGGATCAGCCTCGTTTTGCCCCTTGAGGCCCTTTATGCCGATCTTCGGAACGCCCAGAAGCTTGTCTGGATTTATATCGTCGTCAATGTTGTCGTGTTCACCGGCATCGGGGTGGTCCGGGTGTCCAGGGCCTATTTCAGGCCGGTCCGGCGCCTGGCCCGAAGAGCCGAAGACTATGCCGAAGCAGACGGTGTTTTCTTTCTGGTGAGAAAAGAAGACGATGAGTTCGGACGCTTGTCCCAGTCCCTCAATTCGATGCTTCAACGCATATCCGAGGACAGAGAAAAACTCAAATCGACCATCGCCTCCCTGGCCCGGGCGAACAAAGAACTCCGCCAGGCCCAGCAGGAAATCATTCGGACGGAAAAATTTGCCTCCGTCGGGCGATTGGCCTCCGGGATCGCTCACGAAATCGGCAATCCCATCGGGATTGTGGCCGGATACCTGGAACTGCTTCGACGAACGGATACCGAAAAAAAGGAAAAGGAAGAATACATCCAAAGGTCCATTCGGGAGGTGGAGCGGATCCACGCCATCATCCGGCAGCTCCTCGATTTCTCGAGATCCAAGGGGGAAAACACCGTTTGTTTTTCAATTCACGACGCCATCGGCGATATTACACGGATATTGGAGCCCCAACCCCTTATGACCGGTATTCAGGTGAACCTGGCCCTGTCGGCAAAAGAGGACCGGGTCCGGGGAGACCCGGACCAGGCGCGGCAGGTCTTTTTGAATCTGGTGCTCAATGCCGCCGACGCCATTGCCTCCATCCGGGATCCCGCATCCGGAACCATTGCCGTCTCCTCTGAAAACACCGTTTTGGATGAAAAAAGCACGGACCCCCGAACCGTGATCCGGATTTTAATTTCCGACGACGGCCCCGGAATCCCCGGAGAAGACATGGACGCAATATTCGATCCGTTTTATACCACCAAGGCTCCGGGCAAAGGGACCGGCCTGGGGTTGTGGGTAAGCTACATGATCGTGGAGCAGATGGGCGGCCGGATTCTCGTCCGGAGTCGCCCCGGAGAAGGGACCACCATGGAAGTCCTTTTCCCCGTTTATCGCGAAAATGGGCCTCAGTCCCAAGAGGCCGACGCCGGAAGGATGCCGCCGTCCCACGACCCCGCCCGGGCGGAGAGGGGGAAAAGACCATGAAGACGGAACCGGAAACGCCGCGAAGCGAAGGGCCCAAGCGTCTCCTGATTATCGACGATGAAGAGAACATGCGCCACATGCTTTCTTCCATGCTGAAAAAGGCGGGATACGCGGTGGATGACGCCGGCGACGGTTTGAAGGGGCTCGAAAAGATCAAGGCCGGATCCTATGATTTTGTCCTTTGCGACCTGAGGATGCCGAACATGGGCGGCATGGCCTTTCTCGACGCCGTTCAGGATCATTTGGGGATGCTCACGGTGATCGTGATGTCCGCCTACGGTACCCTGGATACCGCCCTGGAGGCCATGAAGTGCGGCGCCTACGACTACATCTCCAAGCCCTTCAAGCCCGACGAGGTCTATCTGACGCTGAAAAAGGCCGAGGAGAGGGAACGGCTCAAGCGGGAGAACATCCGCCTGAAAGAGCGGATCGAAAAAATCAAAGGAAGTTTTTGTTTCGGGAGCATGGTGGCCAAAAGCGCCAACATGCGCCAGGTCTTTCAAATGGCCCAGCGGGCGGCCCGGTTCGATACCACCGTGTTGATTTCCGGGGAAAGCGGCACCGGAAAGGAACTCATCGCCCAGGGCATTCACGCCGTGGGAAAACGCGCCGACATGCCGTTCGTGACGGTGAACTGCGGCGGGATTCCGGAAAACCTCCTCGAAAGCGAGCTGTTCGGGTTTCGAAAAGGGGCCTTCACCGGGGCCGACCGGGACCGAAGCGGGCTTTTCGAAGAAGCCCACGGCGGAACGATCTTTCTGGATGAAATCGGGGAGATGCCGCTTATCCTTCAGATCAAGCTCCTCAGGGTACTCCAGGAAGGGGAGTTAAGACCCATCGGGGACACCAAGGTCAAGTCCGTGGATGTGCGGGTCATCGCCGCCACGGCCAAGGATCTTCACGCGGAGGCTCAACGCGGGGCGTTCCGGGAGGACCTGTATTACCGGATCGCCGTTTTTCCCATCGTGCTCCCGCCCCTTCGGGAACGCACCGGGGACATTCCGCTTTTGAGCCGCCATTTTATAGAAAAATATGCTGGAGATATGAACAAAACGATCCAGGGCGTTTCCGCTTCCGCCATGCACCTTCTTTTGTCCCATCCCTATCCCGGGAATGTCCGGGAACTGGAAAACATCATCGAACGGGCCGTGGTGCTCACGGAAAGCGATGTCATCGAGCCGGAAGACCTTCCCCTGGATCTTGGGCGCCCCCTTGGCGACGCACCCCTGTCCCCGGCGGCGCTGGGCGGATATTCCATCCCCATGGCCCGAAAAACCATGGAAAAAACGCTCATCACGCAGGCCCTTATCGAAACCCGGGGAAACCGGACCCGGGCCGCCCGGCTTTTGGAAATCAGCCATCCCTCACTGCTGAGCAAGATGAAAGAATACGGTATCGTGATCTGAAACGATGTCTGGGAAGCGATGAAATGATCCTGGGAAAGGGCCGTCCGGAAGGACGACATTGACCTTACGCGCCGTTGATTTTTTCCCGTAATTTTCCGGAACACTTGAAGGTGACCACCTTTCGTCCCCTCAAGGTCAGGTCCGATCCGGTGGCCGGATTCCGCCCCCGGCGTTCCTTTTTCTGTTTCACGCAAAATTTTCCGAAGCCGGAAATCAGGACGTCTTCGTCGTTTTGCAGGGACTTCTTGATAATATCCAGGAGGGATTCCACCGTTTCCACCGATTTCTTCTTGGTAACCCCCAGTTCATGAATTCTTGCAACGATGTCGTTTTTCGTCAGCGCCATGCTCCCTCCTCATCAAATCTGACCGTGTGATTGATCCCGCAAAAGTTTGGCCGCACGGTTTCCTGTTTGCGCCACACCGGCAACCGGAAGCCCTGGAAAGGCGTATGCATCCGGATCAAAATAAGGCGGTAAATTATACCGATATCGTGTCCATGTCAAGAAGCAAAAGAGAAAAATTCCGCTTTTGCGGGATTCGGGATTGAAACCCTGCCCTTCATTTTGATACGATTCACGGCGAATCGTCATCCGGCATCTGAAACAACGGGCAAGGGGTTTTTCGGTCTTTCGAAGAATCCCTTGTTTTCGCCTGAATGTGCCGGATCTGAAAACCATGGAGCCGGCGGGCGGACTCGAACCGCCGACCTGCTGATTACGAATCAGCTGCTCTACCTGCTGAGCTACGCCGGCCCAAACGCAGGTAACCTACTTAGTTTATGAAACAAAATCAAGGAAAAAGTCGTATCGACGCTTTTATCGATAAAATAAGCGATACGAATCGGCATTTCCGGTGCGCCGGACTGTCCACGTCGTCTCTGGCCTATTTGATATTCCGCCTTTTTTCACGGTTGCGCCGCCCCGTGGTTCTCATCGCCGCCGGCCGGCAGGAAGCGGAGCAGTGGATGCAGGATATCGGGTTTTTTTTCTCCGGGCAGCCGGTTCCGATGTATCATTTTCCGCCCTATCATCTGGCCCCTTTCACGTCCCTTGCCTATCACAACGAAACCGCGGCGGCCCGGATCCGGATCCTCTACCGGATGATGACCGGCGAGGCACCCGTGGTGGTGACCTCCGTGGATGCGTGTCTGCAGCGTCTGGTACCGAAAGGCCGGGTTGCCCGGTACGCGGAACTGGTCATGGAAAACGAGGAGGTGGATCGGGATGTCCTGGCGGCCAAACTCGTCTCCGGCGGATACGGTCGCACCGCCATCACGGAAGAACCCGGGGATTTTTCGGTCCGCGGCGGCATCCTCGATGTCTTTTCTCCGTTATACCCGGATCCCATCCGAATGGAACTGGACGGAAACCGGGTGGTTTCCCTGCGCTTTTTTTCGGCGGCCACCCAGAAAAAAAAGGCCGGCATTTCAGAAGCCGTCCTCCTCCCGGCCCGGGAAGCGATTCTAGACCCATCGGAAATGAATGCGGTTTTGGCCCGCATCCGCAAGGAAGCCTCCCGCCTGGAAATACCGGTGACCCGGATCCGGGAAATGGTGCAGCAGTTCAAGCAGTTGGAAATGAACGAGACAATGGAAGGGCTTATCCCCCTGATTTACGGCCGGCTGGACACCTTCCCGGATTATGTTTCCCCTCAGGCCCTGATCGTGCTGCCGGAGCCGGATGCCCTGGAAAAAGCCGCCGACGCCTTTCATGACACCCTGATCCGGAACTATCTTGCCGCCTGCAACGAAGGACGTTTGTGCGCATCTCCGGAATCCTTGTTTTTACAGTGGAAAGACTTTTCCCGTCTTCTGGAATCCAAAACGACCCTGACATCCGAGGTCGTTACCGTCACTTCGCCGGCAACCCACGGGGACGATACCGGCCCGTGGCCCTTTTCGGTGGAGGAAAATCCCGTTTTTCAACTCGCGCCGGCTTCCCGTGATGACGCCGGATCTCCGTTTTCGCCGGTGGTGAACTGGGTTCACGGCCATACGAACGCCGGCCGCTGTGTGCGCATCGCCTGTGCCGCGCGTGCGGACGCAAATCGCCTGGAAGCGCTGCTTTCCGACCACGGCATCCCCACCCGAAGCCGGGACGGATTCGAAGGGGTCGTCGGCGTCCCGGTGCAGGAGAAAGGGGACGCGATCCTGTGCCTGGGTCATCTCAGCCGGGGCTTTGCCTGGCCCGAAGAAAATCTGGCCATCGTCACCGAAGAAGAGATTTTCGGAAAAAAGCACCGGAAAAAGATCCGTCGCCGGCAACTTCTCCAGTCCGTTCGTGTGGCGTTTGAAGACCTCAAGCAAGGGGATCTCATCGTCCATGAGGATCACGGCATCGGCCGGTATGAAGGGCTCGTGAAGCTGGGGGTGGAACAGACCGTCAATGATTATCTCCTTTTGGTCTATAAAGGGGGGGACAAACTCTATCTTCCCGTGGAACGGATGGCCGTGATCCAGAAGTATCTGGGCGTGGACGGCGTCGTTCCGGTATTGGATGCCCTTGGCGGAAAATCCTGGGAACGGGTCAAAGAGCGGGCCAAAAAAACCGCGGAAAGGATCGCCGGCGAGCTCCTTGACCTTTACGCCGCCCGGAGCGTGCGGGAAGGGCATGCCTTCCAGCCCGTGGACAACCGGTTCCAGGACTTTGAATCCGCCTTTCCTTACGAGGAGACAGAGGATCAGCTCAAGGCCATTACGGATGTCTTCGAGGATATGTCCGAACCTCGTCCCATGGAACGGCTGATCTGCGGGGACGTGGGCTACGGGAAGACGGAAGTGGCCTTGCGGGCGGCATACCGGGTCGTCAACGACGGGAAACAGGTGGCGGTGCTGGTGCCTACCACGGTGCTGGCCGAACAGCACCTGGAGACCTTTTCCAAGCGGTTCGAGGATTTTCCCGTTTTTCTGGCGGGCCTCAGCCGTTTTCGGACCCCCAAAGAGCAGAAACGGATTCTGGAGGATGTAGCCGCGGGAAGGGTGGATATCGTTATCGGGACCCATCGCCTCCTGCAAAAAGACGTCCATTTCAAAGACCTGGGGCTTCTCATCGTGGATGAAGAGCAACGGTTCGGTGTCAAGCACAAAGAGCGGCTGAAGGCCCTGAAGCGCACCGTGGATGTGCTGGTCCTCACCGCAACCCCCATTCCCCGGACCCTCCACATGTCCTTGACCGGCGTGCGCGACATCAGCCTTATCGCGACGCCCCCCGAACACCGGTACCCCATCGTCACCTACGTCTCGGAGATGGAAGATACGATCATCATCGAAGCCGTCCGGAAGGAACTGAAGCGGGGCGGACAGATCTTTTTTGTCCACAACAACATCCACGGTATCTGGAAGATGGCGCGCCGGTTGCAGGAACTGGTCCCCGAAGTCCGCTTGGGGGTCGCCCACGGCCGGATGAAGGAAAAGGAACTCGAAGCGGTGATGCTCTCCTTCGTGAGAAAAGAGATCGACATGCTCGTCTGCACGGCCATCATCGAATCGGGGCTCGACATCCCATCGGCCAACACCATCCTCGTCCACCGGGCGGATCGGTTCGGCCTGGCCCAAATCTACCAGCTCCGGGGACGGGTGGGGCGTACCGACCGGCAGGCCTATGCCTACCTTTTCGTTCCCAAGGGGGGTCATATGACCGCGGATGCCAAGAAGCGTCTCAAGGTTCTCATGGAGCACAGCGATCTGGGGTCCGGTTTCCAGATCGCCATGCGGGACCTTGAAATCCGCGGGGGCGGGACCATCCTGGGGGCCTCCCAGTCCGGGCATATCGCCGCTGTGGGCTATGACATGTTTTTGCAGTTGATGGAAAACGCCGTGGCCCGGCTCAAGGGAGAACCCCTGGAAACCCCTCTCCAGCCGGAAATCAACCTGGGGCTTTCGGCATTTGTTCCGGAGGCCTTTGTGGCGGATATCGACCAGCGGCTTTCCATCTACCGCCGCCTTTCGAAGATGGAGACCATCAAGGAGGTCATGGACTTCAAAACCGAATTGACGGATCGCTTCGGATCCCTTCCCGCAGAAGGCACGCACCTGATTTTCAAGATCATCGTCAAGATTCTGGCGGCAAAGGCCGGGGTCCGGCGCCTGGATCTTTCCGGAGATCAGCTGGTGTTGCATTTTTCAAAAGCGCACATGAAAGATCCCACCCGGCTTGCCGGAATCCTCCAGGCGGACCCCAAGCGCTTTTTGCTTTCCTCCAGGGACACCCTGCGGGTGAAACTGGACAACAAAAGCGGAAACGGCCCCCTGATGCAAACCAGAAACCTGTTGAAGACCATTGCAGAGCATGTTAACTTTGTAAGGATATGAGGTCATCCCCCCGGGTCCGGACCTTCCGGCCTCCAGGGCGATATGTTACATGCCGCGGAAAGACGCTTACAATCTCGGGATATATCCGGATGAGAACAGGTCGTACAATGCAACGCCGCTCTATTTTTAAGGCTTGCCGGGCCTTTTTATCGGCCGTGGCCGTGATGCTGGGCGCTTGCGGAGGGATCCCCGTTTCATTGCACGCCGAGATGGTGGATCGGATCCTTGCCGTCGTCAATGACGATATCGTGACCCTTTATGAATTCAACAAAGCCTTTAAACCGTATGAAACACGGATTCGCTCCCTGAACTATCCGCCGGAAAAGGAACGGCAGATGCTGGAAAAGGTCCGGGAGGACGTGCTGAATGAACTCATCGACGAAAAATTGACGGAACAGGAAATCCAACAGCTCAACCTGTCCGTGAGTGATACGGAAATGGAAAACACCATTGAACGGTTTAAGGCCGCCAACCAACTGACGGATGCCCAGTTCCAAAACGCCTTGATAAAAGAAGGGCTTTCCCTGGAAGAATACCGAGAGCGGATCAAGGATCAGCTCCTTAGGGCCAAGCTGGTCAACCGCCGGGTGAAGTCCAAAATCGTCATCACCAAAGAAGAAATCCAGGCTTACTATGAAAAACACCCGGAACGTTACGGGCCCAAGGCCCGCTACCGACTCCGGCATATCTTTATGAGAACCCCCGCCGGTGCTGGGAAGGAGGTGCGTGCCCAGAAGAAAAAGCAGATGGAACGGATCCTGGAGGAGCTGAAAAAGGGAGCCTCTTTTGCGGCGCTGGCCAGGAGACACTCGGAGGTGGCGGCGGAAGACGGCGGCCTTCTGGGCCTGTTCGATTTCGAAGAATTGTCCCAAACGCTTCGGGAAACGTTAACCGGGAAGGGGGCCGGCGAATTCACGGGGCTTTTGGAAACCGAACAGGGGTATCAGATCGTTTATGTCGACGAGGTCGTTGAAATACCGGCCAAGGCACTGGACGAGGTGTCGGCGGAAATCGAGGAGAAACTCTTCCAGGAACAGATCAAAAAGCGATACGAGACATGGCTCGAGGAAATTCGGACCCAGTCCATCGTCAAAAGGATCGACTGAGAAATGGCCGACGAAACGCCCGAAACATCCTTCGGCCGATACCTGCGCGCCGTTCGGGAACACCGGGGAATATCCGTCCGGCAAGTATCAGAGTTCACCAAAATACCGGCCTATCTCCTGCAGGACATTGAGCGCGAAGCCTTGTCCCGGCTTCCCCAGGCGGTGTACTTGAAAGGGTTCATCCGATCCTACGCCGAAGCGGTGGGAGCGGATCCGAAGGAAGCCGTTCGGCTCTATCTGGAAAAGGTGCCGCCCCCTGTTTATTCGGGAAGATCCCGTGTCGAATCTGCCCCCGGGCGAAAACGGTTCTGGCCGGGCCTGGTCCTTTCTCTGGCCGGGTTCGCCGGCATCATCTTCCTGTCCGTGTGGGGCATGTCGGCGGTGAGGGGAAAAGGATCACCCGTTTCCAGGCCGGCGGCCGAAGTCGAAAACACCGCCACTCCGGGAGGACACAAAAACGATGAGCCCTTCACGGAAGATCCATCCGCGGAAATTTCCAAGGCGGGGGTGCCGGTACCTTCAAGCGGAGACCTCCTCAATATGAAGGTTTTGTCGGACACCCGGGTTCGTGTGATCATCGACGACCAGGGTTCCAAGGAATATCGCCTCAAAACAGGGGATGAACTGGCATTGAAAGCGGTGCCGGGACTCGTACTGCACATCGAGAATCCGGCCGCCGTGGCCATGACCCTCAACGGAGACCCCTTTTCCGTTGACGGAGAACGGGGGCGGCCCGTAAAAGTGAAATTTCCTTGAAGGTGAAGGATTCCCGCATGTCCAATGATCGAAACCGGATACTGGTGGAAAGCATCAAGCGTCTGCTCCGGCGGGGGGCCACCTCCCATCTGAGCAAGATTCTCAACATGGCCCATGCCGCCGATCTTTCCATTGTATTCCGTTCCTTGTCCCGGTCTCATCAGAAAAGGCTCTTCGGCCTCATCGACGACCCCGAAAAGAAGGGGCATCTGTTGATGGAACTGGACGAAGACATTCTTCTGGATCTCGTGGAAGACATGGACATGGATCTTCTGATAAAGATTCTGGAAGAACTCGCCGAAGACGACGCCGCCGATCTTCTCACGCTTCTTCCGGAAGAAAAGGCCGATTTCCTTTTGAAAAAGATGAAGGAAAAAGGCCTGGAAGATCTGGAGGACATCCTCAAGTACGACGAGGAGACGGCGGGCCGCATCATGGTGACGGATTTCATCGCCCTGAAACAGGACATGACCGTCAAGGAGGCCATCGAACACATCCAGAAGGAGCATCAGGATGTGGAGATGCCCTTTTACCTGTATGTGGTGGACGAATACGGAAGTCTGGTGGGGGTCAGCTCTTTGCGGCAGCTGGTGCTGGTTCCCCCTGAAACCCAGCTCAAGGATATCATCACCACCGACGTCATTTCCGTACAGACCCACTGGGATCAGGAAGAAGTGGCGCGCATCGTGGCCCGGTACGATTTTCTGGCGGTTCCCGTGGTGGACGAAAGCCACCGGCTGGTGGGGATCGTCACCGTGGACGACGTCATCGACATCCTCCGGCGGGAAGCCACCGAAGACATCCTCAAGATGGCCGGCGCAGGAGAGGAGTTCGTCGAGACCAAATCCGTTTTCAAGAGTACCCGGATCCGGCTCCCCTGGCTTTTCGCCAGTTGTGTCGGCGGGATCATCGCGTTTTTCGTCATCGGCCATTTCGAAGGCGGGTTGACCCAGTTTGCCTATCTTGCGGCCTTCATCCCGGTGATCATGGGAATGGGGGGGAATATCGGCACCCAGTCTTCCACCATCGTGGTGCGGGGACTGGCCACCGGACGGCTTCACATCCGGGACATCTGGCGGGTGGTCATGAAGGAACTGGCGGTGGGGTTGATCCTGGGGGTCGTCTACGGAGTCTTCATCGGGACGGTGGCCCAGGTCCGGTTCAGCACCATGGCCCTTGCCGTATCCGTGGGGCTGGCACTGATCTGTTCCATGTCGGTGGCGGCCCTGATCGGTTCCTTTGTTCCCATGGCGTTTGCGCGATTCCATATCGACCCGGCGGTGGCCACCGGCCCCTTTGTCACCACATCCATCGACATCATCAGTGTCTTTTTCTATTTTAAAATCGCCACGGTTCTCCTCGGAATCTGATCCCGTGTCCGTCTTTTCCAGCCCCGCCATCGTGTTGCGCCGCGCCGATTACGGGGATTACGATCTCATCGTCACCCTTTTCACCCAAAGCGAAGGAAAGCTTGCCGTTATCGCCAAGGCCGCCAAGAAAAGCACGCGGCGGTTTTCGGGTGTCCTGGAACTTTTTTCTCTCATCGATGCCGTATGCCGCCGGGGCAAAGGCATGCCGGTCATTCAGGAAGCCAATCTGGTGAACGCCTACCCCGGCATCCGCACCGATTTTAAAAAGACCGCATACGCCGGCTACTGGACGGAGGTGGTCCATGCATGGAGTGAGGAAGGCCATGCCCAGCCCGTCCTGTTCCGGCTTTTGGCGTTTGTCCTGGAAGGCCTCGACCGGCGGGAGATGCCCGAGGAGGTCCTGTCGCTGATTTTCCAGATTCGCTTTTTGAAGCTGGCCGGGATGCAGCCCAACCTCACCCATTGCCGCGGATGCCGCACGCCTCTCGAAGATCTGCCGGGATCGAATGCCGCCTTTGAGCTTGCAAAAGGCGCCCTGGTGTGTGACAAGTGCAAATCGCCCTTGACACCCACGTCGAGTTTATCCAAAGGGCTTTTAAAGCAGTTGCAGTGGATGGCCGATGCAAACCTGGATGCGGTGAGACGCATTCGATGGACCCCGGCGGCCCGGCAAGCGGCCGGGCAATTTTTGGAAACCTTTGTGCCCCTGCATCTGGGAAAGCCCCTGCGCAGTCTGAAGGTATTAAAGCAGTTGCGGTGATGATGACAACCCACATGCAAAAAATGCTGGAACGCGCACCGGTGGAAGCTTCCGCTCCTTGTCGCATCGACGCCGGCGGTACGGTGGATCTTTCCACGTTTCACCTTCCCCTGCAGCATCTGTCCCCCAGCACCGTGAACCTGGCCCTGGATCTGCGCACGCGCGTCATCCTCAAACCCTTTACAGCGGGGAAGCTGAAAGTCTCTTCCAAGGGCTTCAAAAGCGTTGCGGCATCTCCCGAAACGGCGTCCTTCCGCCACCCGTTGGGACTGATATTTGCCGTGGCCGCCCATTTCAACGCGGCAGGGGTGCACATTCACATCGACTCGGCGTCTCCGCCCAAAAGTGCGTTGGGGGGATCTTCGGCGGCGGCGACGGCCCTTGTGACCGCTTTTTCCAAGCTGACGGCTCCGGATCAAAAAGCGCCTTTATCCCCGCGTCGCGTGGCGCTTCTGGCCCATGCCGTCGAAGCCGGCGTGGCGGGGGTGCCCTGCGGCCTCCAGGATCAACTGGCCGCCGCCTTCGGGGGCGTGAATGCCTGGTATTGGAGGGCCGCACCCGGTAAAACCGCATACCGCAGGGTGCCGCTTTTGTCGAAAAAGGACTTTCCGATTTTGGAGCGGCATCTTCTCGTGTGCTACGGCGGAAGACCCCATGTATCCAGAGACATCAACGGCAGGTGGGTGCAGCAGTTCCTGGAAGGAAAGCACCGGGCCCTGTGGGCGGCCGTCATCGCCAACACCCACCGGTTGGAAAAGGCACTGGCGGAAAACGATTTCGAGGGTTGTGCCCGGGCGGTTCTGAAGGAAACCGAACTGCGGCTGAAATTGACCCCCGATGTTCTGGATCCCGCCGGAAAAAGGCTTTTCCGCGCCGCCAAGGAACAAGGCTGCGGGGCGCGGTTTACGGGGGCCGGCGGCGGGGGATGCGTCTGGGCTGTCGGGGAAAAAGCGTGCATCGAGGCCCTGAAGGATTCATGGACAACGATTCTTTCCAAAATCAAGGGTGCCCGGTTTTTGCCGGTCGCCATTGCCTCCAAGGGGGTATTGTAAGAATCCGGATGGGATGGTATAGGGACTCATTTTACCGGCTGACAGTAGTAATGATAGAAACTCATCATTAAGTAAAGGGGAAGAGGGAACATGTACTTTCAGGATGTCATCATTTCTTTGGAGCGTTTCTGGGCGAGGAAGGGATGCGTCATCGCCCAGCCCTACGATATGGAGGTGGGGGCCGGCACCTTTCACTGGACGACCCTCCTGCGGGCCCTGGGTCCCGAACCCTGGAACGTGGCTTATGTGCAACCCTCCCGGCGACCCACGGACGGCCGGTACGGTGAAAACCCCAATCGGCTCCAGCATTACTATCAGTACCAGGTGATCCTGAAGCCGTCCCCCCTGGACGTGCAGCAGCAGTACCTGGATTCGCTGCGCGTATTGGGGGTCGATCCCCTGGATCACGACATCCGGTTCGTGGAAGACGACTGGGAAAGCCCCACCCTCGGCGCATCGGGTCTCGGCTGGGAGGTCTGGCTCGACGGCATGGAAATCACCCAGTTCACCTATTTCCAACTGGCGGGAAGCATCGAGCTTTCCCCCGTCTCCGTGGAGCTGACCTATGGGCTGGAACGGATCGCCATGTATCTTCAGGGAGTCGACAACGTCTACGATCTGAAATGGAACGCCCACATCACGTACGGCGACGTCCACCATCAACAGGAAGTGGAGGGCTCCACGTATAATTTTGAAAAGGCCGACGTGCCCATGCTCCAGAGCCTGTTCAGCCAGTACGAGGCGGAGTCGACGCGCCTCATCGAAATCCCCCTGGTCCTTCCGGCCTATGATTACTGCCTGAAATGCTCCCATACATTCAACCTGCTCGATGCCCGGGGCGCCATCAGCGTCACCGAACGCACCGGCTACATCGCGCGGATCCGGAACCTGGCCCGGCGCTGTGCCGAAGCCTACCTGAAGCAAAGAGAATCCATGGGGTTCCCGCTGCTTGACCGGGGCATATAGCCCGGAAAATATCATACGAGGTGTGATCATGGAGACATTACTTCTGGAGATCGGGGCCGAGGAGATTCCCGCAGGCTATATCGAACCGGCCCTTGACGCCCTGTCCCAAACCATCGTCCGCAAGCTCGGCGCCGCCCGGATCGTCCATGGCGGGGTCAACGTATACGGAACCCCGAAACGGCTTGCCGTTGAAATTGCAGGCGTGGCCGAAAAGCAGGCGCCGCTGTCCGTGGAGATGATCGGCCCGCCCGAGAAAGTCGGATACGACGATCAGGGGCGGCCCACCGTGGCGGCGGAAAAGTTCGCCGAGAAGGCCGGCGTGGCGGTGGCGAAACTCATCGTAAAGGAGACGGAAAAAGGAGCGTATCTGTGCGCGCAGAAGATGGAAAGGGGAAAGTCCAGCCGCGCGGTGCTTTCCACGATACTCCCGGAAACAATCCTTGCAACCCCTTTTCCCAAGAGCATGCGATGGGGGACCTTGTCCATTTCCTTTGCCCGCCCCATTCATACGGTCTTGGCTTTGTTGGGAAACAAGATCATTCCCTTTACCGTCGGGGACATTAAGAGTGGACGGGTGACCCTGGGACACCGCTTCATGGCGTCCGGGCGGATCCGGGTGGACCATCCCAAAGAATATGTGAAAAAACTCCGCAAGGCGCACGTCCTGGCAGATATCCGGGCGCGGAAGAAAAGCGTGCGCACGGCAGTGGAAAAGGCCGCCGGGAAGATCGGCGGCCGCGTCCTGGAAGACGACGCCCTCTTGGACACCGTGACCCACCTGGTGGAATATCCGGTCCCGTCCACCGGAAGATTCGACGATGCGTTCCTTGCGCTTCCCCCGGAAATTCTCATCACGGCCATGCGCCGGCACCAGAAATATTTCGCGGTGGAAGACGACAACGGGCGCCTTATGCCCCATTTCATCGCCGTCAATAACACACGCACCCGGAATCCTTCCCTGGTGGCCACCGGTCATGAACGGGTCCTGAGGGCCCGACTCTCGGATGCCCGGTTTTTCTTTAACAGCGATCTTTCGGAGACCGTTGACCAGCGGGTGGAAAAACTCAAGGGGGTCTTGTTTCAGTCCGAGCTGGGAACGATGCACGAAAAGATCCAGAGGGTCCGGGACATGGCGGCCTATCTGTCGGATGCGGCGGCGATGCCCTCCGATGTCAAGAAAGATGTAACGCGCGCCGCATGGCTGTGCAAGGCGGATCTTGTCAGCCAGGTGGTGGGGGAGTTTCCCGAACTCCAGGGGATCATGGGCCGGGTCTATGCCGAAAAAGCCGGAGAACCAAAACGGGTGGCCCGGGCGCTTGAAGAACACTACCGGCCGACCCATTCGGGCGGGGTGCTTCCCGGAGACCCCGTCGGGGCCCTGTTGAGCATTGCCGACAAACTCGATTCCATCTGCGGATGTTTCCGGGTGGGGCTGGTCCCCACCGGGGCATCGGACCCGTATGCCCTGAGAAGACAGGGTATCGGCATCGTATTGATCATGCTTTCCCGGAATTTTCGGTTTCCCCTAAAGGCGGCCGTGCAGAAGGGCATTTCCCTTTTTCCGAAAACGGTCAAAAAAGATGCATCCGCGGGAGAGAAGGTTCTTGCCTTTTTACAAAACCGGATGGTGCATTTACTCGCCGAAGAAGGGTATGCCAAGGACGTCATCCAGGCGGTGACGGCCGTTTCCGCGGATTGTGTTCCGGACGTGTGGGCCCGGGTCAAGGCCCTGGACCACCTGAAGAAGGCGCCGGATTTTGAACCCCTGGCCGTGGCCTTCAAGCGCGTGGTGAACATCATCAAGCAGGCGGGCGGCGGCGCGGTTCCCGAAGTCAAGGAATCCCTCTTTTCGGATAAAAGCGAAAAAGCCCTTTACGCCGCCTATCAAAAGACGGCCAGGGACGTGGAACAGCTCCTGAAAAAAGGCGCCTTTGAAAAGGCCCTTGTCCGCATCGCTTCCCTGAGAGAACCCGTGGACACCTTTTTCGACGCCGTGTTGGTCATGGCCGAAGACGAGCGCGTCCGGAAAAACCGGCTGGCGGTTTTGTCTTCCATTGCGGCACTCTTCGAGCGTATTGCCGATTTTTCAAAGATTTCCACGTAAGCACGCCGGCTGATTTTCCGCGCGATCCCCGGGGGCGGCCGGCCCCAGTTCATCGAAGTGAACCCTTTGGCGGGGATTCATCCCGTGGATTCGGATCTTCCCATCCTGTGCAGCCTGGCGGGTATTTCCTACCAACGGAAAGCGGATCGGCGAGCTGGGCCTCCCGGTTTTGGTGGTCCAGGAGGGGGGCTACCGGACCGCGAGCATCGGCGCCAACGCCAACCGCTTCTTCACGGGGCTGGCCCAGGGGATCCGGGAATGGGCCGACAGTCGCCGCGAGTTTTCCAACCATCTCCACGGAATCACCTTCCGCACCGACGTCCTTCCCCGGGATCCCGGGCGCATCCGCAAGCTCGTGACCCTCACCGGGTTTTTCTCGGAAGAAGAGGTGAAAGTGGCCGGCGAACTCGCGGAAGAACACCTCAAGACCGGCCCGGGGACAGCAAAGTGGTATTTTTCAAGCGCCTCGAAAAAGCGCCCCAACGGGGATGAGGTGTATACCGTCTAAAGTTTCGTATGGATCTCATCGATGATTCCCCGTCTGCCGAGGTGCCCGATAAATCCCTACCGGAACGCTTCCCGCAAGCCCCTGATCTTGACAACCGTTGAATCGGTTGGGATAATAAACCCCAATGTTGTAAAAGTCGGAAGCCAGACAATGACCGAAAAACTATAGATATACTTCCATTTACAAAGAGGAGAAAAAATGATTTTCGAATATTGTGAAAAAGCAATGGACAAGGCGGAATATAAAAAATTGGAAGACGGCAGCTGGTTTGCAGAGATTCCTGGTTTTCAAGGGGTTTGGGCGAACGGGAGTTCCGTCGAGGAATGCAGACGGGAACTCATTTCCGTGTTGGAAGAATGGTTGATATTGAAGCTCAGGGATGCAGATCCCATCCCGGAAATCAATGGCTTAAGTTCGGATTGGAAGCGCCGGCGGTCACGCGCCCTTGAAGCCGTCGGAAAATTCAGCTCCGAAAAACCCGACGTATCCCGGAAGCACGACGATTATTTGGCCGAGGCCTTCAGCAAATAAACTGCTTTTCCGAATAGTAAACATTTCTCGTCATGTTTTTAATGCAGCATCTGGGTTAACGAAAGGAAACACTATGACCTCCCAGATGATCATCCGCATCGACCCTGAACTGAAAAAAAGGTTCAACTCCCTTGCCAAAACGGAAGGAAAGCCCGCCAAGGACCTTATAAGGCTGGGAGGCCGGGAAGTTGAGAAGCCGGAATCAAGCCGGCGGTGAAATTATTGGCTTTGAAGGAAACGGAGGATCGCTTTTTTGAACAGTAAGAAATCGTTGAGGTTTTTTTTCAGGATATTTGTAATGATGGCCGCATCGATCTTGTCATAGGAATGAACGATGATGTTCCTGAATTTTGTCATGTTTTCCAATTTTGTAGACAGGGTTTTGCCGAGAATTTTATTCTCGGCAAGAACCTTGAACGCATCCGCGTAGGTCTGAGGCGTCCTGTAGTCTTTGTCCGAGATGATATGACCTGCAATATCCATGCAATTCTCGATCATCATCTGCAGGGTTCGTTCGACGATGCGCTGCACTTTCCAGTCTTCACGATAGGTATTGACACTGATGCCGGAGAACTCACGAATCTGTGACAGATATGTCTCTAACTCCGCGATTTTTCTAAGAATGAGCAGACGGTCTACCAATGGAGAACTTCCTGTGCAGTAAAGCGGATTCAAAAATCGAAAAATCCATGCCTTCCCGCATGGCCAGCGATTCGTATGCGTGCCTGAAGGCGGGATCCTTATCGACCAGGGTCTTTTTTGTTTGAAGGATTTTCATCCGGAGTGATGGCGACGCGGTGTTGAGGATCACCAGGTCGACTTCGTCGGTTTTCAATACTGCGTTCAGGTTTCCAAGGATCTCCATTTGTATCTCGGATGGCCTTTCCGTCTTCTTTAAGAATACGGCAATATCCACATCACTCAATGGTCCGCGTTTTCCCCGGGAAAGCGAGCCGAACAGGTAGGCGAATATGACGGCTCTATGGGAATTCAAATACGCCGCGGCGTTGGGCAAGAGCCGATCGATGTTTTCTGGAAGGCTTGAGTGCTTGATCATGGTTTTGATTATAGATTGCGTCATGAGGGGTGTCAAGTTGTGCTCATGAATTCGTTGTCCGTACCGGAGAAAAGGGAAAACACTCGTAAAAAGTTAAAATCGGGATGGCAAAGAAAAAAATCCAGATGCAAGGCGCGCAAATACTGAGGAATAAGGCGTACTTACAGGTACGACGCAATGACCTGTCTGCGTGCAACGCACAGGCAGGCGAAGAATGCCGCGCAGCGCCGCAGGTGGACTTTTTACGTTAGAAAGAATCCCAGCGACAACAAGTTCATTGAACCACAACAGCGAGCGCAGTATTTTCGTTTTCTGTTGACAGATACACAAAAAGTAGCTACCTTATCTATTAAAGTAGCTACCAATCGGAGGCCGAACCATGATCAAAGCCGGGATCAAAGAGACAAAAAACAACCTGAGCCGTTACCTCATGCATGTCAAGGCAGGGGAAGAGGTCGTCATCACCGAACGCGGAAAACCGGTTGCCCGAATCATCCGGGAACAACCCGGCGGCCGATCCATCCGGGAAATCCTGGCACCGCTGGCAAAACATGGGCGCATCGTTTTACCCACTCGAAAAATCGAGAAAGAACAGCTGACCCCGGCAAAAGTGTCCGGAAAGCCGGTTTCGGAAATGGTTATCGAGGACCGCCGATGATCCTGTACCTCGACACCAGCGCCCTGGTGAAACGCTATTTTTCGGAACCACATTCGGACCCGCTGATTTCAAAGTGGAAAGACGCCCAAGAGATTGTCACATCCGTCATTGCTTATGCGGAGGCAACGGCCGCGTTTTACCGGAAAATGAGAGAGGGAAATCTCAACGAAAAGGTCTTCCTCAAAACCCTGGCTGCCTTCCGTGAAGACTGGAAAAGCTTTATCCGTATCCAGGTTACGGAAGAACTGAATGAAATCATCGACGACATCACCGGCAACCATTCACTGCGGGGGTTCGATGCCATCCACCTGGCGTCTGCC
>CAZQUR010000057.1:0-9927 GCA_964596535.1 uncultured Desulfobacteraceae bacterium
GCTTCTCCCTCAAGGAAGCGAGCCTATCAAACGTATCTCCTTCAAGTGAAAGAGAGATTTCGGGTTTTTACGATTTCATAAAATATTGACACTTAAAACTTAACACCTAAAACTTAAAACTTCATCCATTAAAAAGCATCTCCGCTTCCCGGAGAACCGCTTCGGCAAAAGACGGCTCCTCCATGTTGGCCTCTATTTCCAGGACCCGAATTTCCGGTTTCATTGAGGACCGCAAGGTTTCCAGAAAACGTTGATCCGCCGCCGGATCGTGGGAGGGATTTCCGGGTGCGTCCGCCGCCGACCATCCCTTGGAGGGGACGAGGACCGTGACCGGACCGGAGGCCTTGTTCAGTTTTTCCGCAAATACCCGGGCCACCTGTTGGAGTTCTTCTTCGGAAAGGCGGATCCAGGTGCGGTGCTTATCCAGGTGGTATTTGGGGCGTTCCAGGTATTCGGGCTTGTATTTGGACTTGGCCGGGGTCATGTGGTTCACCGAGCAGGTGGAAATGATCTGGGGGATCCTTTTTTTCCCGGCCGATTCCATCCGGTCCGGCCCGGCGTCCCGCATGAATCCGAAAAGGTGCTCCCCCACGCCCCCCGGCGCCAGGTCCGCCACGCCGTGGAAAAAGCCGTCTTGGATCATCTTCTCCATGGCACGATCCCCGATCCCGGCCGCCGAAAATCCGATCACCTGGAACCCGGCCTTTTCCAGTCCTTTCCTCACGGCGCTGGCGCATTTTTCACAGGGACCGAGCATGGTCAGCGCGATCTTTTTCCCCTTTCCGGAGAGCGCCGGAAAGATGCGGTCCTCCACCATACCGGCCATGGCGAATACCGCCCGGTCAAAGACATTTTTCAACAGATCCGTCAAACCCGAAATTTCGATGACCGAGTGAAACAGGGCGATGTCCGCCGTGCCGATGTACCGGGTGGAAAGACCGGGGAGCGCCGCCGTGGAGCTGACCATCAACTTGGGGATTCCGAAAGGCAAGGACCGCATCACGTCGCAGGCCATCAAGGATCCCGTAGATCCTCCGATGCCGAAAACCCCGTGGATTTGTTTCTTTGAAACCAATTCCACGGCGATGGCCGAGGCACCTGCGGTGATGATCCGGGTAATCCGGTCGCGATCCCGGGACTGCCGGATATCCTCAATGCTGCCACCGCCGGCTTGGGCCACCTGCTGCGCGGAAATCTCCGCGGTAAAGGCCCCTTGCCCGCCCATGGACAGGTCCAGGATCTGCGGCGTCAGCCCGAGATCCGCCAGCCGGTCTTTGACATACCGGGTTTCCTCCCCCTTGGTATCCAGGGTGGAAAAGACAAGGACGGTTTTTTTTCCGGTCATGACGGTTGTACTTTTTCGGCGATATCCTTTTTCAGCGCCTCCTTGTTGACTTTCCCCGAATCCCCCACGGTGGGAAACGCATCCACGACCTCGAGCCGCTCCGGAAGCTTGAACATGGCCAGCTTTTTGTCCTTCAAAAAGTCCGCCATTTCCTGGAAGGTAAATGTCTTCCCCTGCCGAGGGATGACGTAGGCACAGGCGCGCTCCCCCATTTCCCGGTCCGGATACCCCACGATGGCCACCGAGCCCACCTTGGGATGTTCATTCAAGAGGCCTTCGATCTCCGCGGGATAGATGTTTTGTCCCCCCCGGATGATCATGTCCTTGGCCCGGCCCAGGATCCACAGGCAACCCTGTTCGATCTTGACGATATCGCCGGTGGTGGTCCATCCGTCCGGATCAAATACGGTGGCGGTGAGCGTCTCGTCCCGGTAATATCCGGCCGGCGCATGGGGACCCCGGAAATAGAGAATACCCGGCTGGCTTTCGGGGACTTCTTTTCCGTCTTTATCCAGGAGTCGCACCTTGTTCCCGGGGAGCATGCGGCCCACGCTCCGCCGTCGCAGCTCCTTGGAATCGTCCACCCGGCACCCGGAAACCGACCCCATGTCCTGGGTGCCCAGGTCGCTGGTGATGACGGCCTCGAAGGCCTGCTCGGCTTCCTCGGCGATCTGGGGGGAGAGGTATCCGCCGGCGGACCGGATGAAGCGCAGGGAGCTCAAATTGTAATTGGAAGGATCGGCTTCCAGCATCCGGACCAGGTGCGTGGGAACGACCCCGATGGCCGTGGCCCGTTCTTTTTCGATGAGGGAAAGCGCCGCCTCCGGAGAAAATTCTTCCAGCATCACGGTCTTGGCGCCGGCCAGGGGCGCGGCGAAATAGGTCAGCGTTCCGGCGGCACCCCCGGCATGGGGGGCGATGGCCATGGTAATGTCGTCTTTCGTCAGGTCCCACAGCCCGATGCGGCCCTTGGATGTGCAAATCCTCGGGGCGGTGGGCCATTCCACCAGTTTGGGAATTCCCGTGGTCCCGGAGGTGGTGGTGAGAAGGGCCACGTTCCATAGGGGATCGAGGCGGCGCCCGGCGAGAAGCGATGCATCCACAATTGTTTTTGCCCGTTCAAACGCCATCTTCGTCAGGGAATGGGTCCCTTCGGGCGCACCGGAAGGGACCTGGTCGTCGAAAAGAAATATTTTTTTCAAGTGGGAAAACTCTTTTTGAAGTTCCCGGTACATCTCGAGATAATCGAACTTGTTGTACATATGCGGGATCACGACGGCGGCGGCTTGCGTGCGCTCCACCATGTAATGCAATTCCCGCTGCCGCAGGTACGGATACACGGTCAGGGAGATGAGGCCCGCGCGTTCACAGGCAATGCGGGCCAGAAACCCGAAGACGCTGTTGGGAGATTGAATGATGACCCGGGAAAACTTTTCGATGCCCATCTCCACCCAGGACGCGGCGATGGCATCCACCAGGGTTTTGGCATCGGCCCATGTGAGCCGGTACCGGGAATCCACCAATGCTTCCCGATCACCCAGCTCCCGGGCATTTTTTTCATAAAAATCAAAAAACGTCTCCCGGGTCCAGTATCCGTCTCGGACGAATTCATCGACCATTTTTTCGGTGTATCGAATCGGTTTCAAATGGGTCCCTCCTTTGCGGTTGGCAACGTGACAACGTCCTGAAAATGCTTTTGTGATCTGAGTTTAAGCCGTTTCGGATTCGTCTTTTTTCTTCCTGGCGCGAAGCCCGGCTTTAAAAGTATCCCAGAAATCTTTATCCTTGTCCTTCCAGGCCGCCCCGAAGCGCTTTTCAAAATAGGAACTCGGAAGCCGTTCCTCCCAGGCATCCCAGGGATTCACCCCTTCTTTTTTGAATTTCAAGACATCGATCAGAAAGGACTCGATTTTGTGGAGCTCTTCCTTGGGAACATAGGAGGCGGCCCCTTCCTTGATGGATTTGACAATGCTTCCCGGAGTCAAGGCATGGGCCGTGAGCATGACGGCGGGAATTCCTTTTTTCTTGGCGATCTCGAGAAGCCCGTATCCGCCCACACCCATGATATCCAATACCGCAACATCGAATTCCCGGGTTTCCAGAAGGCGCCGGGCCTGTTCAAAGGAAAAGGCCTTGATGATTTCACACATGGGAAGAAGATCTTCCAGCGTCTCCAGGATGTCCGGTTCGTCGTCAACGGCGAGAATCCGTTTTCCGTTTAAGAGATTGTCGGGCATAACGCACACTCCTTGGTTCGGGCCGGCGAAAAGAACGGAACTGCGGAATCCTTCCCGGCCGTACCTTCAATGTGGGGGGCGGTTGCGCCGGAAAAGGCCTTTCCGGCGCAATCGAGGACTTTACAGTCCCAATTCAGACCACCGGGACTCCACCCGCTTGACCACATCCGGATCCAGCTCGATGGGAATCGGCTTTTTCTTCCACTCGTAGGGAATGGTGGCGTCCATGAGGAGCCTGCCCGTGATCTCCCGGGATTCGATGGGCAAGGACGGATCCAGCGGCGTGGAACGGCCCCGCTTGATGACCTGGCTTCTGTTGGGTTGAAACCGGAAGCTCAGGGCGTACATGACCCGGGGGATATCCCAGGGATCGATGTCCTCGTCCACCACGATGACGGTTTTCAGTCCGTAGGCTCCCATCTCCGTGGAAACGGCCGCCGTAAGCACCTGGTCGGCGTGTCCTGGATACATCTGCTTCAGGGAAATGATTGCCAGGAAACGACCCGAGCCTTCCGGCGGGCAGTACACGGCCTTCAATCCCGGAATCTTCATGGCGAGTAGTTGCTGCCACAGGGCGGCCCCGTAAGACAACGCCATGGTCATGTGGGTGTCCGTGACGGCCCGGCCCACGGTGGTCCCCCAGAAAATGGGGTTGTTCCGGAATGTGACGCACTTGACGTCGATGAAATTGCGGGGGTCGGTCCCCACGCCCGAATAGTATCCCGTGTACTCGCCGAAGGGGCCTTCATCCATGAATTTGTCCGCGTCCACCTCCCCTTCCACGACAACTTCCGCATGGGCCGGAATGGGGAGATCCACCGTCTCCCCTTTGACCACCTCCACCGGTTCCTCCCGGAGGGCGCCGCACACATCGTATTCTGAGACAAAAGCCGACACCCGCGCGGCGCCCAGGACAAAGAGGAGCGGGTCGCACCCCACCACCGAGGCCACCGGCATGGGTTTTTTCATCTTTTGATACTTTTTCAACATGATGTCCGCGTGTTTCCCCTTGATGAACTGGGTGCCGATCTTGTTTTTCCCCAAAAGCTGGCTCCGGTAAGTCCCCAGGTTGACCCATCCGGTTTCGGGGTCTTTACTGATGATGAAATGGGCCGTCCCAAAGTATCGCCCGCCGTCCATGGGGTAGAACTTGGGAACAGGAAACCGGTAAAGGTCCACGTCGTCACCCATGAGGATATTTTCCTTGCACGGCGCCTGGGATTTATCCACTTCCTTGGGCGGCACCAGGTGTTCTCCGAGCCTGGCCCAGGCCACATAGAGGTCCACCAGGGTGGAATCCAGGGGCTGGCCCATGATCATCGCCAGGCGTTTGATGGTGGTGCACACGCTGGTGATGACCGGCGTCTTGTAGTCTTTGACGTTTTCAAACAACAGCGCCGGCCCGGCCTTTTCTTCATTGAGCTTGGCGATGTGGGACAATTCCAGGTCCCAATCCACTTCCGCCGTGATCCGTTTCAACAAGCCTTCGGATTCGGCCTTTTCCACAAAGTCCCGCATGTCCTTCATACCCATGAACCTAACCTCCTTTTTGATTGATGGCTTCGTAAAAAGCCCGTCTGCTGTGTTACACGGCGTTCTCCGCCTGCCTGTGCGTTGCACGCAGACAGGTCATTGCGGCGTACCTGTAAGTACGCCTCATCCTGAAGAATTTGCGCGCCTTGCATCCGGCACTTTTTACTTTGCCCTCCTGGTTTTGACCGTTTACCGATTTAAAATCGGTATCTTCCTTTTTCCCAATATTCCATTTATCTGTTTATATTTCTTTTTTGTTTTGTAAGCTTTTCGAAAGTATTGCATTTCGATTCTAATAAGGGATCTTGATCCGTTTCATGGCCTGTTCCATGAGGAGTTGGTACCCGCTTTTTGCACCGATCACGGATTGGGTCTTTTTCCGACTCCAGACGGTTTCGGGCCGGGCCTGGACGATAAAGACGTTTTCCGGGAAGGCCATGTCCGCATCAATGGCCCATTCAATATCCATGGGCTTTCCGTAATGCCGTTCGATGTATTTTGCGATTTTGACCAGTTCCTTGACTTCCTGACCCTCCAGGCAGCAGACGCACTGCCGCTCGGGATCCACCTCCGCGTTGATCACCTTTCCCTGTTTTGGATCAAAAACGCATTCGATATGTTTGGCGGAGATGGTTTTCACACCGGCTTCCAAAATGACCTTATCCACCACAAAACGGTCGGGGTTCACGGATCCGGAGACCACGGTCTCCCCAAGCCCCCAGCTCCCTTCGATGACCACCTTGGACGCATCCCCGTCGGTGGGATTGAGGGTGAACATCACGCCGGCCGCCCTGGCGTTGACCATTTTTTGGACCCCTACGCTGATATAAACCTTTTCGTGGGGAAATTGATTCCGAACCCGGTACGCGATGGCCCGGGAAGTAAAAAGGCTGGCCCAGCAGCGCTGGACATGATGCGTCACGCCGGCACCCCCTTGAATCCACAGGTAGGTATCCTGTTGACCGGCAAAACTGGCAGTGGGAAGATCTTCAGCGGTGGCGCTCGATCGAACCGCCACCGGGGTTTCCGGTACACCGCATTCACGGCAAAGTCGATCGTATGCTTCTTCAACGGCGTCCCGAATTTCGGAAGGAAGGGGCGTCTCCTCGATCCGGCGCTGAAGGGTTTCACTGGCGGTATCCAGGGAGGCCACGTCGCCGGTGTTGACATCGGACAATACTTGAAAAAGCGTGTCCCGGATCCCGGCGTTGTCGATGAAGTGAATGTAGGCATCGGTGGTCACGGCAAATCCCGGGGGGACCCGGATACCGGCCTTGATCATCTCGCCCAGGCTCGCGTTCTTACCCCCCACCACGGGAAGGGAATGCTTGTCCAATTCCCTTAAATCCAGGACGTATGCCATCCTTTCCTTCCTTTCCGGTCCCCTGTCCTCTCCCCTTCCGTTTTCAACGGAAAGGGAGAGGACGATGCACGCATTGAACAGGCGCGGTGAAACCCGGGGGCCGTCGGTTCCACCGGTACCTGATGCTAAGAGGCCCTCTTGACGATGGTGACCACCCCGGTGTCGCCGTCCACCCGGAGGATATCCCCTGTCTTGATGACGGAGGTGGAGACCCCGGTTCCGGTCACCGAGGGAACGCCGTACTCCCGGCATACGATGGCGGCATGACTGGTCAGCCCGCCGATATCGGTCACCGCCGCCTTGATCTGGGTGAAGACCGGCGCCCAGGAGGGGTTGGTGGACGGGCAGACCAGGACTTCACCGGGCTGGAGGTCCACGATGTCCTTGAGGAGCTTGAGGACCCGGGCCGGTCCTTCCGCAACCCCCGCCGAAGCCGCAAATCCTTTGATTTCGTTCATGTCGGCGGCGGCGGAAACATCCACGCCCTTGAGCCATTCCTTTACCTTGTCGGTGGTGATCCCCCAGAGCATGATGGTGAAGGGCTCCGCCACCTCTTCGGGAGGAACGCCCAGCGCCGGTGTGGGGTTCCACTTGCTGGCTGCATCCAGGATCTTTCGGCGTTTTTTCACCTTTTCCTTGTAGTAGGATCCCCGGTGGGGAATGTTTTCCCCAAGGGCCCACCACGTGGAGAGTTCCGTCAACAGTTCGGGGATTTCATACCGGTTGAACATGAAGATGTCGCTCGGGCTTTCGATCATCCCGTTTTTGGCCAACAGGCTTCCGAGCTGGCGGATCTTCTTGAACCATATGGTGTGGAACCAATGCTCCACCCAGAAGAGATGATCTTCGGCATACCGGTAGATGGTCCGGATCACCTTGAAGGCATCCTCAAATGATTTCCGGTCTTCGTCGGTCTGGATCAGGGCCCGGTATTCGGAAACAATGGCTTCCCGCTGTTTCTCGATATTGTCCAAGGATCGCTCGATGGTTTCCCCCCGTTCCAGGCGCTCCACGTATCCCTTGATATAATTGAAGGGAATCTCCGGGTGGGTGATCCAGCTTCCTTCATAGTGGAACCAACCGCTGCCGCAGGAGACATGGAACCAGGGATCCTTCGCCTTTTCGTACTCTTCCAGCCACTGCCGGCCGTCCGGGGTTTTATTGAGTTCGGATATTTTTTCCTTGACACCGGCATCGCCTTTGAGGATGTCGGCGACACCCCGCAGGGAAGTGGCCAGCCGGGCCAGGCGGCACAGCTCTTCTTCGGGCCGGAACATGGAGACATAGGCGCCGGCCACCATTTTTCCGATGGCGCTTTCGCTGATCCCGGGGAAGAGTTTCCGGGCCACGTCGGCGAACATGAGGTAGGCCAGGTAGGTGAGGTTGAGCATTTCAAAATGGTACTGCCACCCCTTGAACATCTGGTTCACCAACGTGTCGAAAGCGGCGATGATGTCATAAGAGGCGTAATATCCGGTGGGTGCCGGGATCACTTTTTCTTCGGGAACGAACTTGGGCAGTTCCTCCGGGATGTTGACGGCGTCCATTTCGTTGCCGAGCTTCTTGAATTTAATCAGCCATTTGTCCCAGAGTTCGTCGTAGTGCTCGAAGACGTAAAAGACCCGTTTTTCAAAATGCCCGGCCTTTTCCTGAATGATCTCCGGCGGCGGCGGGGCGACGGCGCAGATGTAAAGGTAGCACCCCATCAAACGCTGGGCGATCCCCTGGGCCGGAGGGATACAAAAGACCCGGGTGGTATACTGGGAAAGGGCGATCTGCCAGGCCTCCTGGAAAATCAGGTCCAGGGGAGGCAGCGGATCCGGGGCATGAATCTTGTCCTGGTACCAGAATTGCTGTTTTTCCCACTCGGCCCGGTCCGCCGAAAAGAGATGATGCGTCGGGTACATCTCTTCCCATCCTTCCAGTTCCGGCGGTACCTGAAACTCGTGGGGATCCGGGAACCTTCCTGCTTTTTCATCTGCCATTTTTCCTCTCCTTACGTTAAGGGTTGACGCACATATGAATGGAACGGCCATTCCCGCTTGTGCACGGAAAATAAAGGCACGAATGAAAAAGAGGAAAACCGCCGCCGAAGGGCATGCAATTTTTCAAACCCCGGATGGATCGATAAAAAGCGGATCGTGCTGAACTTTCTTTGAGCCCTTTTTCAGGCAAAGTCAATTTGATAATTTTTATGTTTTATATAAGATCAATTTATGATAATCCGACAAACTATAAAATTCCTTTACCGTCTCAGAAGGACCATTTAGGATTGCGGGTCAATTTTTCATAGGAGGTTTTAAGTTTTATGTTTTGTGTTTTATGTGGGCCAATCGCAGAAGGCCAAAAGAAATCATTTTTTCCGCTTGGCTCCCTGGACTCATGCTTGAACCCTCGAACCCTCGAACCCTTTTCATTATGCTCAATTTCAACCAACTGAGGATCTTTTTCCACGCCGCCAAAAGCCAGAACTTCACCCAGGCGGCAAAGGCGCTTTTCATCACCCAGCCTGCCGTATCAGCGCAGATCAAAGGACTCGAAGAGGCATGTAACCTGGTCTTTTTTAAAAAACGGGGACGCCGGGTTTATCTCACCGAGGAAGGAAAAATCCTTTTTGAGCACGCCTGCAAGATCTTTGAATGTGCGCGGGAACTCGAAAACATCGTCAACGATTTGCAACAACTGAAAATCGGGGTCCTTCGCCTGGGGACCACCAAAACGTATGCCCGGTATTTTATGCCCATCATGATCAGTACCTTTCATGAAAAACACCCGAACATCAAAATTCAACTCAACGAGGGAAGTTCGCTGGAGATGACCTACAGCCTTCTCGAATTTAAAAACGAAGTGGCGGTCATCGCCAAGGCCGAGGACCATCCCGAAGTTCAGTTCATCCCTTTCAGCCGGGAGGAGATGATTGTCATCGCTCCGGTCAACCACCCGCTGGCAGGAAAAAAAAGTGTTTCGCTTCCGGAACTGGCCAGGGAACCCCTCATCATGAAAGAAGCGGGGTCCGGCACGAGGAAACGCGTTCTGGAACTTTTTGCCCAGGCCGGGCAGACCCCCAATATCCTCATGGAGACCGGGAACACCGAATTCATCAAGCAGTTGGTGCAGCGGGGAGACGGTATCGCCTTTCTGGTCAAAGAAGCCGTCCGGGCGGAAGTTCAGGAGAAAAAGCTTGCCGTGCTTCCCATCCGGGAAAAACAGCTTTTTTTGGATGTGAGCGTGGCGTACCTGAAAAACCAGCACCTGTCGCCGCCGGCCAGGGCGTTTATCCGGATTCTGGACCAGATCAAACCCGGGGACTTGACCCTCAAGGGGATCGGATCCCTGATGGCGAAAATGCTGGTGAACCGGAATAAAAATCCGACTGTTTCATAGTCGAAACCCGTATCGGATAGAATGTTTTTCGTTATGAGAGGGGTCGAGGGGTTGAGGGGTCGAGG
>CAZQUR010000057.1:10027-18928 GCA_964596535.1 uncultured Desulfobacteraceae bacterium
CAAGGATTCGAGGGTTCAAGAAGTCAAGGATTCGAGGGGTCGAGGATTGAACAGCGGGAGAATCAAAAGGAAGGGACGCCATGATCTTTGAAATCGAAGGAAAACGACCGAAAATCGGCGGGAATGTCTTCATCGCCCCTACGGCGGTGATCATCGGAGACGTGGAGATTCATGACGGCGCCGGCATTTGGTACGGCACGGTACTGCGGGGGGACATGGAATCCATCGTGGTGGGGAAAGAGACGAACATCCAGGACAACTGCATCGTGCATACGGACGACGGCAAACCCGCTGTCATCGGGGACCGCGTCACCGTGGGGCACAATGCGGTGATCCACGGATGCACCATCGAAGAGGAAAGCCTCATCGGCATCGGCGCCATTGTCCTGACCGGTGCGGTCGTCAAAACCCACACAGTGGTGGCGGCGGGGAGCGTCATCCGGGAGAACCAGTCCGTGGGTCCGGCGCAACTGGTGGCCGGCACGCCGGCCGATGTCAAACGCATCCTTTCCGAAAACGAGTTAACGCTTTTAAAAAAACCGGTGGAAAACTACCTCCGTCTGGCGCGCATCCACGCAACCCTCCGCCGGATCGACTGAACCATGATGGAATCGCAAAAACCCCAAAAGAACCCATTTTTGTCACCCCGGCGAATGCCGGGGTCCTGTAATCTCAAATACTTCTGGATGCCGGATCGGGCCTGCCCCGGGCCTGATCCGGGGTCCGGCATGACGAGTACGGCACTTTTTACGATTCCATCAATCATGCGGCTTCGGAAAAATCGGTTTTAGGGCGTCGAAAAAAGCGCCTTGATCCAATCTCTGCTGATTTTTAGGCCACCGGGGCCGGAAAGACCTATCTTGCCTGGCCGTAAGGGACTACGCCATAGACTGGAAGCGGTGGACGTTAAAGCGGCCTCCGGGGGGAGGTCCACACCCAAGACGGTTGTATTTTTACTCGTGGACGGGTAGTGGATAAGGATAAGCGGGATCAAACATGAAAAACAGGACCAGTCCTTCGCGCTTCGGCACGGTGATCTCGGTGCGCGGCAGTGTCGTCGACGTAAGGTTTGATGCACATTTACCGCCTATCTACTCGTTGCTGCATGCGAAAGAAGGGGAAATTGCCATCGAGGTTTTGGCTCAACTCGACGCGCGTCACGTGCGCGGCATCGCGTTGACGCCCACGCAAGGCCTTGCCCGCGGCATGGCGGTGGAAGATACGGGCGGGCCATTGAAGGCGCCGGTCGGCAAAGGACTTCTCGCGCGAATGTTCGACGTGTTCGGCAACGCGCTTGACCGCGAAGGGGCGGTTTCTGATGTGGAGTGGCGCTCTATCCATCGCACCCCGCCGGCACTGGCGCGGCGTTCCACCGAATCGGAAGTCTTCGAGACCGGCATCAAGGTGATTGATGTGCTCGTTCCGCTCGAACGCGGCGGCAAGGCGGGCCTGTTCGGCGGCGCAGGTGTCGGCAAAACCGTCCTGCTCACCGAAATGATCCACAACATGATCGGCCACCACGAAGGGGTCAGCCTGTTCTGTGGCATCGGCGAACGCTGTCGGGAAGGCGAAGAGCTTTACCGCGAGATGAAGGCGGCCGGCGTACTGCCGAACATGGTGATGGTGTTTGGCCAGATGAACGAGCCCCCCGGCAGCCGTTTCCGCGTGGGCCACGCTGCGCTGACGATGGCTGAATATTTTCGGGACGACGAACGCCGCGATGTGCTGCTGCTCATTGACAACATTTTCCGTTTCATCCAGGCCGGCTCGGAAGTGTCCGGCCTGATGGGCCAAATGCCGTCACGCCTGGGCTATCAGCCGACCATGGGTACCGAGCTGTCTCGACTTGAGGAGCGCATTGCCAACACCGACGCCGGCGCCATCACGTCCATCCAGGCGGTGTATGTGCCGGCTGACGATTTCACCGATCCGGCTGCGGTGCATACGTTCTCGCATCTTTCCGCATCCATCGTGCTTTCGCGGAAGCGGGCGAGCGAGGGCCTTTATCCGGCTATCGACCCGCTGCAATCCAGTTCCAAGATGGCCACGCCCGGCATTGTCGGTGAGCGGCATTACGGGTTAGCGCAGG
This sequence comes from uncultured Desulfobacteraceae bacterium, assembly GCA_964596535.1. Classification (GTDB taxonomy): domain Bacteria; phylum Desulfobacterota; class Desulfobacteria; order Desulfobacterales; family UBA2156. The sequence goes on from CAZQUR010000057.1 coordinate 12,117, forward strand.
AAATCCGGCGGACGCTCGCACAATACGCGCAACTCAAGGACATCATTGCCATGCTCGGCCTGGAGCAGCTCTCGCCGGAGGACCGCAACGTGGTCGCCCGCGCCCGCCGGTTGGAACGTTTTCTCACCCAGCCCTTCTTTACGACCGAGCAGTTCACTGGCCTCAAGGGAAATCTCGTCAACCTCAAGGACGCGCTGAACGGCTGTGAGAGAATTTTGAACGACGAATTCAAAGACCACCCGGAGCGCGCGCTCTACATGATCGGGACGGTGGATGAGGCGAAGAAGAAGAGCGAATCGGGGCCAAAACCCAAGCTTCCGTCGGAGATTAAAGATGCAACCGATGTCAATGACGCTTAAGGTGCTCCTTCCGTTCCAGGTTTTTGCCGAGAAAACCGGCGTGACCCGCATCGTTGCGGAGACCCGCGCGGGCTCGTTCGGAATATTGCCCCGCCGGCTCGACTGTGTCGCCGCGCTCACGCCCGGGATTCTGATCTATGAAAATAAAATCGAAGGCGAGGTTTACGTGGCCGTGGATGAAGGGGTGCTGGTCAAGACCGGCTTGAACGTGCTCGTCTCCGTGCGCAACGCGATAGCCGGAACGGACCTCGGTGAATTACGCGATTCGGTGGAGCGGGAGTTTATGAGCCTGGACGAACAGGAGCAGAACGTCCGCTCCGTGATGGCGAAAATGGAAAGCGGTTTCATCCGCCGTCTTGCGGCGTTTCATCATGACGGATGAACCCGGAAATAATTCTTTGAAGCCCAAACCGCCGCTCAGCCAGGAGATCGGAGACAAGGCGGCGCGCAAACTCCGTGCGCAACGCCATGTTACGCGAACCGTCTGGTTTGGTCTGGGTATGATGGGACTGATCGGCTGGTCGGTGGCGATTCCGACCCTGCTCGGCGCGTTGTTTGGTCTCTGGCTGGACCAGCGCTATCCGGGAGGCCGCTCATGGACGCTGGCCCTGCTGGTTGTCGGCCTCGCTATCGGGTGTTTGAATGCCTGGCATTGGGTATCCAAGGAAGACAAGGCCATGCGGGAAGAACAGGAGGATAATGATGAATGAAACGTTGACTCTGGTACCGGCTTTGGTATCGGGCGTTTTGCTCGGTGCGGTTTTTTTCGGCGGCCTTTGGTGGACGGTTCGCAAAGGTTTTTCGTCCAAACGGCCGGCCTTTTGGTTTTTCGGCAGCCTGCTGCTGCGGATGAGCATTGCCCTGGCTGGATTTTACTTTGTTTCCGGCGGTCATTGGGAGCCGCTGCTGGTGTGTCTCCTTGGATTTATGGCGGCACGCCTTATCGTGACGCGGCTCACCGGCCCGCCGGTCGCACCCCGCAACACTCCAGCGAAGGAAGTGGGTCATGCGGCTTAGCCCCGACGAGATCATCTTCTGGCAATACGGGTTTTTCAAACTAAACGCCACCATTGTGTTCACGTGGGGACTGATGATTTTGCTGGCCGTGGGCGCGAAGTTGATCACTCGCAAACTTTCAACGGATCTGAATCGTTCTCGATGGCAGAACCTTCTGGAAATCGTTGTCACTGTGATCGAAAAACAAATTGAAGAGGTCGGTCTGAGTCAGCCGCAGAAATATCTCGGCTTCCTGGGTACGCTCTTCCTGTTTGTCGCCGCCGCCAGCCTCTGCACCATCATTCCCGGCTACGAGCCGCCGACCGGCTCTCTCTCGACCACGACGGCGCTCGCGCTGTGTGTGTTTGTGGCCGTCCCGCTGTTCGGCATCGAGGAGCAAGGAGTGGGCGACTACCTTAAGTCCTATTTGAAGCCGACGTTTATCATGCTGCCGTTTAACATCATCAGCGAACTTTCACGCACGCTGGCCCTGGCCGTCCGTTTGTTCGGCAACATGATGAGCGGGGCGATGATCATCGGCATCCTGCTCACCATTACGCCGTTTATCTTTCCCATCGTCATGACGGCACTCGGTCTGCTCACCGGTATGGTGCAGGCCTACATCTTCTTTATTCTGGCAACGGTTTACATCGCAGCCGCCACACGCGTGCGTAAAGCCCATGCATGAAAACGAGGCAAAAGAACGAAACAGGAACAACAACAAAGGAGATACGATACTATGGACAGCATGACGCTTATTGCAGTGGCATCCATTGTTATTGCCGGCATCACCACCGGTCTCGGCACCATGGCTCCTGCGCTGGGCGAGGGGAAGGCGGTGGCGACTGCGTTGAGTTCGCTGGCCCAGCAACCGGATGCCGCCGCCACCATCACCCGGACTTTGTTCGTGGGCCTGGCGATGATCGAGTCCACGGCCATCTATTGCTTCGTGGTCTCGATGATTCTGATCTTCGCCAATCCGTTTTGGAACCACATCCTCGCCCAAACCACAGGAAAGTAAGCCTATGTTAATCGATTGGTTTACCATCGCTGCACAGGTGCTCAACTTTCTCATCCTGGTGTGGTTGATGAAGCGTTTTCTCTACAAACCCATCCTTCACGCCATCGATGCCCGGGAGCAGAGGATCGCCAAGGAGCTCGCGGAGGCCGCCGCGAAAAAATTCGAAGCCGAAAAGGAGCACGAAAAGTTCCAGGAAAAAAACGAGGAGCTCGACCGGCAGCGTGCCGCACTCTTGAGCCGGGCGACGGAAGAAGCGAAAGCCGAAAGGCAGCGTCTTCTCGATGCGGCGCGACAGGCGGCCGACGTTCTGCGTGCCAAACAACGGGACGCGTTGGAGCGGGAACAACAGAGCCTGAACAACGCAATAACCCGCCGGACCCTGGAGGAAGTTTTCGCCATCGCGCGAAAGACACTGGCGGATCTCGCCGGGACAAGTCTGGAAGAATGTATGATCGGGGTATTCAGGCGTCGATTGCGGGAACTGGACGGTGAGGCGAAGGAGGGTCTTGCCAAGGTCCTGAAAACATCGTCCGGCCCGGTGCTTGTTCGCAGCACCTTTGAGCTGCCGTCTGAACAAAAAGCTGCGATACGACATGCGCTCAACGAAACCTTCTCGGCTGAAATCCAAGTCCGTTTCGAGACCGCGCCGAACGTGATCAGCGGCATTGAACTCACCGCGAACGGGCAAAAGGTCGCCTGGAGCATCGCGGGTTATCTGGCGTCACTGGAAACGAGCGTCGGTGAACTGCTGAAAGAACAATCCAAACCCCAAGCCAAACCAGAGGCTGAACCTGAAACGCAAGCCGTGCCCAAGCCGGAGTCCGGGACGAAACCCGCCGCTCCCGAGGATGCCGGATGAACCCGCCGCCCGATTCTTTACAAAATGGCTTCCACCGCGCGTTCGCCGTCCTAAGCCGGGGGCGCAAGACCTTCACGCCGCAACTGGCGCCGCAGGAGGTGGGTACGATCACCAGCGTCGCCACGGGCATCGCCCGTGTCTCGGGCCTTCCCGGCGTTGGCTTTGATGAATTGCTGCTGTTTCCCGGCGATGTGTTCGGCATCGCATTCAACGTGGATCCGGACGAAATCGGGGTCGTGCTGCTCGGCGAATACTGGCATCTCAACGCGGGGGATGAAGTCCGGCGCACGGGCCGGGTCATGGACACGGCCGTGGGCGACGGATTGCTGGGACGCGTCATCGACCCGCTCGGCCGCCCCCTCGATGGGAACGGACCGTTGGCCGGAAGCCGTCGCCTGCCCATCGAACGCCCTGCCCCGCCCATCATGGACCGTGCGCCCGTCACAGAGCCTCTCCAGACCGGCATCAAAGTCATCGATGCGCTCATTCCCATTGGACACGGCCAGCGCGAGTTGATCCTCGGCGACCGGCAGACGGGCAAGACCGCCATTGCGATCGACTCAATACTTAATCAACGTGGCAAGGATGTCCGTTGCGTCTATTGCGCCATTGGTCAGCGGGGAGCCGCCGTCGCGAAAGCAGTCGCCACCTTCCGGCAAAAGGGCGCGATGGATTACACCGTGGTCGTTGTAACCGAAGGCAACGATCCGCCGGGCCTCGCCTACATCGCCCCTTACGCCGCCACCAGCATCGCCGAGTCTTTCATGGAAGCGGGCGATGACGTACTGATCGTTTACGACGATCTTACCCATCATGCCCGCGCCTATCGCGAGCTTTCTCTTCTGCTGCGCCGTCCGCCCGGTCGCGAAGCGTTTCCCGGCGACATCTTTTATATCCACTCACGCCTGCTGGAGCGCGCCACACACTTGCGCAAGGAGCTGGGCGGCGGCTCGCTCACCGCCCTGCCCATCATCGAAACCGAAGCCCAGAACATTTCCGCCTATATTCCGACCAACCTGATCTCCATAACGGATGGCCAGATCTACCTATCGCCGTCTCTGTTCGAACTGGGCGTCCTGCCCGCGGTGGATGTCGGCAAATCCGTCTCACGCGTCGGCGGCAAGGCGCAACGGGCGGCTTACCGCGCGGTGGCCGGCGACCTCAAGCTCTCCTACGCCCAGTTCGAGGAACTCGAGACGTTTGCCCGCTTCGGCGCCCGCCTGGACGAACACACCCGCAAGATCATCGATCACGGACGGCGAATTCGCGCCTGCCTCAAACAACCGGAATTCGCCCCGTTGTCCGTGCCCGAGCAAATCGCAGTACTGCTGGCGTTAACCGCGGAACTCTTCGATTCCGTGCCGCTTGACCGGATGAGGGATGCGGAGCACTCCGTGCGCGAAGCGGCGGGTGATATCCCTGCAAAGGTGCGCGAGCGATTGGATACCGCAGAAGAATTGAGCGACGAGGATCGTGAAACGATTATCCAAATCGCCCGCAAATCGCTGGCGCGCTTTCAACCCGGGCCTGAACCCGAGGAGGAGTCATGAGTGACACCACGGCGAGCCTGCGGCGAAAGATCGATGGAGCCGGGGATCTCCAATCCGTCGTCCGTACGATGAAGGCCGTGGCCGCCTCGAGTATCGGCCAATACGAGACCTCGCTGCTCGCGTTGGGGGACTACTATCGCACCGTGGAGATGGGATTGGGCGTCTGTTTCCGGGGCGCCGGTTCAGCGGCATTGATGACTGAACAGACAAGACAGGCAAATGCGGTTTCCATTGGCGCGGTCGTGTTCGGTTCGGACCAGGGACTGGTGGGCCGGTTTAATGAGGCGGTGGTCGATTATGCGGTCAAGACACTCGCAGCCCTGTCCGGCAAACTCCGGGTCTGGGCCGTCGGTGAACGAGTTCATGCGCGCCTGGAAGATGCGGATCTGCCGCTGATGGGACTCTTCACCGTACCCAACTCCGTCAACGCCATCACCCCGCTCGTCGGGCGGATTCTCGTGGAGAGCGAGGCATCACGCGGCCGGGATGAGGTCGCCATGCTTCACCTTTTTTATAATCGCCCCAAGTCCGGTGCGGTTTATGCGCCCGTCGGTCAGCAACTGCTGCCGCTGGACGAAAACTGGCGACGCAAGCTGGCCGAACTTCCTTGGCCCACGGGAAACTTGCCCGAGGTCATGGGCGGCGGCACCGCGACCTTGCGGGCCTTCCTCCGTGAATATCTTTTCGTCTCGCTCTTCCGGGCGTGCGCCGAATCCCTCGCCGCCGAGAATGCGAGCCGCCTGGCGGCGATGCAACGTGCCGACAAAAATATCGACGAATTATTGGAGGAGCTTAACGGGACCTTTCATCGTTTGCGTCAGAGTGGCATCGACGAGGAACTGTTCGACCTTATCTCCGGCTTCGAAGCGCTGAGCGCAGAGGATAAATGATGTGCATTCGCAAAGCGGAAGGCCGGCGTGGGTCGGAGGCTTTGCTTGCGCGCTTAATGCATCCGGGAATGAAGTTACTGTGCCGCCATGACAATGAATCCTGAGATCCGCCTCCCTTAAATCCAGGACGCAGGCCATCCTTTCCTTCCTTTCCCGGTCCCCTGCCCATGTAAAAAATCAACACCTTTCTCCCCCGGCCAGGGCCTTTATCCAAATTTTGACCAGATCAAACCCGGGGATTTGACTCTCAAGGGGATCGGATCCCGGATGGCACTTTATACGATTCCATCAATCATGCGGCTTCGGAAAAATCGGTTTTACGGCGCCGAAAAAAGCGCCTTGATCCAATCCCTGCTGATTTCCAAGTGCCGGCGGTCCGGTGAAAAAATCTCCAGCGTCGCGGTGTCGTCATACCCGATTGTTTTCAGCGCCCGGAGCATTTTCTTGAAATCGATGGTGCCGGCGCCCACGGGAAGATGGTCGTCTCCTTTCCCCAGGTTGTCGCTGATATGGATATGGCCGATGCGGTCTTTAAAGGCCTCCATGAAGGCCAGGATCCGATCCCCCCGTTTGCTCTCCACGTTGGCGTGACCGAAATCCAGGGTCATCCTCAACGAAGGGAACCGCTCCATTACCGGAACAAAATCCTTGGGCTCGATCCACCCCGGGTATTTGGGAAACATGTTTTCGATGCACATGCAAAGCCCCAGGCGTTCGGCTTCCGAAACGACGGCTTCCAGGCTGTCCATGGCAATCGCCATGGAACGGTCCATCACCAGCGGCCCCAGGCCGCCGATGTACGGCGGATGCAGGACGACTTTCCGGGGATTCAAGGCCGCGGCGGCCTTGAGGGCGTCATGCATTTCAAGAAGGGACGCCTCCCGGATGCGGGGGGCCATATCCGTCAGGTATAAAAAGGTGGGCAGGTGACAGACCAGGCCCAGGCCGTGATCCGCAAGGGCCCCGAGGATCTCCTCTTTCTGTTTGAACACTTGTTCATGATGGGCCTCCGGCGGATCCAGGGTCAGCTCCAGGTAGTCGAATCCCATCTTTGCCACCGCCTTGATTTCATCCACCACGGGCAAGATCGGAAAATTCATGGCCCCGTATTGCATGTCTGCCTCCCTTTTCATGGCG
>CAZQUR010000058.1:0-18907 GCA_964596535.1 uncultured Desulfobacteraceae bacterium
GGTGTGAGGCGTTAAAACCGTCTCGGGTGGGTTCGATTCCCATGCACTTCCGCCATATTTATTAATAATTACAGATAGTTAACTTCTCATCCGGTTTCTTCCAGCAAAACGAGGCATTGGCGGCCGTCACCCGGGGGTCATCGTGCATATCGAGGATCGTCAAATGCTACCGCAATCCCTGTGGGATCAACCCGGACAATTTTCCCATTCCGGGTCACCTGGACGGATTGGTGGGTCACATACGTCATTTTCACCCGATTCCCCAAAAAAAATTTTCCTTTGACCTCGATGAAAACACCGCCACCCCCCTCATCCGTGATGAGGCCATGGTATATGCGGCCGCCGGTGGCAAACTCCACGGGCCGGGATACTTTTAACCGGACAAACCGGCGAGATATTCGATTTTTCGTCTCCATTGTTGCTTGCAGCCTTTGGACCGTTGTGTTTATGCGGATTTGTTTATAAAAATTATTTTTTTTTGTCCATAATAATCCAAGCATTCGTTCCGGGACGACCCTTTCCCGGTTTTTCGTTTTGACCGAGGCGGTTTTAAGCAGACTTGCCCGAAGCGTTGGGATATGGTAAATAAAACGTTATTTTCGTAATTGACACCCGATGAGCAGGAATTTTACCGTGACCCCCATGGAAGACCCTTTCCGCATTCTTACGGTGGATGATGAAGAGACCATCCTACATCTTTACTACCAGATCCTCTCTTCCAGCCGGGACCTGGCGGGTGATGCCGAGGAAGTGCCGCACTTCGAGGTGTCCCAGAGCCGGCAAGGCGATCAGGCCGTGGCGATGGTTCAGGAAGGCCGTGAAAACGGCCGTCCTTTTTCCGTGGTCTTTCTCGACATCAACATGCCCCCGGGGCCGGACGGCATTTGGACCGCCCGAAAGATCCGGGAAATCGACGCGGATGTGGGCATTGTTCTGGTGACGGGGCAGGTTCGCGTGAACATCCTGGAGACGGCGCGCACGGTTCTGCCGGTGGATAAACTTCTGTATCTTCAAAAACCTTTTTATCCCCAGGAGATCCTTCAGTTCGCCTCCGCTCTGAGCGAAAAATGGCGGGTGGAGCGGGAATACCGATCCATCATGCAGGATCTGGAAGAACGGGTTCAGGCCCGGACGGTTTCCCTCATGGAAGCCAATAAACGGCTCTCGGAAGAAATCGAAACCCGGACCCGTATCCAGACGGCGTTAAAAGAAAGTGAAAAAAAATTCAGGGAAATGATCACCAACAACTCCGACGGCATCGTCATATTGGATCAAAACAACACCATACGCTTCCTCAATCCGGCCGCGGAAGCCCTCTTTTCCGTCCACGGAACGGAATTGCTCGGTTGTCTTTTTGAATATCCGGTTTCTTTGGAAAAAACCACGGAAATCGAAATCAAGAACCGCAATCGCGCATCGGTCGTGGCGGAGATGCAGGTGGTGGAAACCGAGTGGGAAGGAAAAAAGGCGCTGCTGGCGTCCATCCGGGATATCAGCGAACGGAAGCGCATGGAAGTCGACGTCGCCCAAAGCTACGATAAACTGCAAAAGGCGATGGTGGGTATCATCGAAGCCATGGCGAATATCGTCGAACGCCGGGATCCGTATACCTCCGGACATCAACAGCGGGTGGCCCGGCTCTGCCGGGCCATCGCCCTGGAAATGAACCTTTCCGAAGACAAGGTGGAAGGAATTTATATGGCGGCGTTCATCCACGACATCGGGAAAATCGTCGTCCCGGCAGAGATTCTGAGCAAACCCGGGAAATTGTCCGAAATGGAATTCGAACTGATCAAAATCCATCCCCAGGCCGGACACGATATCCTCAAAGGCATCGAATTCCCGTGGCCCATTGCGGAGGTCACGTTCCAGCATCACGAACGGATGGACGGATCCGGATACCCCCGCGGACTCACCGGCGACCGGATCCTATTGGAAGCCCGCATCATGGCGGTGGCGGATACCGTGGAGGCCATGGCCACCCATCGTCCGTATCGCCCGGCTCTGGGGATAGATGAAGCCCTGAACGAGGTGATGCAAAACGCCGGGCACAAGTATGATGCCGGCGTCGTGGAGGCCTGCCGACGGGTTTTTTCGGAAAGAGGGTTTCAGTTATGATGGCTTCCCTCGACTCCTCCTTAAAAGGCTTGCGGGAAGCGATCCGGTCAAAAGGAAGGTACCCATGGAGATCCGTACCCATCAACGCATAGATCCTCACCTCTGCGGAAAAGCGACACGTCTGGAACCGGGGAACAGCCGGGCCGTCATGACAACGATCCAACGGATGGCCGTGGATGAAACGGGATTGGTCCACGGCGGATTCATCTTTGGATTGGCGGATTATGCCGCCATGCTCGCCGTAAACGATCCCAATGTGGTGCTGGGAAGCGCCGGCGTAAAATTTATCAAGCCGGTAAAGGTCGATGAAACGGTGACCGCCCATGCCCGGGTGTCCGAAGTGAAGGGGAAAAAACACGTGGTGACCGTCCAGGTGACCCGGGAGGCGGAACCGGTCTTCGAGGGCGAATTCATCTGTTTCGTCCTTGAACGCCATGTCCTTTCTCCAGGCGCATGACCCTCCTTTATGGCGGACCTGACCCTTGTCACCGGGAATCGGCTGGAGCGTCTTGTGGAGGCGTTGGCGGAGGTCGTGGCACAGCCCGTATCCGATCCCCTCATCCCGGACATCATCGTCGTTCAGAGCAAGGGGATGGAGCGGTGGGTACGCATGGCACTGGCACGGATCAACGGCATCTGCGCCAACGCCGCCTTCCCTTTTCCCAAAGCGTTTCTGGAAGACGTTTGCCGAAAATGCTTCTCGGATTATCTTCCTTCCTCCCTCGTGGATCCGGACGTTTTGACCTTTCGTATACTGGACCGCATCGACACGCACTGCGGGAATCCGGCCTTTGAACCCCTCCGGGTGTATCTGCAAGACGATACCGATCCATTGAAGTGTTACGGCATTTCCCGCAGGATCGCCCACCTTTTCGACCAGTATCTCGTCTTTCGTCCCGACATGGTCTTTTCCTGGGAAAGCGGAAAAGATACAGACTGGCAGGCCGTGCTGTGGCGCGATCTGACCGGGGATCCCCCCCATTTTCATCCGGCCTATTGGATGAAACGCCTGGCCGAGAAAATTCGAAAGGAGCGTGTCCGGCTCGACGCCCATTTCCACCGGGTCTGCGTTTTCGGGATTTCCTATCTCCCGCCGGCATATCTTGAAGTCCTGGCCCAAGTCTCCCGCCAGATCCCCGTCTTCCTTTTTTTAATGAATCCCTGCCGGGAATACTGGTCCGATATCGTTTCCGATTTCCAGGCGCAACGCATCCAGGCGGACTATGCCGCGGCCGCCGGTGTAAAACAGGATCTGCACATGGAACGGGGGAACCGGCTGTTATCGGCCTGGGGAACCCAGGGGAAGCAATTCTTCTCCGCCGTGAGCGCTCTGGAAGCAGGGATGGAAGAGCGATTCCAGGAACCCGGGGGCCGCACGCTACTTTCCGGAATTCAAAGCGACATCCTGGCCCTGCGGGATCCCGAAGTTTCCATGGACCCGGACGTCACATTCCATGAACCGAAACCGGTGGACTGTTCCATCCGGGTTCACGCCTGTCACAGCCCCATGCGGGAAATGGAAGTTCTCCGGGATTTGATCCTGGATTTGTTCGAATCCGAACCCGGTCTTTCCCCCCGGGACATCCTCGTAATGGCCCCGGATATCGAGGTTTATGCACCCTTCATCCAGGCGGTTTTCGGGCAACCTGTGGAGGGGGATCTTCGAATCCCTTTTCACATCGCCGACCGGGGAGCCGGAGCGGAAGGAGAGGCGGTGGCGGCCTTTCTGTCGATCCTTTCCCTTTACGATACCCGCATGGAAGCCGCCCAGGTCCTGGAGATCCTGGATTACACCCCTGTTCAGCGGCGATTCGGCTTATCCGGGGCAGACGTTCGAACCATCGGGCAATGGATCAGAGACACCGGCATCCGGTGGGGAATCGATGCCGCGGATCGGCGCCGGTGGAAGGTCCCCGGATTCTTTGAAAACACCTGGGAAGCCGGGGTGGAACGCCTCCTCTTGGGATACGCCATGACCGGGGACGACGATCAGGATGTGGCCGGGATTTTGCCCTACGGTCGAATATCCGGTGAAACGGCTTCCGTTTTGGCATCCTTTACGGAATTTTTTGACCACCTGGTTTTCGTATATAATGAATTTCATAACTTAAAAAATATAGAGGGTTGGATATATTTTTTGAATCAACTGGTAGAGGGTTTGATGGATATCGACGCTGCCAGCGATCCGGGGGGGGGACTCATCCGTGAAGCGATGCAGCGTCTCCAATGGGCGGGAAACCAAGCGGAATTCCGCCGAAAATTGGATTTTTCAATCCTCCGGGCGTTTATGGAGGGGCGCCTAAAGCGAAAAACAGAGGGGCGTCGCTTTGCCTCGGAGGGGGTCACGTTTTGTACATTGCTTCCCATGCGAAGCATCCCGGCCCAAGTGATTTGCCTCGTGGGGATGAACGACGGGGCCTTCCCACGGGAGGATTTTTCCGTAACCTTCGACCGGATGGCCCGGCATCCCCGGGCCGGCGATCGTTCCCGCCGGCGGGATGACCAGTATCTTTTCCTGGAAGCCCTTCTTTCGGCCCGGCAACGGCTGTACATCACGTATGTGGGACGGAGCCTGCAGGACAATTCACCCCTGGCGCCGTCGGTCCTGGTGACGCAACTCCTGGAATACCTGCGTCTTGGATACGGCATCCCGGAAAACGAACTGGTGGTGCAACACCCTCTCCATCCCTTTTCAAGCGCCTATTTTCAAGGCGATCCGGCATTATTCAGCTATTCCCGGGGAAATTTTACCGCGGCAACAAAAAAGAACACCGTCGCCTCGGACGCCTCCTTTTTCATTGATGCCCCTCTCCGGGATCGTGAACCCGAACTTCTTTCCGTGGATCTGGAAGCCCTTTGCCGCTTCATCTCCCATCCGGCCGCCTATTTTTTGAGGGAAAGACTCGGCATTTTTCTGTTGGAGGAAGAGGCGCTTTTTTCGGACCGCGAGCCGTTTTCCCTGGAGGGCCTGGAAGCCTACCAACTGGCCGGAGATCTCATCGAGGCGCATCTCAACGGTATTTCCACAGAAACCGTTTTTCGCACATGGCGGCTTGGGGGCCGGCTTCCCCATGGGAACGTGGGACGCGTTCAATTTTACCGGGCGGCGCAGGCGGTCGCGTCTTTCAGCAACACCCTGAAAGCGCTTTTCGAGGATATACCGCCGGAAACGGTTTCAGGAGAAATGGCTTTCGGGGATCGGATTCTCACCGGAAAGGTGGAAGGGGTAAGGAAAGGACGGCTCTTCCGGTACCGGTATGCCAAGACCCAAGGAAAAGACCTTTTGGACACCTGGGTCCGGTACCTGTTTTTGAAGGCTGTGTCTCCCGAAGCCCTAAACGGGGCCGTTTACCTGGCGAAGGATGGGGGGCATCGTTTCCTTCCGGTGAAAGACGCGTCTTCTTATCTGGAACCGATTATTGATCTATACCGGACGGGCCGCTCCGCTCCGGTACCCCTTTTCCCGCGATCTTCTTACGAATATGCATGCCAGCGGTTTCAAAAGGGGCGTTCTCGAAAAGAGGCCCTGGAAAAGGCGCTCCAGAAATGGACCGGAAACGACTTCATTGGAGGAGATTCCCGGGACCCGGCCATTGAGCGGTGCTTCGGAAAAACCGCGCCGCTGGGCGAGGCCTTTGAGCGGACGGCCGAATCCGTCTTTTCCCCCTTGCTGGCACATCTGGCAAAGGAGACGTAAGGGGCGTGAAGGAACTCGATATCTGCACCGTTCCCCTGGAAGGGACCACCCTCATCGAAGCCAGCGCCGGTACCGGAAAGACCTGGTCCATCACCGGTCTGTTCCTGAGGCTTATCCTGGAAAAAAATTTGACGGTGGACCAAATTTTGGTCGTGACGTTCACCAACGCCGCCACCGAAGAGCTTCGGATACGGGTCCGAAATCGGCTTTTGGACGCCCGGAACGCCCTTGCCTCAGGGAAGGCGCCCCGGGACGATGCGGTGCTGGGGGCCGTGACCCGGAACTACGCCGGCGATCCAAGGGCGAAAACCGCTCTCACCGATGCGCTCCGCGATTTCGATAGGGCCGGCATTTTCACCATCCATGGATTTTGCAGCCGCCTGATGCAGGAGTGGGCTTTTGAGACCGGTTCCTCTTTCGACCTCACGCTTGTCCCGGATCCGGTTTCCCTGGTCCAGGAGGTTTGCGACGATTTCTGGCGGATTCATTTTTATCATGCGCCTCCTGAATTTATCGCCTTTTGTCAGAAACACCTGAAAGGGCCTGAAGAACTGCATGCCATGCTCTTGAAAATCCGTCGGCCGAAAGTCGAATTTCTCCCGAAACTCCAATCCGCCCCCCTTACCGGACTGATGGAATTTCGGCGGCTTTTCGGCCGGGTGAAGGCGGAATGGCCCGAATCGAGGAATGCCGTTGCCCTTCTTTTGGAACAAAGCCCCTTGAATCGGCGCACCTATTCGCTTAAGCGCTGCCGGGATCTGGTGGCGGCCATGGACCGTTGGCTGAAATCCAATGCGCCGGGATTCCCCGTGATGGAAGCCTTTGAACGGCTCACACCCAATGCGCTGAAGGACGCCACCAAAAAAGGGGGGCGGGTTCCGGTTCATCCGTTTTTCGACCTGTGTGGAAGGCTTTGGGACGCCGCCGAGCTTCTGGATCGCCGGATGCACCGGCGGCTCGTTTTCCTGAAAACCCGGTTTTTCTCTTTTCTCGAGACCCGACTGGACGAAAAAAAGCGCAGGCACCGGATTCAATTTTACGAAGATCTTTTAAAAGCGGTGCAACGCGCCCTTCAGGGCCGCGGTGGACGCCGGCTGATCCGAACGGTTGCCGAACGGTATCAGGCGGCGCTGGTGGACGAGTTTCAGGATACGGATCCGGTTCAATACGAGATCTTTTCCAGGCTTTTTTCGCATCCGGGGCAGGCCTTTTTCATGATCGGGGACCCCAAGCAGGCGGTTTACGGGTTCCGGGGCGCCGATGTTTTTTCTTACATGGAGGCTGCCAGGCGCGCTCCCAAACGCCACACCCTGATCCGGAATTTCCGGTCCACACCGGGATTGGTCCGGTCCGTCAACACTCTCTTTGCCGATGTGCCGTTGCCGTTTGTCTTCAAGGAGATTCCCTTTCAAAAAGGAAGCGCCGCTGAAACGGAAAGGGATGGAGCGGCGCCTGAACCGGCCTCCCTGGAGATTTGGTTCGTTCCCGGGAAAAACGAAAAACCCATGGGAAAGACCGAAGCGACAACAGCGGTATCCCGCGCCGTGGCCGGAAAGATCCTCACTCTCCTTGAGGCCGGAAAATTCCAGGAAAAGGAGATGGCGGTCCTGGTGCGCACCCACCGGCAGGCCCGAATCGTCAAGGAAGCGCTTTTCGAAAAAGGGATCCCGGCGGTCCTTTTCAGCGACAAGAACGTTTTCGATTCCCATGAAGCGGCAGAATTGGCGCGGGTCCTGACGGGGATTCAACACCCCCTGCACCTTTCACGAGTAAAAGCCGCCCTGGCCACGGACATGATGGGATTCACGGCCCGTGACCTGGATACGGCGGATACGGAAAATCCGGTCTTTGAAGCGGCTTTGGCCCGCTTCAGGCGCTACCAGGACCTGTGGCGCACCGAAGGGTTCATTCCCATGTTCGCCGAACTCATGGAGCGGGAAGGGGTCATCCCCCGTTTGGTCCGCTACCCGGACGGAGAACGGCGCCTGACCAACCTGTCACATCTTGCCCAACTCCTCCAGGAAGTTTCCTGGCGACATCCGTATGCCATGGGACGCCTGGTCAAATGGATCGCCCAACGCCGGGACCGGGATGCGCCCCGATTGGAAGCCCACCAACTCCGTCTCGAATCCGATGAAAACGCCGTGAGCATCGTCACCATGCACCGGAGCAAAGGACTCGAATACCCTGTGGTGTTCTGCCCCTTTGCGTGGGAAGGGTTGGAGGAAAGTATAGACCTTTCCGCTTTTCACGATCCCGAATCGGGGTTCTCCCTGGTGGTGGACCTCGATTCAAAACCCCATCCCAAAACGCGATACCTGACCCAAAAAGAAAACCTCGCCGAAAGTATCCGCCTTTTATACGTGGCCGTGACACGGGCAAAAAAACGATGCTTCGTGGCCTGGGGAAGGGTTCGATCGGCCGAGACTTCGGCGTTTGCCTATTTACTGCACCCCTTTCAGGGAGCCGTGTTGGATGATCCGGAATCTTTTCCCCTTGCGTTGTTGGCGAAAACGGTTTCCCAAAAAAACGACACGGCGCTCCTGGATGCGTTACAGGCCCTGGCCCGGCGGTCGGGCGGAAGCATTGCGGTTTCCATGCTCCCGGAACCCCGAGCCGAAAAGCGGCCGCCGGAAAAAAGAACGGCCCCGGCGCTGGTATGCCGGCGTTTTTCCGGAACGATCCCTCCGGGACAAAAAACCGCAAGTTATTCTTCCCTTGTCAGCGGTGCCGAAGCGTTGGACATGGATCACAAAGACCATACGGATCCCGCCCTTCCGGCGCCGGAAGGTCTCCACGGTCCGGATATTTTCGCGTTCCCGTCCGGGGCCCTGGCCGGGCGATGTTTTCACGCCCTTTTCGAATCCATCGATTTTTCCGTTCCCCCTGCCGCACAACAGCCATTGGTTTCATCGATTCTGTCGGCCTACGGTTTCGGCCCGGAATGGACGGAAATCGTATGTGATGCGGCCCACCGGGTCCTTTCCGCTTTTCTCCAGTCGGATGAACGGCGGTTACGCCTTTCAGCAGTCCCTCCCGCGAACCGGATTCACGAGATGGAATTCGATTTTCCGGTAAAACCGGTTTCACCGGAGCTCCTGGCCGAAGCCTTCGGGAAGCAGGGGAGCCCAAAAAAGGGATTTGACTTTTCCGGGCGCATGAAAAAACTCTTTTTTGTTCCCTGGGAAGGATACCTCAGAGGATTCATCGACCTGGTCGTCTTCTACGAAGGACGATATTATCTTATCGACTGGAAATCGAACCTTCTGGGGGTCGGGTACGACGCCTATGCCGCAACCCGCCTGGCCCGGGTCGTGGAAGAAGAATACTACTTTCTCCAGTACCATCTGTACGTGCTGGCCCTGTACCGGCACCTCAAGCGGAAAACGCCCGGATTTTCGTATGCAAAGGAATTCGGGGGGGTCTATTATATTTTTATCCGCGGGATCCACCCGGACCCGGAAACGGGTGTGTCCCGGACGGGTGTATACTACGACCTTCCGGATTTGGAGCGCATCGAGGCTTTGGAAGAGGCATTGACGCCGTTTGTATGAACCGATGGAAGAGCATTTCAAATTGATTGGCGATCCGGCAAACCGGTTCCCCGGGGACCCGAGTTTTTCCCACCTGGACATCCGTTTCGCACGACTGATACGCCGTCTTTCGGGCACCGAAGACGAAACCCTTTTCCTGGCCGCAGCCTTGGCCAGCCGTGCCGCCGGAGAAGGGCACGTTTGTGTCGACCTGGAATCCATGGGAGGGAAACCCGACACGCCTGCCCGCGCCGGTTTCGTCCCGGCAGGCGGGGATGCACCGGAAAACCCGCCGGAACGGGTTTATCCCGATGCCGGCGCATGGAAAAAAGCCTTGGCCCAAAGTCCCGCGGTGGGGGACGGAACCGCCTTTACCCCCCTGGTGCTGGATGATGCCGGTCGGCTGTATCTTTACCGGTTATGGAAAGCGGAAACCACCTGTGCAGTGCATCTGCTGAAGCGGGCCCGCTCCCGGTATCCGATCTTTTCCACGCATCGGTTCAACAGCGCCCTCGGACGGCTTTTTCCCGGGAGCACCGGGGCAACCGGCGACCGGCAGGCGGCGGCCGCCGCCGTGGCCGCCACCCGGAGGCTGTGCATTATTTCCGGAGGTCCCGGAACGGGAAAAACCCATACGGCGGCAAAGATTCTGGCCCTGATCCTGCTTCTCGGGATTTTCCCGAGGCCCCGCATCCTCCTGGCCGCCCCCACCGGAAAAGCGGCGGCCCGCCTCAGGGAATCCATCCGTTCCGTGAAGGGCTCACTTCCCGTCAGCGATGCGCTCAAGACCATGATTCCCGAAGACACCGCCACCCTCCACCGCATCCTGGGACGTATTCCCGGGAGACCCGATTTCCGGTTTCATGAGAACAACCCGCTCCCTGCGGACCTGGTGGTCGTGGACGAAGCGTCCATGATGGACCTGTCCCTGGCGTCGGCGCTTTTCAGGGCCGTACCGGAATCGGCCGGGATCGTCCTCATGGGAGACAGCCACCAACTGGCGTCCGTGGAATCGGGGTATGTCCTGGGAGACATCTGCCAAGGGGCTTTTCCTGCCCAAAAAGCGAAAGGGGCGAAGAATGCAGAAAAAACAGAGGCGGAAATTCCCGAAAAAGCCTCTGATACCGCGGACGGCCTGAAAGACGGGCTTTCCGGCTGCATTGTTTTTTTGGAGAAAAATTATCGGTTTTCCAACAAAAGCGGTATTCACCGGCTGAGCCGGGCCGTCGTCCAGGGGGAAGGAGACGCAGTGATGGCGATCCTTCGCTCCGGCGCCTTTGACGATCTCCAATGGGTAGGGGCGAACCCGGTGAAGGGATGGGAATCGCGTCTTTCCGCAGCGATCGTAAAAGGGTTCGGGCCGTGCGTGAACGCCCGGGATCCGGAACAGGCCCTGAAGGCATTGGGGGGGTTCCGCATCCTTTCCGCCGTCAACCAAGGATCCTTCGGCGTCACGGGCCTCAATGCGTTTGCGGAAACCCTCTTTCGCCGCCGGGGATGGATTCCGGGGGGGCGTCAGCGATATGCCGCCGGATATCCGGGCAGGCCCATTCTCATCACCCGGAACCTCCATGAGCTCCGCCTCTTCAACGGCGATACGGGCGTGATTTGGCATGCCCCGGATGGCGGCCTCCATTCGGTCTTTCCCGAAGCGGACGGGGAATGCCGGCGCGTGGCCGTTTCCCGGCTCCCGGAGCACGAGACCGCCTACGCCGTGACGGTGCACAAGGCCCAGGGATCCGAGTTCGACGAAGTCCTCTTGATCCTTCCGGAACCGGATACCCCCGTTCTCACCCGGGAACTCCTGTACACGGGGATCACCCGGGCCCGTCACCGCCTGACCCTGTACGCCGGTGAGGGCGCCATCCGCCGCGCGGTGTCACGGCGGATCCAGCGGCGTTCGGGTCTGAAAGACGCCTTGTGGGGATCCGGGACTTAACCCGGCGCGGGGTTTTCTTCCGAAAGGATGCGGTACTCCGTGGTGATCTCTGCTACGCCCCTGAGGGTCGTCCCCACCGAGCAATATTTGTCCTGGGAGAGGCTGATGGCCTGTTCCACCGCCTTGGGCGTCAGGCCCTTTCCGGCCAGGCGAAAGACCAGATGGATCTTTCGAAAGGTCCAGGGGGGATCGGGATCCTGTTCCGCGGCGGCGGTCACTTCCAAAAACGAAAGTGCCAGGCGCTTTTTTTCAAGGATATTCACCACATCCACGGAAGAACAGGCCGAAAGCGCCACAAGGAGCATCTCGGAAGGCTTGACGCCGATTCCGTCGTGTTCCCCGGAAAGAACCACCGAGTGGTTGGTGGAATCGATCCCCACAAAATGCTTTCCTTCGATCCATCGGACCCTTGTCTTTGCCGCCATGTCACACCTCCTGCGCATCCTTTAAAAAAGGTTCATGTTGCATTATAGTTGAGTTGATGAGACCGTAACGGTCCTGTTCGGCTGCCTTGTATAGCGTGACGGGGCTGCTTCCCGCAAGCCCGCCTTTTAAGGCGGCCGGATCTCGCGCGGCGACAGTCAATGAAAGATTGAGACCTTTGAAAAATGAACATTTTGCAAAGGTCTCAGATTAAGGAGGCGCATCTTCATGACGGCCAAAACGGTCATGGATATTTTCAAGCACTTGGACAAATCCAACTGCCGGGAATGCGGCGAGAAAACGTGCCTGGCCTTTGCAAGCGAAGTTTTCAAAGGGCGGAAACCGTTAGAGGCATGCCCGAAGCTGGACAGGGACATCATCCGGCGGCTCACTCCGGAAAAGGATCTCCAGACGGCACCGACACCCGAAGGGGAAGCCTACCTGAATGCGCTGAAGGCCGCCATGACCTCCGTGGACTTCGTCGAGACGGCCCAAAGAACCGGGGGACGCTTTACCGGCGGCCGGTTGATCCTTCCCGTGATGGGAAAACCCTTCGGCGTGGATGCCCGCGGAAACTTTTACGGGGATATCCATGTGAACCCGTGGATCGCTGTTCCTTTTTTGAATCATGTGCTTCACGGAAAAGGGGTCTCCCCGTCCGGGGAGTGGGTTTCCTTCCGCGAGCTGGAAGGGGGAAGGGAGCGATACCCCCTTTTTCAAAAACGGTGCGAGACGGCCATGAAGCAGGTGGCCGACACGTATACGGGCTTATTCGACGACATGGTGCATCTTTTTGACGGAAAGGCCGTCTCTCCCCGGTTTCAGTCGGACATCTCCGTGGTGCTGCACCCGCTGCCCAAGATCCCGTTGATGATCTGCTACTGGAAACCTGAAGAGAATATGGGATCCAGCCTCAATCTCTTCTTCGACAAGGTCGCCGATCAGAATCTGGATATCGGATCCCTGTTCACCCTGGGCGTGGGTCTGGCCCGGATGCTGGAAAAGCTCGCCCTTCGCCACGGGTTCGGGGAAAACCCCAGTGTTGTATAAAAAACAGGGCGAAGAATGTTTAACAGTCTTAACCTATTACAAAATCGGTATCGGGATCGCTATCGGTATCGAAAACAATACATTGAAGTTATTTGGAAAAACGCTTTTAAACAGGGAAGAAATCTCAAAAAGACCCATTTTGTCCGCGACACAATCCGTCCTTGTCTCCACGCCGGGCTTTTGATAATCTGTACTTTTGAATTAATTATGTGGGACACGGTGCATCGATGCGTGTAGGGATGGGATACGATGTCCACCCCTTGGTGGATGGAAGGGAACTGCTCATCGGCGGGGTGGAAATCCCTTTTGAAAAGGGCCTGTCCGGCCACTCCGATGCGGATGTCCTCCTGCATGCGATTTGTGATGCCCTCTTGGGGGCGGCCGGGCTCGGGGATATGGGAGAACATTTCCCGGACACGGACCCGCGATTCAAGGACATATCGAGCCGGACCCTTTTATCCCGGGTTCGGGATAAGGTCCGAAACACGGGTTTTCGGGTGGTCAATCTGGATGCGGTGGTGGCGGCCCAGGCGCCCCGGCTTTCTCCTTTTCGTGAACGAATGGTCGCGCTCGTGGGAAAGATCCTGGAGATGGAACCCACCCGCGTCAATATCAAGTACACCACCACCGAGCAACTGGGGTTTATCGGAAGAGGAGAGGGGATCAGCGCCTTGTGTGTGGTCCTCCTGGAAGAAACCGTGGATTGAAAAGAAGACGCATGAGCATCTCCATTTACAATACCCTGACACGGAAAAAAGAGCCCTTTGTTCCCGCGGAACCCGGAAAGGTCCGTATGTACGTCTGCGGGCCCACGGTTTACGACGCCTGCCACATCGGGCACGCCCGATCCGTGGTGATCTTCGACGTGATCGCCCGGTACCTCCGGCGCCGGGGCTTCGAAGTGATTTATGTTCGTAATTTTACGGATATCGACGATAAGATCATCCGCCGGGCGGCGGAACTGAAGGTGGATCCCAAGGATCTGGCGGAACGATACATCCGGGAATTCCACCGGGACATGGACGCCCTGAAGGTGGCGCGGGCCACCTTGGAACCCAAGGCCACCGAGCACATTCCCCAGATCGTTCAGATCATCGAGCGTCTTATGGAAAAAGGATACGCCTATCAAGCCAACGGAGACGTCTTTTTCTCCGTGACCGCGTTTCCCGGCTACGGAAAACTCTCGGGACGCAAGCTGAAAGATATGGAGGCCGGGGCTCGGGTGGAGGTGGATGAACGGAAACGCGACCCCTTCGATTTTGTTCTCTGGAAGGCTTCCAAGCCCGGGGAACCCGCCTGGGAAAGCCCCTGGGGCCCTGGGCGTCCGGGGTGGCACATCGAGTGTTCGGCCATGAGCGCCGCATACCTCGGAGAAACCTTCGACATCCACGGCGGCGGGAAGGACCTCATTTTTCCGCACCACGAAAACGAAATCGCCCAATCCGAGGCGGCCTTTGACCGGCCCTTTGTGCGGTACTGGGTGCACAACGGCTTTATCAACATCAATCATGAAAAAATGTCCAAGTCCCTGGGGAACTTCCTGTTGATCCGGGATCTGCTCGAAACGTATCCCCCGGAAGCCGTCCGGCTTTTTCTCCTTTCCAGCCACTACCGCAGCCCCATCGATTTCACCCCCGGGCAAATGGAAGAAGCCGTCAGCGGGCTTGACAAGCTGTACGCCCTCCTGCAGCGGGCGCAGGCGGCGCTCAAACCGGAAACCATGAAGGAGGAAGGGATGTTTTTCGGGGCGTATTGGGACCGTTTCTGCAATGCCATGGACAACGACTTCAACACCGCCCAGGGCATCGGCGTGCTCTTCGACGCCGCCCGATCCGCCAATCGCCTCATGGACGAAACATCGGATCCCGGGCGCGATGATTTTCAGCGGCCGCTCGGGGATACGGTTTCGCAAATCCGCGGGATGGGAGACGTCCTGGGGCTTTTCACAGAATCCCCGGAGGCCTATTTCGATTCCCGGCAGGTGCAATTGCAAAAAGAAACGCCGGTGGACACCGCCGCCGTGGAAGCGCTGGTGGCCGAACGCGCCGCGGCCCGCCGCGCCAAGGACTGGGCCAGGGCCGATGCCATCCGCCGGCAACTCGAAGAGATGCATGTCATCCTGGAGGATCGTCCGGAAGGAACGATCTGGAAGCGCAAGTAACGAAGATCCCCCATGCCCGAATTCACGCTGACCTCCCACTTCACACCGAAAGGGGATCAACCCAAAGCCATCGCCGCCCTCTGCGGTGCCATCGCCTCAGGGAACCGGCACCAGGTCCTGTTGGGGGTGACGGGGTCCGGGAAGACTTTTACCATGGCCCATGTCATCGCCCGGATCCAACGCCCCACCCTCGTCATCGCCCCCAACAAGACCCTGGCGGCCCAGCTCTACCACGAATTCAAGGGGTTTTTCCCGGAAAACGCCGTGGAATACTTCGTGAGCTACTACGATTACTACCAGCCCGAGGCCTACATTCCATCCACCGACACCTACATCCAGAAGGATTCTTCCATCAATGAAATGATCGACAAGCTGCGGCATTCGGCCACCCGCTCCGTGCTGACCCGGCGGGACGTCATCGTGGTGGCCAGTGTGTCGTGCATCTTCGGTTTGGGGGATCCTGAAGACTACCTGGCCATGCGGGTGGAGTTGAAAAACGGCGCCACCGTGTCCAGGGATCGGCTCCTCGCCGACCTGGTGGCCATGCATTATTCCCGGAATGATGTCGATTTTCACCGGGGCGTCTTCCGGGTGAGGGGGGACCGGGTGGAGATTTTTCCGGCCTACGAAGAAGAAGTGGCCGTCCGGGTCGAATTTTTCGGAGACCAGATCGACGCGATCGCGGAAATCGATCCATTGCGGGGCGTGACGAAAAGGCGGCTGGAGAAGATCTCCCTCTTTCCCGCCAGCCACTACGTCACGGAACGAAACCGTGCCCTGCGCGCCATGGAAGCCATCAATGCCGAGATGAAGGAACGGGTCGAGTCCTTCAGAAGCGATGGAAAGCTCATCGAAGCCCAGCGGATCGAAGAACGGACCCGGTACGATCTGGAGATGATCGCCGAACTGGGATACTGCACCGGCATCGAGAACTATTCCCGGCATTTCACGGGAAGGGCCGCCGGGGAACCGCCGCCCACCCTCCTGGACTATTTCCCCGAAGACTTCCTGCTGTTCATCGACGAAAGCCATATCGCGGTTCCCCAGATCCGGGGGATGTACCTGGGGGACCGGTCCCGGAAAGAAACCCTGGTGTCGTATGGATTCCGACTCCCGTCGGCCATCGACAACCGTCCCCTGAGATTCGAGGAATTCACCGCCCGCATCTCGCAGGCGGTCTTTGTTTCGGCCACGCCCGCCGAATATGAACGGATGCAGGCCGGGGACGCCATCGTGGAACAGATCGTACGGCCCACGGGCCTGGCGGATCCCGAGATCGAGGTCCGGAGTGCGCGAAACCAGGTGGACGACCTGTTCCAGGAGATTCTGCTTCGGACGCAGCACAACGACCGTATCCTGGTGACCACCCTGACCAAGCGGATGGCGGAGGATCTCACCGAATACCTGTCCGACCTGGGCGTGCGCGTGCGCTATCTCCATTCGGACATCCGCACCCTCGACCGGATGGAGATCATCCGGGAACTGCGGATGGGGGTC
This sequence comes from uncultured Desulfobacteraceae bacterium, assembly GCA_964596535.1. GTDB lineage: Bacteria > Desulfobacterota > Desulfobacteria > Desulfobacterales > UBA2156. The sequence continues at coordinate 16,419 of CAZQUR010000058.1, forward strand.
TTCGACGTCCTGGTGGGGATCAACCTCCTCCGGGAAGGTCTCGACATTCCCGAGGTCGCCCTGGTGGCCATCCTGGACGCCGACAAGGAGGGGTTTCTCCGGTCCCGGCGCTCCCTGATCCAGACCTTCGGGCGGGCGGCTCGAAACGTCCGGGGAAAGGTCATCCTTTATGCCGACGCCGTCACCGAGTCCATGCGGGAGGCCATCGAGGAGACGGCCCGGCGCCGGGCCATTCAGACGGCCTATAACCGGGCCCATTCCATCACACCGGAAACCGTGGAAAAGGAAATCACCCGTATTTTCGAATCCATCTACGAAGCCGACTATGTGACCGTGAATCGGGTCCGGGAGCATGCCGTTCCTTACGAAAAAACCGAAGATCTGGAATCCCACATCGCCTCGCTGGAAGTGCAGATGAAAGAAGCCGCCGCGGAACTGGCTTTTGAACGCGCGGCGGAACTGCGGGATCGGATCCGGACCCTGAAAAAGCGCATGGTGTTCGAGTGGTAGATGATCGTCAAGACCGTCCCCTGGAAGCCCTCCTGGAGCGGCTCCCGGATTCTCCCGGCGTCTATCTCATGAAAGGCCGGGCCGGTGAAATCCTTTACGTGGGAAAGGCCAGGAGTCTCAAGAAACGGGTCTCCAGCTATTTTTCCGGATCCTTCCGGCTCGATCCCAAGACAGAGCTGCTGGTCACCCGGATCCATTCTTTTGAAACCATCCTCACCGAAACGGAGCAGGAGGCCCTCCTCCTCGAGGCCAACCTCATTAAGCGGCACCGCCCCCGGTATAATGTGTTTCACCGGGACGACAAACGCTATCCTTCGCTGCGCATGAAATTGAATGATCCCTATCCGGCCCTGGAGGTGGTGCGGCGGACCAAAACGGACGGCGCCCTGTATTTCGGGCCCTTTGCGTCCGCCCAGGCGGTGCGGGAGACCTTGCGGATCATCCACCGCACCTTCAAACTGCGAAAATGCAAAACGTATCCGCTCAAACCCCGATCCAGGCCCTGCCTGAATTACCAGATGGGCCAGTGCCTCGGCCTGTGCGCCCGAAAGGTCCCGGAAAAGGATTACCGGAAGATTGTGGATGAAGTGGTCCTGTTTCTCAAAGGCCGCACCCCCCGGCTTATTTCCAAAATCGAAAAGGAGATGGAAACGGCGGCCCGGCGCCTCGATTTCGAAACGGCCGCCGTGTTGCGGGACAAGAAGTTCGCCCTGGAACGGACCCTGGAAAAGCAGGTCTCCGTCTGTACCGATTTCAGGGACCGGGACGTCTTCGCCATCGCCCGGATCCCGGAGTTGACGGTGGTGACGCGCCTTCACGTCCGGGGCGGATTTCTCCTGGGAACCCAACACTTCGAATTCGGCCGGATCCTGTCCACGGATGCGGAAGCCCTGAGGTCTTTCATCCGCGGATATTATGAAAAAGGGCATTTCATCCCGGAAGAGATTTTAACGCCTGTGGCGTTGGAAGAGGGAGGGTGGATTCAAAAAACCCTTTCCGCCGCCAAAAGGCGCCGGGTGTATCTATCCGCCCCCCGTCGCGGAGAAAAGGCGCGCCTGGTGGGCATCGCGGCCCAAAACGCCGAAAATCGTTTGAAAACGCTGGCGGAGGCCGCGGCGTCGGATCTGGATCGTCTGTTGCGGCTGAAGCGGTGCTTGGGGATGCCCGGGTTTCCGGAGCGCATCGAGTGCATCGACACGTCCACCACTTTCGGGGTGGAACCGGTGGCGAGTCTCGTGGTTTTCGAAAAAGGGACGGCCAAACCCTCTGCCTACCGGCATTACCGAATCCGCGGGATCGAACCCCCCGACGACTACGCCTTTATGGCCCAAGTGTTGCGCCGGCGCTTCGTGGAAGGCGAAGAAAAAAACCTTCCGGACCTGTTGATGGTGGATGGCGGAAAGGGGCAACTGAACGTGGCCGCCGCCGTCACCCGGGAACTGGGAATCGAAAACGCCTTTTTTATTATCGCCATCGCCAAGAAAGACCGGAAAAAAGGGGAGGGTGAAGACAAGATCTACACCCTTCAGCGGGCCGATCCGTTGCGGTTCGGACGGGATACGGATCTTTTGCGGCTCCTCGAGCGCATCCGGGACGAAGCCCACCGCTTCGCCATTGCCTTTCATCGAAAAAAACGGCAGGACCGGGCCCTGCGCTCGGCCCTGGATACCGTCCCCGGGATCGGAGAAAAGAGAAAAAAAGTATTGCTGACCCGTTTCGGCGGGGTCGACGGCATCCGGCGCGCATCCCTGGAAGAGATCGCCGCACTGCCGTCCATGACCCAAAAAAGCGCCCGGGCCGTCCTGGACGCCCTAAAGGCGCAACAGGAAAGTATTGTCGAGAAGATGAATCCGGAAGAGGAAATTATTGTGGCGTCGTGAAAAGGCGTGAACGGGGCTTACAAAACCCTTTTCACGACTCCGGTTAAATTCGGAATCCGATTAAATGCGCTTCTACGAAGCCGTCAAGTCTGATGAAAT
>CAZQUR010000059.1:0-3672 GCA_964596535.1 uncultured Desulfobacteraceae bacterium
CCGGCGGCATATAAAATGCCGCCCTACACCCATTTACCGTTCACTGTTCACCCTTCACCGTTCCATCCAGCCCGAACGCCGTATGCAGCGTCCGGACGGCCAGTTCCGCGTATTTTTCCTCGATGACGCAGGAAATCCGGATCTCGGAGGTGGTGATCATCATGATGTTGATGTTTTCTTTGGCCAAAGCCGAAAACATCCGGGCCGCTACGCCGGAGTGGCTGCGCATCCCCACGCCGGTGACCGACACCTTGGCGATGTTTTCATCCCCGATGACCTCCCGGGCCTTGATCTCTTTTCCCACGCGCTCCGATATCTTCAAGGCCTCCCGGTAATCCGCCTTGGGAATGGTGAAGGTCAGATCGGTCTTTCCCCCGGAATGGGGGTTCTGGATGATCATATCCACGATGATCCCAGCCTCGCCGATGGGCGTCATGATTTTGGCGGCGATCCCGGGCTGGTCCGGCACCTCTTTGAGGGTGATCCGGGCTTCGTTCTTGTTGGAGGTCACGCCGGTGACCACAATTTTTTCCATATCCGCATCCGCGTTGACGACCATGGTTCCCTCCTCTTTGCTGAAAGACGATCGCACATGCACCGGGACATTGTACTTTTTGGCAAATTCCACCGACCGGATCTGCAGCACCTTGGCCCCCAGGCTCGACATCTCCAGCATCTCGTCATAGCTGATCCGGGGAAGCTTCCGTGCCTTTGAGCAGACATTGGGATCCGCGGTGTAGACGCCGTCCACGTCCGTGAAGATTTCGCACACGTCGGCGGAAAGGGATGCCGCAATGGCCACCGCCGACGTATCCGATCCGCCCCGGCCCAAAGTGGTGATGTTGCCTTCCGCGTCACACCCCTGGAATCCGGCTACCACCACGATATGCCGTGCATTCAACAGCTCCCGGATCCGGCCCGCGCCGATGTCGAGAATGCGGGCGTTTCCGAATGCCGCGTCCGTCCGCACTTCGGCCTGAAAACCCAGGAGCGATTCGGCCGGGTAGTTCATGGATTTAAAGAGCATGGCCAGAAGGGCGGCCGTGGTCTGTTCTCCCGTGGCCAGAAGGACGTCCAGTTCCCGCTTGTCGGGGACTTCCGTGACCTCCCGGGCCAGGCGGATGAGGCCGTCCGTGACCCCGGCCATGGCCGAGAGGATGACCACCACGTCATGCCCCTGGTCATAGTCCGCCAATATCCGCCGGGCCACCTTTCGGATGCGATCCACGTCGCCCACGGATGTGCCGCCGAATTTTTTCACCAAAAGCGCCATAGAATAAATACCCTCATTTGTCTTATTTATCTGGTTTGTCCGGTTGCTTACTTAAAACGTATAGCTTAAAACACCGTTCACCGTTCACCGACTCAAATGTTTTTTCGTAGGGCGGGGTTTTACACTCCCGCTAGCGCGAGGACAGGCCCGCCGCAAAACGGACCGTCGCCATCCGGCGGCATATAAAATGCCGCCCTACACCCATTTACCCTTCACTGTTCTTATCACTGTTCTTCCCGCACCGTGTGCCGTCATCTCGATGCGGCGCTGAGTGTCGGAAACGATTTCAATGCAAACGGTCATGTAATCCGTCAGGTAACCGTCCGGCAGCCGCTCCCCCCACTCTACGGCGACAATGGCCCGTCCGTCCAGGATTTCCTCCAGCCCCAGATCCTCCATCTCACTTTCTTGATCCAGCCGGTACAAATCTACATGGAACAGGGGAAGGCGCCCCGAATGCTCATGGATCAACGCGAAGGAGGGGCTGGTCACCTCGGTTTCGCCGGGGATGCCCAGTCCCTCCGCAAGGCCCTGCACAAAAACCGTCTTCCCGCTTCCCAAATCACCGGATAAGATAAACGTCAGGGGTGCATCCAGGGCGGATCCCACCGTATTCCCCAGTGCCCGGGTCTCCTGGGCCGATCGGGTGATCAAGATTCGGCATTCAACAGAAGAGTCCATATTCGTTTCCCCCTGTAAACCTATCCCCTCTCCCCCAGACATGGGGGAGAGGGTAGGGTGAGGGGGATTTCAATACAACTACAAAAATGTCGTCTCCCGGATCTGCGCCGGGATCAGGGCCATCACATCCGAAGCCAAATACCCGAAGGGTCCCCGGCCCCGGTACAGGCTGTCCGCCGCCGCCCCGTGAAGGTACACGCCGGCCTGGGCCGCCGCCTCCGGCGAAAGCCCCTGGGCCATCCACCCGGCGATCATGCCGGTGAGCACATCCCCCATCCCGCCCGAGGCCATCCCCGGGTTTCCCGTGGGGTTCACGAAGACCGTCCCGTCCTTTAAAGCAATCACCGTCTTCGCCCCCTTCAGCACCACCGTCACGCCGTAGGCCCCGGCCAGGCGCCGGGCCCATCCCGCCCGGTCCTCCTGGATTTCGGCCGGTGATTTTTTCACCAGCCGTCCCATCTCGCCGGGATGGGGCGTCAACACCGCATCCGCCTTCCGCCGCTTCAATGCGTCCATATCCCCGGCCAGGCAGTTGAGGCCGTCCGCATCGATGACCATGGGTATCGGGCTTGTCCGGACCAGTTCACGAATCAGGTTCGCGGTCCCTTCCGCCGTTCCCATCCCCGGCCCCAGGGCCAAAACGGTTTTTCCGGCCGACAGCGCGTTTATCGCATCCAGGGCCGAATCCGTCAGGATGCCGGGCTTGCTTTCCGGAAGGAGTGCCGTCATGACTTCCAGCGCCTGGGGTTCCACCGCGGCGTCCAGGCTTTCCGGGATTCCCAGGGTCACCAGCCCCGCGCCCGTGCGCATGGCGGACATGGCGGTCATGGCCGCGGCCCCGGTTTTGCCCGGGGAACCGGCCACTACCAGTACATGCCCGGTGTTTCCCTTGTGAGCTTCCGCCGAACGCTTGTGAACAAAAGAACGGATCCGTTGAGACGTCAGCAAATGCTGCTTCGGGCCCACTTGTGCCGTTACCGGGGATGGGATCCCGATGTCCACCACCTTCAGTTCACCGCTGTATTCCGTTCCGGGGAAAATCACGCACCCGATCTTGGCATGCCCGAAGGTGGCGGTGGCCCGGGCCCGGATGCAAACGCCTTTGGGACGGCCCGTGTCCGAATCCAGCCCCGAGGGGATGTCCACGGCAAAAACCGGTTTTCCCGCGGCATTGACATGGGCGATGACCTTTTTGAAAAGGCCTCTCACATCCGATTTCAACCCGGTCCCCAACAGGGCATCGATCCAGATGTCGAAGGGCTTCATCCGGGTTTTGGCTTTTTGAAAGGCCGTCTCATCCGGCACCTGGATCACCGGAATCCCCAAGCGGAACACCAGTTCCAGGTTGGCCGCCGCATCCCCTTTCACATTTTCCCGATCCGTGAAGAGAAAGACCGTCACGCGGATGCCCCGGTGCGCCAGGAGGCGGGCCATGACGAAACCGTCCCCGCCGTTGTTCCCCCGGCCGGCCAGGATGCCGATGCGGCGTTCGAAGGCCTCCGGGAAGTGCTCCAGGAAGAAACGGACGGCACCGCTTCCCGCGTGCTCCATCAGAATCCGCCCCGGAATCCCCACCTCTTGGATGGTGATCCGATCCATCTCCCGCATCTCGTCCGCCGTCACCAGGAACATACGCTTCCTCCGAACATCTAACTTCCTATTATTCCTCATTATATTCTCTCTCCCCCAATCATGGGGAGAAGCCTCTCATTATATTC
>CAZQUR010000059.1:3772-11859 GCA_964596535.1 uncultured Desulfobacteraceae bacterium
CTCATTATATTCTCTCTCCCCCAATCATGGGGAGAAGCCTCTCATTATATTCCCTCTCCCCCAATCATGGGGAGAAGCCTCTCATTATATTCCCTCTCCCCCAGACATGGGGGAGAGGGCCGGGGTGAGGGGGCCAAAATCCTCACAACCCCTTCACCAGATCCACCATCTCCCGCACCGCCCGTTCCAGCCCCACCAGCACCGCCCGGGAGATAATACTGTGCCCGATGGAAAATTCATCGATCTCCGAAACCCCTTTGAACCAGCCCACCGTTTGATAACACAGTCCGTGCCCCGCGTTGACGCCCAAATCCAGGCCCTTGGCCCGCCGGGCCGCCGCCAGCACCTCCGAAAACCGTTCCGCCTTTTCTTCCGGCGTAATCGCCTCGCAGAAGGCCCCCGTATGGATCTCGATGATATCGGCCCCGGCCTGCTTGGCCAATTCCACCTGGTTTGGGTCCGGATCGATAAAAAGACTCACCGGGATCCCGAACCCCTTGAGCTGGGCCACCGCCTTGGCCACGGATGCCCCGTGCCGGGTCAGATCCATCCCGCCTTCCGTGGTCAGCTCTTCCCGCTTTTCCGGCACCAGGGTCACGAGATCCGGCTGAATCTCCGATGCGATGGCGATCATCTCCGGGGTGGCCGCCATCTCGAAAATCATCTTGGTGGAAACGATCTCCCGGATCACGCGCACATCCCGGTCCTGGATATGGCGGCGGTCCTCCCGCAGGTGCACCACCACGCCGTCGGCCCCGGCCATTTCCACCAGCACGGCCGCCGCCGCGGGTTCGGGGTACCGGGTGCCGCGGGTCTGCCTTAAGGTCGCCACATGATCCACATTCACGGCCAATCCTGCCATGGGACACCTCCAATCGATTTTTCGGCTGAAGTATTGTTGTCGGAAGGTTTAATGAGCAAAAAAAATGAAGTCAACTCAAAAATAGAAACAAGAGCAAAAGTGCAACGAAAAGCTCTGTTATCGATGGTGCCAAGAATGGTTCGACCCGATCGGGTCAGATATAGAGACAAATTTGGTCCAGGATGTCCGCGCTTTTTTGTTCCATGCGCCGGGCCTCTGCCGGGCCGGTTTCATGGTCGAACCCGAAAAGGTGCAGAATGCCGTGCACCAAGAGCTCCAGGAAACGCGTTTCCATGGGAATCCCGGCGGATTCGGCCTCCCGTGCGGCGGTTTCCATGGAGATGACCACGTCTCCGAGGAGCGCGGGCGTGATCTCGGAAAAGGGGCCCTTTCGCATGGGAAAGGCGATGACATTGGTGGGTCCGGATCGGTTCAGGTATTCCCGGTTGATGGCGGCGATGGCGGCATCATCAAGAAGGACAATGGAGAGTTCCCCGTCAGGGGATCCCAAGGCGTTTAAGGCGGCGGTTGCCGCCTGCCTTATCCTGGCCGGCGGAACCGCCGACGGCCCGCAGCGGTTGTCGATCAGAATTGCCGTTTTTTGCTTTTCCATTGGACGCACCCGCGGAGCTTTCCGGGTATTCCACCCGGTGATGGTGAATCCCGGTGAGGATCTTGTTGAAGCTTTTGGCGATGCTGTGCAGATCGCGCAGGGTCAGCTCGCAGTTGTCGAGCTGGCCGTCGGAAAAGACCTTGTTGATCAGGTTCTGCACCAGGCCCTGGATCCGGGAGGGGGTGGGATTGTGGAGGGTCCGGGAAGCGGCCTCCACAATGTCGGCCAACATGACCAGCCCGGCTTCCCGGGTCTGGGGCTTGGGACCCGGGTACCGGAAGTCATCGATTTTGACGGCGGTTTCCCCTCTTTGCTGCTTGGCCTTTTCATAGAAATAGGTGATGATGCTGGTCCCGTGGTGCTGCTGGATGGTGTCGATGATGGTCTGGCCCAGTTTGTTCTTTTTGGCCAGGTCCACACCGGCCTTGACGTGGGAGATCAAAATCAGGCTGGACATGGACGGCGCCAGCTTGTCGTGCCGGTTCTTTCCATCCATCTGGTTTTCAACAAAGTAAAGGGGCTGTTTCAGTTTTCCGATGTCATGGTAGTAGCCGCAAACCTTTGCCAGCAACGGGTTGGCGCCGATATCGGCGGCGGCGGCCTCCACCAGGGAGCCCACGATCACCGAGTGGTGATACGTCCCCGGTGCCTCGATCATCAAGCGCCGTAACAGGGGTTGTTCAAAGTCGGCCAATTCCAGAAAGGTGTTGTCCGTGGTGAACCCGAAGGCCAGTTCGATGAGCGGCGCGATTCCGGTGGTGATCATGCCCGCCACGATGCCGGCCTGCAGGGCGAATCCCCAATCCCACAGCACCCCCATGCCGGAAAAGGTGCCGGCATAGATGTCGATGGCGGTCACCAGGACGATATTGAGAAGCCCCAGCTTGAACCCGGCCTTGATAAAGACTTTCCGTTCCCGGCAGCGGCGGATCCAGTAGGCTCCCAAAACACTGCTCAGGAAAAAATAGATGAACAGGTCGAGCCGGTTTTGGAGCAGCACCGCCACCGAAATGGCAAGGACCATGGCAAAGGGAACGGCGACCTCCATGCCCAAAAAGAGGCAGACGGCCATGGATGCGGCGGCCAGGGGCATCCCGAAGTACAGGGTGACGGGACTCAAGTCCACGAGATAGTCTTTGGCCATGGAATCGATGAGGACGGCCGAGACCTTGGCGATGAAAAGAAAGAGGACGAGCATGGCGGAGGTGAAAAGGAGATTCCGGTTCAGGTACCGCCGGAACGCCCGCTGATGCTGGACAATGGGGAAATAAAGGGTGAGCAGGAAGCACAAAATCATCATGGCCGCCCCGAAGCTGGTGCCCAGGAGGCGTTCCTTATGGGAGCGCTCCTGAAGCGCTTTGAGTTTCCTGAGCTGGAGTTCCGTCACCCGCTCCCCTTCCCTCAGGAGCATTTCTCCGGCCTTGATCCGGTACAGGGTGGGTTCCACCACGCCGGCGGCCTGCTTGCGGCGCTCCTCGGTTTCCCGGCGATTGAGGGTGATGTTGGGCTGGATCAGCCGCTGGGTCAGGTCCACGACAAGGGATTTCACCGGCGAACCGACATCCTTGAGGAGGGTTTCACCGAAGACCGTCACCATGGTTTTGGCCTGGTCGTGCCCGTAAAAGGACTTCAACTGGGTGACCATACTTTCGGTATCCGAGCCCACGGTTCGCAGCAGGACCCCTTTTTCGGATTCTTTCAAAAGGATGTCCTTGTTTGTCACCACACCGTTATCCAGGATCCTGGCCAGAAGGGTGGTGATGCGGCCGGCGATTTCCGGAGAAAACCGTTCCTTTAAAAGGACCTGGAATTGACTGTCCGACACCGGGATGCCGATTTTGGATTCAAAATCGGATTTGAGTTTTCGGATCCGGTCCGCGGGGATCTCCCGGGGGGAAAGGGCGCCGGCGGACTTTTCGGATGCGCGGGCTGTATCCTCCCCAGCGGAGGACGCCGGCGGGGCCTTGAGGGTTTCCCGCATGGCGGCGAATGCGGAAAAAACCTGGCGATTGATCCGGGAGGTCATTTTGGCGTCATGATCATAGACCGTCAGGACCTGGTCGGCGGCGTTTTTCCGCGCCGCCTGAGTGGCCTGGATGTCTTCCAGGAAAAAATCGCTGTCGGACTTGATGTCCCGCCGGGCCACATCCCCCACCTGGTAATTGAGGTCATCCGTGACCACCAGGCTGGGATAGAGGATGAGGGGATAAACGATGATCAGTACCGCCAGGATGGCCCAGGGGATGAAATTCACGGCGTTGAGCCGGCTGCCGATCGGCTCTATGGATTTTCCAAGTTTCATTTTCGGGGGTTCCGGCTCTTGCGGCGATCCAGTTCTTCGTAAGCCTGGATGATTTCCTGGACGAGCTTATGGCGCACCACATCTTTTTTGGAAAAAAAGACGAACCGGATCCCTTCGATATCCTGGAGGATCTCCTTGGATTCGATGAGCCCGGAGGCTTTGCCGGAGGGCAGGTCGATCTGGGTAATATCCCCGGTGACCACCGCTTTTGAATTAAACCCGATCCGGGTTAAAAACATCTTCATTTGCTCCGAGGTGGTGTTTTGGGCTTCGTCCAAAATGACGAACGCATCGTTCAGGGTCCGGCCGCGCATAAACGCCAACGGCGCTACCTCGATAACGCCTTTTTCAATGAGGGCCGCGGCCTTTTCAAAACGCATCATGTCATGAAGCGCATCATATAATGGTCTTAAATACGGGTCAACCTTTTCCGCAATATCCCCCGGGAGGAACCCCAGGGCCTCCCCGGCCTCCACGGCGGGCCGGGTGAGGATGATCCGGTTGACGCGCCCCTTGGACAGGGCAAAGACCGCCATGGCCATGGCCAGGTAGGTCTTTCCCGTGCCGGCGGGGCCGATGCCGAAGACGATGTCAAAGTTCCGGATGGCTTCGATGTACGCCTTCTGATTCGGGCTCTTGGGAGTGATGAGGCGTTTCTTGGCGGTGATGAAGACCGTGTCCAGGAACAGATCCTTGAGCTGGGCGCGGTGATCGGCGCTGACGGCGTTGATGGCGTAATCCACGTCGTCGGGATAGATGGGGTACTTGTGTTCCAGAAGACCGTAAAGCTGTCCCAGGATGTTTTCGGCCAGGGATACGGCGATGTGATCCCCCTGGATGAAGACCGAGTTCCCCCGGGCGTCCACCGCCACCTGGAGGGCTTCGGAAATGCGGTGAAGGTGCACGTTCTGCTGGCCGTAGAGCTGCCGGGCCAGTTCGTTGCTGTCAAAGGTGATGGTGGTGGTTTTTGTATCCGTAATCGGTTCCATTGTTTTGGTCTATCTGATTTGTTAATGATTCAAGATGCCCGGCGACGCCGGGATTCAAAGATTCAAAGATGCCGCCTTCGGCGGGATTCAAAGATTCAAAGATTCAAAATTCCGGATTCAAGGTTTGTTTGCGGCGTTCGCCTTTAAAAGCGAAAATATTCGCCATTCGAATTTCTTTCCCACTCATCATTCATCATTCATCATTCATCATTCATCATTCATCACTCATCACTTTCTTAAAATGTCCTTGACAAGAATGCCGGCTTTGATAAGACTAGCAGCTTACGATACACCGATTTGGAATTCTGCGCCGCCCTGACCGCCATTCCGAAACGATCGGCTTTTGGATGAAAGGTTTCCCGCCATGAACGCCTTTGACATTGTTATTGCCGTCATCACCGGATTTTTTATCATCCGGGGGCTTTTCAGGGGGTTTATCAAGGAGTTTTTTTCGATTATCGGCGTTTTCGTCGGCTATTTCGCCGCAGCGCGCTACTACGCCGGTATCGCTTCTCTGGCGCCCGACGACATCATCAACCCGGCATACGTGCCCATTATCAGTTTTCTTTGTATTTTTACCATTATTTACATTATCATAAGTGTTCTCGGCGTGATTATCAAGTACCTTCTGAAGATCACCATTCTGGGGTGGGTGGATCGCCTTTTCGGCGCCCTGTCGGGGACCGTCAAAGGGATCCTGATCGCCGCCGTGCTGCTGGTAGCCCTGGTGACTTTCCTTCCGTCCGACGCCCCTCTCATCGTCCGGTCTCACCTGGCGCCCTATTTGGTTTCCACCACCGAGAAGATGGCCCTGGTCCTTCCCAAAGAAATGCGTTTTCAATTCGAATCCAACTTAAAGGCCGTAAAGAAAAGCATGGCCGCGCGCCCTTGAGGATGCGGCCAAACGAAAGGTGCATGAGACCTCTGCATGTGGAGCGCTTGACGGGATTGATACGCGCCTTACGGGGGGAGAAGGGGTGTCCCTGGGACAAGAGCCAGACGCCCCAAACCATGGCGGGGTATCTTCTGGAAGAGACCTACGAATTGCTGGATGCCGTCAACGCCGGAGACCCTTCGAGTGTGTGCGAAGAGCTGGGGGATGTACTGTTCCATCTGCTCTTTATTGTTGACTGTTTCGACGCGCAGGGGCAATTCGACCTGGACCGGGTGATCCGGGGGATCACGGAAAAAATGACCCGGAGACACCCCCATGTGTTCGGGGAGACGTCCCTGGAAAGCGCCGACGCCGTGAAGGATCAGTGGCAGCGGATCAAGGCCCAAGAAAAAAAAGAAGCCCGGGACTCTGTTTTGGGAAATGTGCCCCGCCGCCTTCCCGCCCTTTTGCGGGCCCTCCGGGTCTCGGAACGCGCCGCCGGGGCGGCATTCGACTGGGACGATATTTCGGGTGTCATGGAAAAGGCGGAGGAGGAATGGGTCGAGTTCAAAGCCGAAATGAAGGCGGAGGCGGCCGGTTCGGGGACGCCGGACCGGGTGGCCCTGGAGTTCGGGGACATATTGTTCACCTTGGTCAACGTGGCGCGGTTCGCCCGGCTGAACCCTGAAGAGGCGCTTCATGCCGCCACCGACAAGTTTGAAAGGCGCTTCCGGACCATGGAACGACGGATTGCCGAAAGCGGGAAAGAGATCCGATCCGTTCCCCAATCCGAAAAGGATGTCCTGTGGGAAAAAGCCAAAAAATGATTGCCATCATCGATTATGACGCCGGAAATCTGACCAGCGTGGCCCGGGCCGTCTCCCACCTGGGATTTTCGTGCGTCGTCACTCGTGACCAAAAGGCCATCCAGCGTGCCGAACGGATCATTTTTCCGGGGGTGGGGGCCGCCGGTTCGGCCATGGCGTCCTTGAGGCGGTTGGGTCTGGATCAAACCGTGAAAGCCGCCTTTGCCGCCGGAACCCCCATCCTGGGGATCTGCCTGGGGACCCAGGTGATCCTGGGGCACAGCGAGGAAAACGATACCCCCTGCATGGGGATCATCCCGGGCGAAGTGCGCGCGTTTCCGGGGGATCTCCGGACCGAAAACGGGCAGCGCCTCAAGATCCCCCACATGGGGTGGAACCGGGTGCATCTGAAAAAACCGCATCCGCTGCTCGCGGACATCCAGGAAACCGACGAATTTTATTTCGTTCACGGGTATTATCCCGCCCCTGCCGATCCAAAGTGGGTGGTGGGCGAAACCGATTACGGGATCCGTTTTGCTTCGGCCATGGGGATGGAAAACCTTTTCGCCACCCAGTTTCACCCGGAAAAAAGCGGCAGGCCGGGTCTTTGTATTCTAAGACGATTCTGCGCATGGGACGGAACATGGGAAAAAGGGGCATGCTGAGCAAACGGATCATTCCGTGTCTTGACGTGCGGGACGGCAGGACCACCAAGGGCATCCGGTTCAAAGAGAACGTGGATATCGGGGACCCGGTGGACATGGCCCGCCACTATTACGAGACGGGCGCGGACGAGATCGTCTTTTACGACATCACCGCTTCCCATGAAAAACGGAACATCATGATCGATGTGGTGCACCGGGTGGCCGAGACCATCTTCATCCCGTTTTCCGTGGGGGGCGGGATCCGGCGTGTGGAGGATATGCGGGCCGTGCTTTTGGCCGGGGCCGAAAAGGTGAGTGTCAATTCGGCCGCAGTCCGCGATCCTTCCGTGATTTCAAAGGGGGCGGCGGCCTTCGGAAGCCAGTGCATCGTTTTGGGGATGGACGTGCTCTACGTGGGGGAAAAGCCGGGGATTCCGTCGGGATACGAGATCGTCGTGGACGGCGGCCGGACCCCCATGGGCATGGACGCCCTCCAGTGGGCCAGGGAGGGGGAGCGCCTGGGGGCCGGTGAAATCTGCCTGAACGCCATCGACGCGGACGGCACCCGGGAAGGCTACGAGCTCACCTTGACGGCCATGATCTCCGAAGCCGTGGGGATCCCGGTGATTGCATCGGGGGGCGCCGGTGAGCCGGAGCACCTGGCGGATGTACTCACCCGGGGAAAGGCGGATGCGGCCCTCATCGCTTCCATGGTGCACTACGGCACGTACACCCTTCCCGAAATCAAGGACTATCTGGACCAACGAGGGATTAAGGTGCGCGGGAGTTGGTGACCTGGTCTAAGGGCAGTGAACGGTTAACGGTTAAGAGCAGGAAAGGCGGGAAAAGCGTAACTGTAGGGCGGGTTTTTTTACCCCGCCGAAAAACCGATCGCCACTTCCCGGCGGCATATAAAATGCCGCTCTACACTTCTCCAACTAGGAGAGAGAGGGCCCCTATTCTCACGGTCGGGTATAAAACCCGACCCTACAACCCT
>CAZQUR010000059.1:11959-18505 GCA_964596535.1 uncultured Desulfobacteraceae bacterium
TTCACCGCCCTTCGAATACGCGGCGTAGTAGATCCGGATGAAGCGCCGGTGGCTGTCGAAAGCGATCTCCGGGAGGGCGTCGGCGGCAAAATACGCCGCGTCCGAAGCGTCGTCCCCGGCATGGGCCACCCCCTGGTACGTGCGGACCAGGTATCCGATCATCAGAACCGAGTGGTACTGGGGGCTGGGGTTCGTGGTGACGCCCAGAAGCCGGGTGATTTTTCCGGAAAGCCCCGTCTCTTCGTGAAGCTCCCGGAGGGCGCCGTCTTCGGGCGTCTCATGGAGCTCCACGAACCCTCCCGGGAGGCACCAATACCCCTTCATGGGCTCCACGCTCCGCTTCACCAGAAGGACCCGGTCCCGGTCGTCCACCACCACCAGGCACGTGGCCGGGATGGGGTTTTCGTAGATGGGTGTGTCGCAGGCGGCACAAAAGAGGCGGTCGTGGCCTTCGATGAACCGCCGGGTCAGACGGTGGCCGCAAAAGGGGCAGTGGGTTTTTTCCGGCATGACTAGTCGTCGTAATTTCCGGCCGGGCCCTTGCTGGAGCTCGGGGTCGCGGCTTTTTTCACGATGGCTTCCGGGGTCCAGGCGGCCGGATCTTCGATTCTTTCCCCTTTGGATCCCGGATCAAAGGATCCGGATTCCAGGATCGTCTCGATGCAGATATCCGCGGTGTCCCAGCCGTTGAAGACCTCGGTGATCATTTTATGGGCAAAGTCTTCCACCCGGCGGACCATCCGTTCCCGGACCGGTTTCGGTTGGGCCAGGAGCTTGTTTTCAAAGGGGAGGTTGAGCTTTTTAAAGTCCCCTTTTTTCCACCCCTTGGATTCGGCAAAGGCCTTCATTTCGCCCCACAGGGGTTCCGTGACCCCCTCGTCCTTGACCTTCACGAATTCCCCGTTTTCATCCAGACGGGCATTCCCGTAGTCGTTGACCTCCAGGCCCCAGGAGATCATCTGCAGGGCGGTGGCCACGTTGGCCTTGGTGGTGCGGGTCTTTGCGGCGATCTCCCGGAGGCGGTCCGAGCTGTTGCCGGAGGTGCCGTGCTGGGCGCCGGAGATCCGGTAGGGGGAAAGGGCCTCGTGAATTTCCCGGGTCAGGTCCACCTGGATCCCCTGGTCGCTGGCTTCGATCCCGTGGGTGGTCCCGTTGTTGAGGGCGATCCAGTCGGGAAAGATACTATGGGCGTTGAGACCCTGGATCAGGAAAAGGGCTTCGTCCACGGTGGAAAGTCCTTCTTTTCCTTTGATCTCGCCGACTTCCGTTTCAAGACCCGCCCAGGGAGGGACAAAGGGGTTCAGGGCGATGTTGGCCAGAAGATTTTGGTCGTCGGACAGGTGGGAGGCGTCGATGGCGATGGAGGTCATACCGAACTCGAAAAGGGTCGGGATTTCGGTCTTTGCCTGTTCGACGTCCTTGTCGGACTTGATCCCGTAGTGGTCGGCATGCAGGGCCACCGGAACGGTGATCCCCATTTCGTTGAGGAGTGCGTCCACGATCCGGGCCATGTTCCAGTAATTGATGGCGCAGTAGGCCCCGGTCCCGCCTTCGGACTTGGCGATTTCGATGATGACCGCGGCATTGGCCCGCTGGGCGGCCCGGAGGACGCCCTGGATGACGATGGTGTTGCGGCCGTTGGCGGCCATGGCGATGGCCTTGCCTTTTTTTAGCATGGTCCGATCGATGAACTTGCCACTGACAATGAGTCCCCTGGAATGGGGAAACAATTTCCGGATATTCTCCGGGCGGCCGATTTCCAGTGTTTTTTGAAAATCCGATGAGCTGATTGCCATACTTCTCCTCCTTTGAGACCTTTGCAAAACGCCCCTTTTTGCCCAATTTCTGCGTCAGGCTCAAATTTTAATCCTCGAAATACTCAATGTATTCCTGTGGTTAAAATTTTCGCCTTCCTTGAACTTGAACAAAAATGAACATTTTTCAAAGGTCTCCCTTTATCGATGGCAACGTAAAAAGTCCATCTGCGGCGTTGTGCGGCATTCTTCGTCATTGCGGCATACCTGTAAGTACGCCTCATTCCTCAGAATTTGCGCGCCTTGCATCTGGATCTTTTTACGTTGCCATCCCAAATTCGAGTTTTTACGGTTTCATATTAATTGAACCGTTGCCGTTGATGAATAAACGCCGTTTACGGCTCCGGCACATTTTCCGCCCGCACGTCGGCAAGGATTTCCTTGATGGTTTCCGTAAAAGATTCCGGGGCCTGGATTTCCCCCCACCCCTTTTGGACCTGAAAGAGCCCGTCATAGGCGGTGTCGTAATAGGAGCGAATCCGGTGGGGAATCCCCTGTTCGGTTAAGATGGATTCCACCAGTTGCGCTTCAATGGCGTTTTCGAGACCTGCGATCCGGATAAACAAAGGCGCCATGTGCCTGCCGTCAAGGAAATCAAATGAATGTTAGGGGGCCGGTGCCGGGGATCCTTCCATCTTTTCGAGCCGATTTTGCAGATTCGCTTTCAGCCGTTCATTGTAGGCCTCCACTTCGGCGTCGAAGGCCTTTCGGCGCGCTTCGTATGCGGCGATATCGTCATTCAGGTTTACGACGGCTTTGTTGTACGCCAAGGCCTGGGTCCGGGTCTTCCGTTTGCCTTTTTCAGCTTCGAGGGCGGCGCGCTTTTCCATCAGCGCCTTGTATTCGGCTTCCAGTTGCTTCTTTTTTTCCTCGAGTGCCTGCCGTGCCGCTTCCAGGGCGGCCTGTTGACCGGCGTCGTCTTCTGTCCTTTTTTCACCTTCGGACGTTTCCGGGATCGGGGCGGTTTCAGGGCGGGTTTCCACCGCCTCATAGGGCGTGGCCCCGGATCTCTGGGCTTCGGGGACCTGGTTCAAGTCGTCCGTGAAGCGGACGTTTCCCTGGCTGTCCGTGTATTTGTAAAATTGGGCGGCGGCAGGGGCGGCAAGAACAACACAAAAGAAAAGGATCCACATTGATTTTGCTTGCATGTGTCGCCTCCTTACCCGGTTACGCCGGATGGCCGGGCCTTTGTCGATTATGGACTTTTTGAATACGCATTTACCTTACCCGAATTTGCGTGCCTCCACAAGCCCGGCAGGCAAATTTTTCACGACTTTTCTTGCGGCTGCCGGAATGGCAACGGCCGGGGACGGATCCGCGTTGATCCTTGACACTTTCGGCATAACTCATATAAAGGTTTAAGTTTACGTTTTAAGAACGGTGAGTAAGAACAGTGAACGGTGAACAGTGACGAGTGACGAGAGGTAAGAACGGTGAATGGTGAAATGTAGGGCCGGGTTTTATACCCCGGCCGCGTGGGAAAAGAAGTGACAGGTTTTACGTTTTACGTGTTTGGTTTTAAGTGAGAACCCAAGAAACCGTGGAAACCGGACAGACCAGAAAGACCGATGAATCAGATGACCGAAGAACCCAGCGACCTTTTGGCGCAACGAAGACAAAAACTCAAAGCCCTCAAAGAAAAAGATATTCCGTTATATCCCAATGACTTTCGGGTTTCCCACGATATTGATACCATCCGGAAAACCGTGGAAGAGGCGCCTCCGGAAACCGTCACCGAACAAGGACCGATTTTTAAAACCGCGGGCCGGATCATGGCCGTGAACCGGTTCGGCAAAAGCGCTTTTATCCGTTTGCGGGACCGCACCGGACAGCTCCAGGCGTATATCCGCAAAGACAAGGTGCCTGAGGCGGCCTTCGATATTTTCCAGAAGCTGGAAGCCGGCGACTACGTGGGGCTTACGGGTCCCATGTTCGTCACCAAAACCGGAGAATGGACCCTGCTGGCCACGGACCTGGGGCTGATCTGCAAGGCCCTTCGGCCGCTGCCCGAAAAATTTCACGGGCTCAAAGACCCGGAAAAACGGTACCGGCAGCGGTACTTGGATCTCATTGTAAATCCTTCGGTCCGGGAGCTCTTTATCAAAAGGAGCCGGATTATCCAGTGCGTCCGGGAGTTTCTCATCGCCAAAGACTTTTTGGAAGTGGAAACCCCCATGATGCAGCCTGTTCCCGGGGGGGCGGAGGCCGCCCCCTTCAAGACCTTTCACAATGCCCTGGGGATGGATTTGTATCTCCGGATCGCCCCGGAACTCTATTTGAAGCGGCTGGTGGTGGGGGGATTGGAGCGGGTCTTTGAAATCAACCGGAACTTCAGAAACGAGGGGGTTTCCACCCAGCACAACCCCGAGTTCACCATGCTGGAATTTTACCAGGCCTATGCCACGTATGAAGACCTCATGACGTTGACCGAAGAGATGTTCCGTTACGTGGCCGAGACCGTTTCCGGGGGGCTTTCCATTACGTATCAGGGCAACGCCATCGACCTTGGGGCGACCTGGAAGCGGATGCCGCTCTTGGAGGCCCTTGAAACCTACGGCGGGGTAAGCCCTGAAGCGATTTCCGACCGGGACCGGCTGCTGGCCGTGGCTGAAGCCAAGGGCGTCCAGGTGACCAAGAAAGGGAGCACCGGAAAGATGCTGACCAAGCTTTTCGACGCCCTGGTGGAGCCTCACCTGCTCCAGCCCACCTTTATCACCGGGTATCCGGTGGAAGTCTCCCCTTTGTCCCGGAGAAGCGAAGCCGACCCGGCTTTCACGGAGCGATTCGAGCTTTTCATCGGCGGGCGGGAGGTGGCCAACGGCTTTTCCGAGCTCAACGATCCCGAAGACCAGAAAAATCGATTCCTCGAGCAGGTCCGGCAGCGACAGGCCGGAGACGAAGAGGCGCACCCCATGGACGAGGATTACATCGAAGCCCTGGAATACGGTATGCCCCCCACCGCCGGAGAAGGCATCGGAATCGACCGGATGGTGATGCTCTTCACCGATGCCGATTCCATCCGGGAAGTCATTTTTTTCCCGCACATGAAGTCCCGGACGGGAACAGTGAATAGTGAACGGTGAAGGGTGAAGAGTGAACGGTGAAGGGTGAAGGGTAAATAGGTGTAGGGCGGCATTTTATATGCCGCCGGAACGTGACCGACGGTTTTGCGGCGGGCCTGTCCTCGCTCTAGCGGGAGTATAAAACCCCGCCCTGCGAAAAAACATTTGAGTCGGTGAATGGTGAACGGTGTTTTAAGTTTTACGTGTTACGTTTTACGTGAGAAACCAGACAGACCAGACAGACCAAATTGACTTACGAATACTTCATCGGCCGCCGGTACCTCAGGGCCAAGCAGCGGCAGACGTTTATCTCCCTGATCACCCTTCTTTCCATTGCCGGGGTAACGGTGGGGGTCATGGCCCTTATCGTGGTGATCGCGGTGATGTCCGGGTTCGAGTCGGACTTGAAATCCCGGATTTTGGGAGGGCAGGCCCACGTGGTGGTGTTGCGCCATAACGGGACGTTCACCGATTATGAAACCGTTTTGCGCCGGGTGATGGAAACCCCGGGCGTGGAGGCGGCGACGCCTTTCATTTACACCCAGGTCATGCTCCGGTCTGCGGACGGCATTTCCGGCGCTGTCCTGAGGGGCGTGGCCCCGGAAACCGCCGGGACCGTCATCCCGAGCCTTGCGGGGATTTCCTTCGAGGAGGGGAGAGGGGAAAACCGGAATTCGGAGTCCGGTGGAGATGTTCCGGGCATCGTCCTTGGCAAGGAACTGGCCAAGAGCCTGGGCGTTCTCAAGGGGGATCCCGTGTATCTGATCTCCCCCAAGGGGATGCTCTCTCCCATGGGACACCTGCCGGCCATGCGGCGCTTCCGGGTCGTGGGGTTTTTCGAATCGGGCATGTACGAGTACGACGGCACCTTTGCCTATATCCGCCTCGATGAGGCCCAGCGGCTGCTGCGGATGCCCGGCGCCGTGACCGGGATTGAAGTCCGCGTCACGGACCTCTATGAGGCCCGCACCGTGGCCGACCGAATCGTGGATCAGCTCGGCTTCCCTTTCTGGGCCCGGGATTGGATGCAGATGAACCGGAACCTTTTTTCAGCCTTGAAGCTGGAAAAAACGGTGATGTTTGTGATCTTGACCCTCATCGTTCTGGTGGCCGCCTTCAATATCGCCTCCTCCCTGATCATGACGGTGATGGAGAAGACCCGGGATATCGCCATATTGAAAACCATGGGGGCCACCGACAAGAGCATCCGAAAGATTTTCGTGTTCAACGGCATGGTGATCGGCACCGTGGGGACGGTGCTGGGCATGATTTCGGGTTTCGCCCTGTGTGCGTTTCTCAAACGCTACCGGATCGTGGAGTTGACGGGGGACATTTATTATTTCACCACCACGCTCCCGGTGAAACTGGAGATGCTGGATGTCGGTGCCATCGTCGCCGCCACGCTGGTCATCTGTTTCGTGGCGACGCTCTATCCGGCCCGGCAGGCGGCCCGCCTGAACCCCGTGGAAGCGATTCGGTATGGATGAGAAGGGGCGGGGAAGGGTGAAGAGTGAACGGTGAAGAGTGAACGGTAAATGGGTGTAGGGCGGCATTTTATATGCCGCCGGAACGTGACCGACGGTTTTGTGGCGGGCCTGTCCTCGCTCTAGCGGGAGTATAAAACCCCGCCCTACGAAAAAACATTTGAGTCGGTGAATAGTGAACGGTGT
>CAZQUR010000060.1:0-18442 GCA_964596535.1 uncultured Desulfobacteraceae bacterium
AAAGCCGTTTTTCCCCCTATTTTCACCCTCACCCCAACCCTCTCCCTCAAGGGAGAGGGAGATTTCGCGTTTTTACGATTTCATCAATATTGAAGCTTGTATGAACAAAACAAAAATAAAATAAACAAAGAAACGCAAGGCTTGCGGGAAGGGTTCCGGTGAAATATTCACCGGAAATCCGGGCGCCCACGAGTGTAAAAAGAATTGACAGAATCCGTATGATTTGCCACAAAAAGGAAAAACGTCTTACCGTTTCCGAATATTTCGAAAGAACATTTCCTGCCCGGAAGAGATGAAGGAGTCCCGCCCATGCCGGATTCAAACCTTCAAGATCCCGTGGACGAAAAGCTTCACGCCCTGGAGGAAAGCCTTGCCGCCATTGCCCGGCTGGAGGCCGAACTCCGGAACAAAGAAGCCACCACCCAGGCCCTGATCAATGCTTCCGGGGACCGGGCCATACTCCTCGACTCGGAAGGAACCATCATTGCCGTAAACGAAACCGCCGCGAATGCATTGGAGCGTCCCGATAAAGATCTCATCGGCGAGGACATCTTCCGGATATTTCCTCCGGAGCTTTCAGAATCCCGAAAAGCCCATCATGACGCGGTGGTCCGGACGAAACGTCCCCTCAAGTACGAAGATGTCCGCAACAACCGGCGGCTGGAGACCCGGCTCAACCCGATCCTGGATACCGATGGAAGCGTTACCCATGTGGCCGTCTTCAGCCGGGACGTCACCGAATTCAAGGCGGCTTCAGAGGCGCTCGATGCCCATCGCCGGAACCTCGAAAAGGAAGTCAAACAGCGAACGGCCGAACTGGAGGCCGCCAACGCCCGGCTCCAGGCGGAAATCGAGGAAAAACGCCGGGCCGAGCAAGCCTTTTTTGCAGAGAAAAAACGCCTGGAATCCCTCATCGAAAACAATTCCCAGGCCATTGTCGTCCTGGATGCAGACCACCGGGCGCTTTCTTGCAATCGGGCGTTTGAAACGCTTTTCGGTTATCGGGAAAAAGCGATTCAAGGGGAGCTTATCGACGAACTGGTGGCGCCTTTCGAGGGGTTACAAGAGGCCGCCGCGCTCACCCATGAAACCATGTCCGGTCGCACGGTCCGAAAAACGGGACTGCGCCGGAGAAACGACGAAAGTCTCGTGGAAGTGGAAATCTTCGGGGTGCCGGTCATCGTCGACGGTAAGGTGACGGGCGCTTACGGCATCTACCAGGATATTTCGGAGCTTCGGCGGACCGAATCGGCCCTGCGGGAGAGCGAATCCCGGTACCGGGCCCTTTTCGAGGCCGCCGAACGGGATCGGGATGTCTACCGGTCTTTGCTCCACTCTTCGGCGGATGCCATCGTGATCTACGACATGGAAGGAAACGCCCGGTACGTAAGCCCCAGCTTCACCAAGATTTTCGGATGGACCCAGGAAGAACTGGAAGGAAAACCCGTTGGCTTTGTCCCGGAATCCGAAAAGGAAAAAACGATTCTCAGCGTTCGCAAGCTCATTGAAGAAGGGACGCCGGTCCAGGGGTTCGAGACCAAACGCCTGACCAAGGACGCCCGGACCCTGGATATTTCCATCAGCGCCTCCCGGTATCACGACCACGAGGGGAATCCGGCCGGCATCCTGGTGATCTTAAGGGATGTGACCGAAAAAAAGAACCTGGAAGCCCAACTTTTACAAGCCCACAAGATGGAGGCCATCGGGACCCTGGCCGGCGGCGTGGCCCATGATTTCAACAATTTGCTCCAGGCCATCTCCGGATTTACCCAGCTCTTGCTGATGGGGAAAGACTCCGGGGATCCGGACCGGGGAAAGCTGGAGGCCATTGAAAATGCCGCCCAGCGGGCCAGCGAACTCACCCGGCGGCTCTTGATCTTCGGCCGCAAGGTGGAAGCCCAGCTCAAGCCCGTGGACCTGAACCATGAAGTGGAGAGCGTCTGCAAGTTGCTGGAGCGGACCATTCCCAAGATGATTCAAATCGAAACCCGGCTGGATCATCCCCTGGACCTGATCTACGCCGATTCCGTTCAACTGGAACAGATCCTCATGAACCTGGCCATCAACGCCCGGGACGCCATGCCCGAAGGCGGAAAGCTCATCCTGGAGACCCGAAACTCCGTTTTAGACGATGACTTTTGCAAAAAAAACATCGGGGCGCATCCCGGGAAATACGTCTGCTTTTCCATCGGGGACAACGGATGCGGCATGGAAAAACGGATTCTGGACCGGATTTTTGAGCCCTTTTTCACCACCAAGGAAACCGGGAAGGGAACGGGTCTCGGACTCGCCATGGTGTACGGGATCGTGAAAAATCACAAAGGATACATCACGTGCCGGAGCACCCCGGGGAAGGGGACGCAATTCGACATCTATTTTCCCGTCATTGTCATGGAAAAGGAAAACGGAGCGGATGCCGGGGCGGACAAGGTCCGGGAAGAGATTCCGAAAGGAAGCGAAACCCTCCTTCTGGTGGATGACGAAGCCCCGTTGAGGGAAATCGGAAAGGCCATGCTCCAGCGTTTCGGATATACCGTGTGGGAAGCCGAAAACGGGGAGCAGGCCGTGGCCCTTTACCGGGAAAAAAAAGACCAGGTCCACCTGGTCCTTTTGGATTTGAACATGCCGGGCATGGGCGGGTACAAGTGTCACCAGGAACTGCTCCGCATGGACCCGAACGTGAAGATCGTGGTGGCCAGCGGATTCCTGGAGGATCAGCGCAGTAAAAGGGCATTGGCGTCCGGGGTCAAGGCCTTCGTGGAAAAGCCCTATCGGGTGAACGAGCTGGTCACCGCCGTCCGGAACGCCCTGGACGGGAAATAAAAATCGGCGTTCCCGTCATTCCGATTCGCCGGATGCGGCGTAAATCGCGGCCGCGGATTCCCGCGCGTCGCCCTTCGGATGAAAGCCCTCGGCGGCAAGGACCGTTTCCAGGGCGGATAAAAAGAGCCACACGTTTCGCCGGGTGCAGGAGTGCCCCATGAGTCCCACCCGCCACACCTTTCCCGCCAGTTCTCCCAGGCCGCCGCCGATTTCGATGCCGAAGCCTTCCAAAAGACCCCTTCGGATACGGATATCCCCAACGCCCTCGGGGATTAAGACCGTGTTGAGCATGGGGAGACGTTCGGATTCCGGGACGAGCATGGAAAGCCCCATGGCCTCCAGGCCCGCTACCAGGGCGCGGTGGTGGCGCCGGTGCCGGGCGAAACGGGCCTCAAGCCCTTCTTCGGCGATGATGCGCAAGGCTTCCCGCAAGGCATAGATCATGTTGACCGGGGCGGTATGATGGTACTTTCGGTTGGCGCCCCAGTAGTCTTTCACCATGGACATGTCCAGGTACCAGGAAACGGACCGGGTCTTGCGTTTGTCGATGGCGGAGACGGCGGCCGGTCCGAAGGACACCGGCGAAAGTCCCGGCGGACAGGAAAGGCATTTCTGGGTCCCGCTGTAGACGGCGTCGATCCCGGCGGCGTCCACCGGGACGTCCATGCCGCCCAGGGACGTGACCGCGTCCACCAGGAACAGGGCCCCGGCCTCGCGGGCGATGGCCGCGAGATCCTCCAGGGGCTGGCGGACACCGGTGGAGGTTTCGGCGTGTACTACGGCGAGCACCTTGAGGTCTTTGACGGCGCGCGCCGCCTTTTGTACCGCTTCCGGGTCCACGGATTTCCCCCAGGGGGCGTCTACGCGGAAGAGCCTTCCCCCGATGCGCTCCACGATATCGGCCATACGGGTCCCGAAGACGCCGTTGACGCACACCAGGACCGCGTCTCCGGGTTCCACCAGGTTGACGAAACACGTTTCCATGCCGGCGCTCCCCGTCCCCGAAACCGGAAGCGTCATGGGATTTTCCGTCTGAAAGACACCGCGCAACAGGTGCTGGGTTTCGTCCATGAGGGACAGAAAATAGGGGTCCAGGTGTCCGATGCACGGGGCCGCCAGGGCCGCCAGGGTCCGGGGGGAAACATTGCTGGGCCCCGGCCCCATGAGGATGCGCTCAGCCGGGTCGAGGTTCTTGAAATTGTCGGGGTGGGTCGTCATGGTCTTTCCTTGCATAAGGGCGTTATTTTCGAATAGATCTATTTAATCGAGAGGCTTATCCGCTGTCAAGGCATCCGCCCATTGTTGCCCGAAAAGGCGTGCGACACAGGCAAACGGGATGTCATCGATGCCATCAAGAGTTGACATGCCCGGGGCCTTGTGATCATAAGGGACAGATTTATACGGCATTGAGCGGCCCCAAATCCCTTCTCCGCAAATCCGATGGAGGCAATCGTGGATAAAGACGCATTCGTTAAAACCCTTCCCGTCGAAGGGGAGTCCCTGCGATATTACGACATCGATCTTTTGGAAAAAAAAGGCATCGCCGAGGTTTCGTCACTCCCTTTTTCCATCCGGATATTATGCGAGAATCTCCTGCGGCACCTCGACGGGGCGGTGGTGAGGGCGGAAGACCTGGAAAAAATCGCCCGATGGACCGGCCGGTACGATACCCCGGTGGAGATCCCCTTTCACCCGGCCCGGGTCCTCATGCAGGATTTCACCGGGGTGCCGGCCGTGGTGGATCTGGCCGCCATGCGGGATGCCGTGAAGGTCCTGGGGAAAAACCCCAAGATCGTCAATCCCCTCATTCCCGTGGAACTGGTGGTGGACCATTCCGTCCAACTCGATTATTTCGGCACCACCGATGCCCTGGAAAAGAACGTGGCCAAGGAGTACGAGCGGAACGAAGAACGCTACGCCTTATTGAAATGGGCCCAGAAAAGCTTTGAAAATTTCAAGGTGGTGCCCCCCAACTCGGGGATTTGCCACCAGGTCAATCTGGAACACCTGGGTCGAGTCGTGATGACCCGGGAGTCGAAGGAGGGCTTGTGGGCGTTTCCCGACACCCTGGTGGGGACCGATTCCCATACCCCCATGATCAACGGTATCGGCGTGGTGGGGTGGGGTGTGGGCGGCATCGAAGCCGAAGGGGTGATGCTGGGGCAGCCTTACTTCATGGCGATTCCCGAGGTGGTGGGGGTGCGCCTTTCCGGCGCCCTGGAACGGGGCGTCACCGGGACGGATCTGGTGCTGGCCGTCACCGAGATGCTCCGAAAAAAAGGCGTTGTGGAAAAGTTCGTGGAGTATTTCGGCCCCGGCGCCCGGACGCTCACCGTTCCCCGGCGCGCCACCATATCCAATATGAGCCCCGAGTGCGGGGCCACCATCAACTTCTTTCCCATCGACGACAAGACCATCGACTACCTCGTCTTGACCCGGGGAGAAAAACACGCCCGCATGGTGGAAGCCTATGCCCGGGCATGCGGTCTCTTCGATTCCGATAAAAGCCGCCGGCGCTATACGGAAGTCCTGGAACTGGACCTGTCAACGGTGCGCCCGGCGGTGGCGGGGCCGGCCCGGCCCCAGGACCGGATCGATGTTACAAACCTCAAGGCCGCCTTTACGGATCTCATGGGGTGTGCCTACGACCGGGACGCCGACCCGACCCAGTTGTCCGTGTTTCGGGAAGAATCGGGGAGCAAAACCACCCGCCCCGAGGAATGCCTTCCTTCCGACCGGCGCACCTTTGAAGTAGATCTTTACGGGAAAAAGGACCGGATCGGCGACGGGAGTGTCGTCATCGCCGCCATTACGAGCTGCACCAACACCTCCAACCCGGAGGTCCTGGTGGGGGCCGGGCTGTTGGCCAAGGCCGCCGTCCAAAAAGGATTGAAGGTCCCGGCCTTCGTGAAAACCTCCCTGGCCCCGGGCTCCCGGGTTGTGGTGGACTACCTGAAAGCTGCGGGTCTTCTGCCGTATCTCGAGGCCTTGGGGTTTCATGTGGCCGGGTTCGGGTGCACCACCTGTATCGGCAACAGCGGGCCTTTGTACCCTCAAATCGAATCCGTGGTGGATGCACACGGGCTCACGGTGGCGGCGGTCCTTTCCGGAAACCGGAACTTCGAAGCCCGAATCCATCAAAAGGTGCGGGCCAATTTTTTGGCTTCCCCCATGCTTGTGGTCTGCTTTGCCCTGGCCGGAAGGATCGACGTGGACCTGACCCGGGACCCCCTCGGCCCGGACCCCAATGGCGAACCCGTATATTTGAAGGACATCTGGCCGTACGAGGAAGCCGTACAGCGGTACATCGACGGGTATGTGAAAAGAAGCTTTTTTCAAAAGACCTACCGCCGGGTGTTTACCGGGGACGCCTTCTGGAAAAAGATGTCGGTGGGAAAGAGCACCACCTTCCCCTGGGCCAAAGGCTCCACCTACATCAAGCGCCCTCCGTATTTCGACGGATTTCGGCTGGAAAAAGACGCCCCGGAAAAAATTGAAAGGGCCCGGGTCCTGCTGTGCCTGGGTGATACGGTGACCACCGACCACATCTCGCCGGCCGGCGCCATCCCCGAAACCTATCCGGCAGGGCGCTATCTTGTGGCCCAGGGGATCTCCCCCGTGGCGTTCAATTCCTACGGCGCCCGGCGGGGGAACCACGAGGTCATGGTGCGGGGGACGTTCGGAAATATCCGGATTAAAAACCGGCTCGTGGCGCCGAAGGAAGGCAGCGACACGCTGAAATTTCCGGAAAAAAAAGAGATGCCGATCTTCGACGCCGCCATGGCCTATGCCAAGGAAGGGGTTCCCCTGGTGGTCCTGGCCGGGAAGGAATACGGGACCGGATCCTCCCGGGATTGGGCCGCCAAGGGGGCGCGGCTCTTGGGGGTTCGGGCCGTGATCGCCGAATCCTTTGAGCGGATCCACCGGAGCAACTTGGTGGGAATGGGGGTCTTGCCCCTGGTTTTCGCGGATGAAGGGGGGTACGCGGCGTTGCATCTGGACGGAACGGAAACCCTTTCCATTCCGGGTATCTCGGAAATACGGCCCCGAAAAGTCCTTGAGGTCACCGCGGAAAAAACCGACGGCTCCATGATCCGGTTTCCGGTCATCACCCGGCTCGACACCCCCATCGAGGTGGAATATTTTCTCCACGGCGGCATTTTGCCGTACGTGGCCCGGAAGATTCTCCGTACCGCGGATTGATGTTTCTCCGTTAATGTGGTAGGGAAAAAAGACAGGAACAGGATCGCCATGGCCAAGCCGAAATTGAAAGAACATCAAATCCAGACGGAATGGTGCAAAGGCTGCGGGATTTGCGTGGCCTTTTGCCCCAAGTCGGTTCTGGAACTGGACCCCCAGGATAAAGTGTGCGTGGCCCGGCCCGAGGACTGCATCTGTTGCAAGCTTTGCGAACTCCGGTGCCCGGATATCGCCATTGAAGTGATCGTGGAACAAGAAGGTTCCGGATGAAAGACAATATCAAGTTTATCCAGGGAAATGAGGCCTGCGTGGAAGGGGCCCTTTATGCCGGCCTCGATTTTTTCGCCGGATACCCCATCACCCCTTCCACGGAGATCGCCGAACATCTGTCCTACCGGCTTCCCCAGGCCGGGGGGAAGTTCATCCAGATGGAAGACGAGATCGCTTCCATGTGCGCCATCATCGGGGCGTCCTTGACCGGCCACAAGGTCATGACGGCCACCAGCGGTCCGGGGTTCTCCCTGATGCAGGAGGCGCTGGGGTACGCCATCATGACGGAGATCCCCTGCGTCATCGTGGATGTGCAGCGGGGCGGACCCTCCACGGGGCTCCCCACCAGCGTTTCCCAGGGGGACGTGAATCAGGCGCGCTGGGGCACCCACGGGGACCATGCCGTCATCGCGCTGACCGCCTCCAACCACCAGGACATCTTTGCCATTACCGTGGAAGCTTTCAACCTTGCGGAGACCTACCGGACGCCGGTGATCCTGCTGTTCGACGAGGTGACGGGGCACATGCGGGAGCGCCTGGTGCTCCCCGAAGAAGGGGAGATTCCGCTGGTGGGGCGGCTGCGCACATCGATGCCGGAAGGGGTCGATTATCATCCCTATCTTCCCCGGGAGGACGGCCGGCTCCCCATGTCCGACTTCGGAGGGGTGCACCGGTACAACGTCACGGGCCTTTTCCATGACATGTGGGGGTTTCCCTCCAACAATCCCGGCGTGGTCCAGGGACTGCTGCGGCATCTCATGGACAAGATCAACAACAACGCCCATCAGATCGCCCGGTATAAGGAATACTTCGTGGACGATGCCCAGGTCCTGCTCATCTCCTACGGATCGGCGGCCCGGAGCGCCCTCCACGTGGTCCAGAACCGCCGGCCCCGGGGGGAGCGGGTGGGGCTTTTGGAACTCCAGACCCTGTGGCCGTTTCCCGCGGACCTGGTCCGGGAACGGTGCCGGACCCCCGAGATCGTCATGGTGGTGGAGATGAATATGGGCCAGGTGCTGCAGGCCGTGAAACTGGCGGTGGATGATCCGGAGAAAGTCTTTTTGGCCAACCGCATCGACGGATCGCTCATTACGCCCACCGATATCCGGAACATCCTCCGGGTGATCCAGGGGAAGGGGGTGTAAATAGATGCCGGTCAAAGATTATATTCGGGAGCGCTTCTTTCCCCATCTATGGTGTCCGGGCTGCGGCCACGGCATCGTCATGAACGCCCTGATCCGCGCCATCGAGGCCCTGGGCCTGAGCAAGAACGAAATCGTCATGGTATCGGGTATCGGCTGCTCTTCCCGAATTTCCGGTTACCTCGATTTCCATACCCTTCATACCATCCACGGCCGGGCCCTGGCCTTTGCCACCGGTGTCAAGATGGGGCTTCCGGAGCTGAACATCATCGTCCCCATGGGAGACGGGGATGCACTGGCCATCGGCGGGAACCATTTCATCCATGCCGCCCGGCGGAACATCGAGATGACGGCCGTCATCATGAACAACCGGATTTACGGCATGACCGGCGGGCAGTACAGTCCCTTGTCCGGGTACGGCACCCTGGCCACCACGGCGCCCTATACGAACATCGACCACGACTTCGACGTGGTGCAGCTCTCCACTGCCGCCGGCGCCACCTTCGTGGCCCGCACCACCACCTACCACGTGCAGCAGATGATCGATTGCATCAAAAAGGCCATCCTGCACGAAGGCTTTTCCGTGGTGGAGGTCCTGTCCCAATGCCCCACCTATTTCGGGAGAAAGAACAAAATGGGGAGCGCGGCGGACATGATGGCCTTTTACAGGGATCATACCACGCCCATCGGTTCAAAAAAGAAAAAGGAAAACCCGGATCTGATCGAACGGGGTATTTTCGTCCAGAAGGAATTACCGGAATATTGCCGGGCGTATGACGAGATCATTGAACGGGCCAGGGGGAAAGACAAAAAGGGTTAAACCATGAATCGATGCAGGATGGTGTTTTCCGGTTCCGGGGGCCAGGGCGTCATCACGGCGGCCATCATTCTGGCCGAGGCCGCGGTGCTCCACGAGGGACTCATGGCCGTCCAGTCCCAGTCTTACGGACCGGAGGCCCGGGGGGGGGCCACGCGCACCGATGTCATCATCTGGGACAGCCAGATTCATTTTCCCAAAGCCAATGAACCGAATGTGCTCGTCTGCCTGACCCAGGAGGCCTACAACAAATTTTACACCATCATCCGTCCCGGCGGGCTCCTCATCACCGATTCCCGATTCGTCCGGATCGAGCGCAAAGTGGACGCCCGGCAGGTGGAGTTGCCCATGTACGAAAAGGTGATGGAAACCATCAAAAGGCCCATCGTTTTGAACATCTGCATGCTGGGGGCGGTGGTGGCGCTCACAGAGGTGGTCCAGCCCGAATCCGTTTTAAAGGTGCTCAAGGACCGGATCCCGGCCGGGTTTTTGGACATCAACGCCCAGGCGCTGGAACTCGGGATGGCCCTGAGCCGGGAAGGCCGAGCCTGATTCCGGCGGTCAAGGGCGCACCGTGTCTCCCGGACCGGTAGCAAAAGACGGTTTGATTCCTGCCGCAAAAAAGACCGCCGGGCTTTACATCCACGTTCCGTTCTGCCTTTCAAAATGCCCCTACTGCGATTTTTACTCCGTCACGGATTTGAAACAAAAAGACGCCGTTCTGGCTGCCTTTCTATCGGAAATGGAGACGGTGTCGGTGGACTGGGCCGATGCGTCCTTTGACACCCTCTACTTCGGGGGCGGAACCCCCTCCTTGCTTTCCCCTTTTCAAGTCGAAAAGCTCCTGAAAACGGCCGGAAACCGGTTCCGGTTTCAAAAAGATACCGAAGTGACCCTGGAGGCCAATCCCGGTACCGTGGATCGGGTTCGCCTTGAAGGGTATAAGACGGCCGGGGTCAACCGGATCGTCATCGGTGTCCAATCCTTTTTTCTGAAAAACCTGGCCTTTCTCGGGCGGATCCATACGGACACCGAGGCCGAAAGGGCCGTGGAGGCGGCGCACAGGGCCGGATTCGACAATATCGGCATCGATCTCATCTTCGGTCTTCCCGGACAAACAAAAGGACAATGGCTTGCCGATTTGAAAAAGGCCGTGCGTATGGATCCCGCGCACCTGTCGTGCTACCTCCTTTCCTATGCCCCCGGGACGATGTTTTTTGTCCGCCGACAGGCGGGCACCCTCACCCCCTTGCCCCAAGAACGCCGGGCGGCATTGTTTCTGACCGCATCCCAATTCCTGGAGGCACACGGCTACGGGCATTACGAAGTCTCCAATTACGCCCGGACGCTCCCGGGGCGTCCGGGCGCCCTGCGGTCCCGGCACAACCAAAAATACTGGAACTTTTCTCCCTATGCGGGCTTGGGCCCCGGCGCCCACTCCTTTCGGGAAAACCGGCGATGGTGGAACGTGAAGTCCATCGATGTCTATACGGAAAAAATCGCTTCGGGAAAACACCCCGTGGGCGGAGGGGAACGGCTTTCGGTCAGCCAGCAGCAGATGGAGACCGTTTACCTGGGACTGAGAAAGCGGGAGGGCATCGACGTCAGGGATTTTGACCGCCGATTCGGTGTCTCCTTTTACGATTGTCTTTCAGGGACGGCGGCGCAGATGGGACAGGAAGGATGGGTAATCTTTTCTTCCGGCCGTTTTTGCCTTACCCCCCGCGGAATGCCCCATCTGGACGATATCGCGGAGGCTATTGTAGCGCGTCTTTCCTGAGGCCGGAGACGGCCGTCGCCGAACCCCTTTGGATGTTTAAGTGGAAAGGGCTTTGATCAACACGCCGACATAAAACCGGGCATGGCTGATGGGGGCGGCCATGTTGGCCCGATGGTTGGCGAAAAAGCCGCTCAAATCGCTGTTGAAGATGATCCAGGGATCCAGTTGGGTGGCCAGCTCCAGGGAATGGATGGCATGATGCAGGTCATCGGTTCCCCTCCGGGATTCCACGAGGACGTCGAAATCCACGGCCACGGCCTCCATGAGGGTGAGCATGGCGCTGGCCACCCCCTTGGCATAGTAAAAGTAGTCGTCGGCGGCGAAAAAGCTGACGGATGTCCCGTCTTTTTCCTTTTGTTTCACGAGGTTTTCATCGCAGCTGCCCAAGAGGTCTTCGTATACGCTCAGAAGGGGGATGAGGTTGTCGGCCCGGGTATAAAAGGCGGCCTGCCGTTTTTCGAGCTTGTTGAAATAATTCTTAAGTTCTTTCAGTCCGTCCCGGTACTTGGACTCCGCCGAGGGGAACCAGTATTTATCGGCCTTGATCATGAACCAGTTCATGGCGTTTTCCAGGTTCCGGTCAAAGGCCTCCGTACTTCCGGTACGGGAGATCCGTTCGGTGAGAATGACGGCGCTGCGCCGGGTCACTTCAAGGGCGCCCAGTTGAAACTGGTTCACGTTGTCGGTGAACTGGATGAGATCATTAGGGCGCCACCCCCAGAACCGCTCGTTCAATTCATGGTTCAACGGCTGGATGAGGGCGTCCACGAAGGCCATCCCCCTGACCGGAAACTGCACCCGGGGGTGGGGTTCGGCGTCATGGGATTCCGGGGCGGCATGGCCGGTTTCCGCGGATTCGGCGGCGGGCTTTTGAATGGTTTTTTCAGCGGCCGGCGCCGGTGCCTGGGTGGGGGTGTCCTTGGCGCCGGATACGACATGGGGGGTTTCCCCGACCGGCGCCGTTGGATGCACCGGTTCTTTTTCCTCTTTTTCGGATGACACCGCCGGGGCGGTTTCATCCTTTTGGGGTATAAGCGAATCGTGTGTTTCGGATGAAGCCGGGGCGGTATGGGAGACCGGCGTCTTTTCGGTGGATTTCAAATCGGAAAAATACGCCATGACCGTGCCGATGACCCAGAGGGCGGCCACGGTGGCAAGGATGCCCAGGACCATGCGTTTGGCGACGAATCGTTTGAAGGCTTTTTTCTCTGCTTCCATTGCGGGTTCACTCCTTGGGGTATCCATGGCGTTTTAGCTTCTTTCTTGATGGCTTCGTAAAAAGTCCATCTGCGGCGTTGCGCTGCATTCTTCGTCATTGCGGCGTATCTGTAAGTACGCCTCACTCCTCAGAATTTGCGCGCCTTGCATCTGGAGCTTTTTACTTTGCCATCCCAAATTCGACTTTTAAGAGTTCATCTTTATTGTTTGTCGGGTTTGAACCGGAGCTTGCGGGCATCCCCGACCCTGAGGGTGATATTTTTGGCATCGAAATATTCCAAAAGGGGAATCACGAATTTTCTCGATGCACCGGTCATTTCTTTGAATTGGGGAGTCGTCATCTCTTCGTGGTCCTGAAAAAAGGCCTTCAAGCGACCGATCAGACTGTCGATGGCCCGGGTTCCGAAGAACAGGTTTTCCTTTACTTTAACCAGGCGGCCTTCGTCAACCAGAACCGAGAGGATTTCCCCGGCCGTTTTTGGATCCAGGTCCAACGCCTTGCACAGCTCGCTGAAATAGGGGGGCATGAATTCGGCGCGCTCGTAGGCGGCGAGGATCCGCTCCCGGATCGCCTGCTGATCCTCCTTAAGGGCCACGGCGTGGGAGGCCATCCGGAGCGCTTGTTCTTCCTGGACAATCTGTTTTTGCGCCGCCATTTCACTGACGGCCAGATGAAACACCTTGGGATGAATCGTCTTCGGAAATTTGGAACGGAGTTCCTCTTTGGGCATCCCGG
Organism: uncultured Desulfobacteraceae bacterium; assembly: GCA_964596535.1. Taxonomy (GTDB): domain Bacteria; phylum Desulfobacterota; class Desulfobacteria; order Desulfobacterales; family UBA2156. The sequence goes on from CAZQUR010000060.1 coordinate 12,987, forward strand.
TTCGTAAGGGGAACCGCCGGTGGTATCGTTTCAGGTATTCCGTGATTTCGGTTTTGAACCGTTCGAAACTGTCGGCGTGTAAAAAGATGCGGCTGTCCTTGTCCACCAGAAGGATTCGTCTCTCCGATAAAAACGGTTGGAGGATCTGCTGGAGGGCTTTTTCCGTGACATTGACCATGAGGAGCAAGTCCTGGAACCCGATGCCGGCAAAGCCGGATTCCCGGATATGGTGCAAAGCCACGGCGTCGGGTGGGTCTTCGGCGATCCGGTGGAGAAAAGAAAGGGTGTCGGACTTGAAGCGCTTGTGCTTTTTGGGGATGGGATTGAGAATGCTTCCCCCGCCGATGGTGCGGATGGGCGAATAACTCCTGAGAACGCAGCGGTCCCCCTTGACGGCGATGATGGGCTTTTCCAGGCGGATCTGCGTCAGCGCCGTTTCTCCGGGAGAAAGCTCTTCCCGATCCAGAAGGATCACGTTCCCGATCACTTCACTGGTGCCGGCGTGAAAACGGACCCGGGTGCGGTCTTTCATGGGTTTTGGATTGCTTTTGAGGAGGCGCAGTTTCACGTCTACCATGTAGGTGGGTTTCAAGGTGCCCGGCCGGGCCATGACCTCGCCGCGTTCAATGGCGGATTTTTCCAGGCCCTGGAGATTGATGGCCGTGCGCATGCCGGCTTCGGCGGCGGTGACACTGTCGTTGTGCACCTGGATACCCCGCACTTTAGAGGAAATGCCGGAAGGATAAAGGGTGACGGTTTCTCCCACTTCCACGCGCCCGGAAGAGAGCGTCCCGGTGATCACCGTCCCGAAGCCCTTCATGGAAAAAACCCGGTCGATGGGAAGGCGCAGAATCGATGACGGCGGCCGGTCCGGGATGACGGCACACAACGCGGCGACGACCTCCCGCAATTCGGGTAAGCCTTGCCCCGTGACGGCGGAGACGGGGAGGACCGGGGCGTCTTCCAGGAAGGTGTCCCGGGTGAACGCACGGATGTCCTCCTGGACCAGTTCCAGCCATTCTTCGTCCACCAGGTCCACTTTGGTCAGGGCGACCAGGCCGTGTTGCACATCGAGGAGGGTGCAGATTTCCATATGTTCCGCGGTCTGGGGCATGACCCCTTCGTCTGCGGCGATGACCAGGATCACCATATCGATTCCGGTGGCGCCGGCCACCATATTTTTCACGAAGCGCTCATGCCCCGGGACATCCACAATGCCGACGGGATGGCCTCCGGGAAATTCCAGGAAGGCAAACCCCAGTTCGATGGTAATCCCCCGCAGCTTTTCTTCCTTGAGCCGGTCCGTGTCGATACCGGTCAATGCCTTGATGAGACTCGTTTTTCCGTGATCGATATGTCCGGCGGTGCCCAGGATGATCCGTTTCAAGGCGCTTAAAACCCCTTCCTTTCGTGTTCGAAAATCCCTTGAACGCCCCTTTGATCAGGGCTTCTTCCGGTAGCGAAAGTATTCCGCCACGTAAGCCATCATCACCATCAAAACGGCCAAAAAGCCCACCCGGACGGCGTCGATTTGTCCGAAAAACATCTTGGCGATGAATACGGAAAGCACCAGGCCCAGCACGGCGCGAAGGATAAATATCTGGAGGCGGCTCATGAAAACTCCTTTCCTGAAACCAATAAGTCTTTCTTACAGGATGCACCGGGAAGGGTCAATACTCCGTTGCCGCCCCATCCTGCGGCCCGGAAGGATTGTGAAAATATCCTTGAATCGCGACACGTTTTGATCTATAGAAAAACGCTCGGGTCGGCATCCCTGAAAAACCACGCAGGGTCGCGTTGCACCGGGGAAAGGATACGGATTCATGGTGAAAATCGGCATTATCGGCGGGTCGGGCCTGGACGATCCCAAAATCTTTTCCGATGCTAAGGAAATAAATACCGACACCCCTTACGGCCCGCCGTCTTCACCGCTCACCCTGGGTACGATCGGGGGGAAAGCCATGGTGCTCCTTTCCCGCCACGGGAAAAAACACGAGCACAGTCCATCCCGGGTCAATTTCAGGGCCAACATTTTTGCCCTGAAGGAACAGGGCGCCACCCATATCCTGGCCACCACGGCGTGTGGCAGTTTGAAGGCCCACATCGGTCGGGGGGATTTCGTCATCCTCGACCAGTTCATCGATTTCACCCGCTTGCGGAAAAACACCTTTTTTGAATTCTTTGAAAACGGGGCCGAACATACCGCCATGGCGGATCCCTTTGACGACAAGTTGCGCAGGATATTGATCGCGTCCGCCGGCGACCTGGGGCTTAAGACCCACGGCCAAGGGACCGTGGTTACCATCGAAGGGCCCCGGTTTTCCACCCGGGCCGAATCCCGGATGTTCCAGTCCTGGGGAGGCGACGTGGTCAACATGTCGACGGCCACCGAGGCCGCCCTGGCCAATGAAGCCAAAATTCCCTATGCCGTGGTGGCCATGTCCACGGACTATGATTGCTGGAAAGAAGACGAACCCCCCGTCACCTGGGAAGAAATTTTAACCGTGTTCCAGCAAAACGCCGAGAACGTGACCCGACTTCTCGTGCATGCCGTCCAAAAGATCGAATGAGGGATGGAAAAATGAAAATGGATTTAAAGGAAACGATTCGGACCGTTCCCCATTGGCCCATCGAAGGGGTCATGTTCAGGGATATCACCACACTCCTCCAGGACCCCGGTACCTTTCGCCGGGCCTGCGACCTGTTTTACGAGCGGTACAAGGATACGGTCATCGACAAGGTGGTGGGGATCGACGCCAGGGGGTTTATTTTCGGTGCCGTGGTGGCGTACAAGCTTAACGCCGGATTCATCCCCATTCGGAAAAAGGGGAAACTCCCCTATAAAACCGTGAGTGAGTCGTATTCCCTGGAATACGGGACCAATGTCATCGAGATCCACGAAGACGCCATCCAGAAAGGGGACCGGGTCCTCATCGTGGACGACCTCATCGCCACGGGCGGCACCATCGCCGCCGCCACCCGCCTGGTGGAAAAACTGGGGGGAATCATCGTGGAATGCGCCTTCCTGGTGGGTCTCCCCGACCTGAAGGGATGGGAGTTGATCAAGAAATACAAGACCTTCACCCTCACCGTGTTCGAAGGGGAATAGGACGGGGGAACGATTTTTCGATGGTTTTGCACACCTTTTCGGCCTCCTGAAGCAGGGCGAAAAGGTCGACGGTGGTCAGCCGCCCCTCCCGCACCACCGCCTTTCCTGCGACGATCACGTCCCGGACATCCGCCCCGCACGCCGCATAAACCAAAAGGGAATAAGGATCGTAGGCAGGCGTCAGCCGCGGTTTTCGGGTATCCACCACGATGATATCGGCGGCTTTTCCGGTTTCAATCGATCCGATGAAATCCCCCAGACCGACGGCTTTCGCCCCTTCCCGGGTGGCCATGCGCAATGCCGTGGGGGCGTCCAGGAGACCCGGGTCCAGGGCGGTCACCTTTTGCAGCTTTGCGGCGCTGTCCATCTCCGAAAAAAGATCCAGGTCATTATTGCTGGCGCACCCGTCCGTCCCCAGGCCCACAGGGATCCCGGCCCCGATGAGCCGCGCCGCCGGCGCGATGCCCGAGGCCAGTTTCATGTTGCTTTCCGGAGTGTGGGCCACCGGCGCCTCTGCCTGTGCGATGCAGGCGATCTCCTCATCGTCGATCCAGACGGCATGCACCAGAAGCGTCCGCGCGTCTAAAAGATCCAGGCGGTTCAAGACGCGCACCGGCGTGTCCTGATACGTGCTGTGGGAAAAATCCACCTCGGACCGGGTTTCGGCCACGTGGATCTGGAACAGCGCACCGTGGCGAGTTGCCGCTGCCTTGGCCGCCTTGAGGGTTTCCGGAGAACAGGTGTAGAGGGAATGGCAGAATACCGAAGGAGAGACGGTCGGATGCCGGCCCGTCCATTTCTCCAGGAAGGCCTCGGCCTCGGCGATGTTTTTTTTGGGATCCGAAACCCCCGGGGCCGGATAGTCGATGACCCCCTGGGCCAGGACCCCCCGCATCCCGGCCTCTATCACGGCTTGGGCCACCGCGTCTTCGAAAAAGTACCCGTCACAGCAGGTGGTGGTTCCGGAAAGGAGCATTTCCGCGCAGGACAACAGGGTGCCGATACGCACGGTCTCCGGGTTCAAGACGGTGTGTTCCGCGGGAAAGATGTATTCCTTCAGCCAGGTGTCCAGCGGCAGATCATCGGCAAGCCCCCGGAACAGGGACATGGGCAGATGGATGTGGGCGTTCACCAGCCCCGGCAGGACGATCCCGCCGCCGGCATCGATAAAAAGATCCGCCCGGGCATTGAAAAGATCCGTGGATTTTCCCACAAAGGCGATCCGGCCGCCCCGGATCCCCACGGCCCCGTCTTCGATTCGGGTCATCTTTTTGTCCATGGTCAGGACCCGGCCGTTTTGAATCAGGATGTCAAAGGGTTCCATGGGATTTTTCCGTTATCAGGATTTCCCGAATCAGTGCGGCCAGTGTGGGCGCCGATGCCTTTGCCGCCGCGATGACCCGGTCCGCCGTCAGGGGCCGGGGATTTTCCGGATTATGTATATTGGTGATGAGGGAAAGCCCGAGAACCCGCATGCCGGCGTGCACGGCGGCCAGGGTTTCCAGCACCGTGGAAAACCCCACGGCATCGGCCCCGATGCGTCGTAAGTAGCGGACCTCGGCCGGCGTTTCCAGGGACGGGCCCAAAAGCCCTGCGTACACCCCTTTTTGAATGGATGCCCCCACGGTTCCGGCGGCGGTTTCGGCCGTCCGGATGAGGCCCGGATCATAAGCGGCGGCCATGTCCGGAAACCGGACCCCCCAGCTCGGTTCATTGGGCCCCGCGAGGGGGTTTTGTCCGGTGAGGTTGAGATGATCGGCAATAATCATGATGTCCCCAGGGGAAAAGCCCGCGTTCAGACCGCCGGCGGCGTTGGCCAGGATCAGGGTACCGACCCCCAGTTCCTGCATGACCCGAACCGGGAAGGTCACAGCCATGGGAGGGTATCCCTCGTAGAGATGGAAGCGGCCTTCAAAGGACAAAAAAGACACGGAAAAAGCCGTTCCGGCCACAAGGCTTCCCGATTGGCCCGGTGCCGTTGCGGCGGGAAATCCCGGGATCTCGGAAAACGGGATAAGGGCTTCCGGATCCCCCAATCGGGCGGCTTCGCCGAGCCCGGTTCCTGTAATCAATCCCACCATGGGCCGGTCCGGAATCCGATCCCGGATGAAATCCGCACTGAAAAGGGCCTGTTTCCGGTTGTATTCCATGTCGTTTTCCCATGTGTTGTGTGTGGAAGGGATAGAAAAAAAGGGTGAAAAGGTCAATGATCCGGTGTATCCTGCAAGCCGGCCGACACCGCTTTCCACAGTGTAGCCCACTCCGGGCACCGGGTCAAGACAGGGTACAAACCGGTTGCAATTCAGACACTGGGGGTCTCGGTTTGAGCCTTAAAAGCCGTGGCCGG
>CAZQUR010000061.1:0-17792 GCA_964596535.1 uncultured Desulfobacteraceae bacterium
CCGTAGGTGTCGCGAATTTCTTTGGAAAGGGTCCATTTCTTTTCCACACGGGCGTCGATTTGGAGGTGTTCCACGGCTTTTCGGACGTTTTCGAGCAGTTCACTGCATTTGCCGCAGGGCGGTTCCAGACCGATCACATCAATGTGCATCATCTTGCACCCTTTGGGTTTTTTCTAATCCACCGGTTCCCGAATCAAATAAGGGGGTTCGGGATAGGCCGGGCTGAAGCATTGCAGGTCATCAATCCGAAAGCCGATTCCTTGATCTTTGGAAACCGTTTCCAATGCCCCTTTCACCGTTAACGCCAGAACATCCGGTTCCATCCGCACACGGGCGTTGAGGATCAAAGAGGCCTGTTTCAGGTCCGTGATGGCGTCTCCGCCCACCGTGGGTGTGCCGGCCAGCCGCGTAAGGTTCGCCCAGGCCGCTTTCCCTCCGCTGGTGAGAACGCACTTGAGATGGCCGATCTCCGTGTGGCTTTCTTTAAAATTCCGTTGAAGATCCTCGAGCAACGCCGTGAGGAATCGAATGCCGTCAAACGGCACGGGGGCTTCCAGGTGGACGGCCCCGTTGAGCCATCCCAGCACCGCTTCGGCCCGCGCATAGCGATCATAGTCGATCTCGGCCAACACGGTCCCGGCGGAAGGACGATGCGAAAGGAGCAAATCCACCCAAAGATCCATTCCCCGGCCTTCTTTGGCGCTCACGGAGAGATAGACCTTTTTTCCGAAACGGGACTCCAGTCCCTTCAGCAACTCCATCCTTTCCCCATCTTCGATGAGATCCGCCTTGTTGAGAACGATTACGTCGGCCTCTTCGAGCTGTTTTGAAAAAAGATACGTCACTTCTTCCGGAAAACCGGTGTCGTCCTCGGAAAAAAGGATGCCCTTGGCCCGGTCCGGATCCACCAGCGTGGAAAAAGGGGCGAACCGGAATGCATCCCGGTAGTGAATCTTGATGGGGTTGGCCACGGCGGCGACGAAATCGGTACAGCTCCCCACCGGCTCCCCCAGCAGAAAATCCGGTTCATGGGCGAGGATCTTTTCCATGTGATCGATGAGTTCGTCGAACTTGCAGCAAAAGCAGCCCTTCACCACCTCTTCCACCGGAACGCCCAACTCGGAGAGCATTCGGCGGACGATGAGGGTATCCACCAGATTTTCCGTCTGATCATTGGTGATGATTCCCACCCGGTTTCCCTGATCGATGAGCCGCCGGGCGATGGCGGCCAGGGCCGTGGTTTTTCCGGAGCCCAGAAATCCGCCCACAAAAACCAGCCGGACGGGCTTGGAAACGGATAAGGGTTTCGGTTTCATGGGTGCACCTCATTGCGTTGCGTGTTGGATTCCGGGCAAAACCGCTCCTGGAAACGTTTTTGCCGCCCTGTGAAAAAAGCGTTCCAGCATCCGCATTTGATGGGTCAGCGTGCGCATCCAGCGCCACAGGCATTCCCGCCCGGCGTCGGTAAGTTCATATCGGCGCCGTGGGGGGCCCTTCTCATCGTGTTCCCATCGGGATGTCACCATGCCCCGCTTTTCAAGCTGTTTCAGATGCCGGTAAAGACCCGTGAGATTCAATCCGACATCAATGCCGCAAAACTCGGTTTCAAGGATCTTGCCGATTTCATAGGCATGGACGGGCTGCTCCCGGAAGAGGATCAGCAAAATCCACGGGGCGGCCATATTCCGCGTGGCCTTGCCCTTGCAGGGGCACTCGGGGGGAAGTACGGTCATCTTATTCATCCTGGGAGAGCATTATACATGGTATAATAGCCAAAGAAAAAAAGGGCCGCGCGATTCGCCCGGGGAATCCTCGGGCGCCGGGAACATTCGTGCAGATCATATCCGTGTCAATTTCATTTGTTCGAGATATCCGGCGGCATGCTTTGTCGCCCGGGCACCGTCCGCACAGGCGGTGAGCACCTGCCGCAAATCCGTATCCCGGACATCGCCGGCCGCAAAGAGCCCGGGAAAAGATGTCATGAGCGTTTCATCGGTTTTGAGATATCCTTCCGCCGTGGTCTCCACCGGTAACGTCAACATCTCCGTATTGGGACGCCAACCGATGGCCAGAAAGACCCCGTCCACGGCGAGACGGGTCTCATTGCCTTTATCGTCGGCGATGACCAGCCCTTCGATAAAATCGAGCCCTTCGAAACCCCGGACGTCCCTTTGTGAGAGGACCCGGATGTTGGGTTGGGCGTCGATGCGTTTCCGATGAACCGCGTCCATTTTCAAGACGCGACTTCGGTAAATGAGATAGACGCTTTTCGCGAGCCTCGACAAGGCCATGGCATGCTGGCCGGCGGCATTGTCACTCCCGATCACCGCCAGAACCGCATCTTTTCCCCGGTAAAGGGGACCGTCACATATGGCACAGAAATGAATCCCTTTAACCTGCGCATTGGGAACGGAAAGGCGTTTGGGAACCTGGCCGGTGGCTACCAATGCGCTGTCGGCATGGATCACCTGGCCGTTGAGGTCGACCCCCGTGAACCGGCTGTCGCGAATTTCCAGGCGATCCAGACGGGAATACGTGAACAGGGCGCCTTCTTGTTGGGCCTGCTGAAAGGCTTTGACGCCGAATTCGGTTCCCGAAATACCGCCCAGGAATCCGGGATAGTTCACGAGGTTTTCGATCATGTAGGTGCTCCCCCCCGGGGTGTCTCCGGCAACCACCGTGGAAAGCCCCAACCGCTGCCCGTAGAGCGCTGCAGACAGGCCCGCCGGGCCGGTACCCACGATCATCAAGTCATACACCGTTTCATTCATGGGGCTTGCCTTTTCCCCGGAAAGACGCCGTTCATCGTTCAACCCTTCATCCCCGGTCCGGCGAATAGGGCTGCAGCACGCCCATCCCGGTCCATGCCCCGCCCCGGGTCGCCGCCTCCACGTCATCCATGGCATCCGGCGGGCCGATGAACACCACGATATTCTTGTATTGGATACGATCCCGGGGAATCCGGACATCTTCAATGGTCCAGTCCCCCATGACATAGCTGAAAAGCTTTGTCTTTTTTCCGTCTTCCACAAAGCCTTTCGCCCGGACAAGGGAAGGCGGCAACTTGGCGGCCATTTCTCTGACTTCATGAACGTCCGAACCCGACCACCGGTACGCCGCGGAAACCAGGGGATCCGGCGGTGTGATTTCCAGCTCCGGACTGTCCAACAGGTCATCGATGAACCGCTCCAGGGCTTCTTCTGAAAGCGGCCCTGGAATACTTTCCGTAAAAGAAGCCGGTATCTCGGTTGTTTCTCCTTCGGTCATTGCAAATCCGAATCGCTCCAAAGGGATATCCGCGAACGTCGTCTCATAAAAAACCGGTTTCGGGTGATGGCGTCGAACCAGGGCTTTGATCTGCTCAATGGATTCAGTGGGTGTGATATCGATCTTGTTGATGATGAATACCGTGGAGGAAGCGATCTGCTTTTCCACGGAAACATAAGCCTCATAAGCATCCAGAAAATGGGCCCCGTCGATGATGCAAAACTGATCACAAAACTGGAAACGTCCACTGAAAATGGGAAGGGCCAGGTCCTTCTTCAAATCCGTGGGGTTGGCCACCCCCGTGGATTCAATGAGCAGTACATCCGGTCGAATGGTGGTGTTGAGGGCGTAAAGGCCTTTAATGAAGTCGGTTTTGACGCACACGCAGAATATGGACCCTTTACTGATCTCCATGGTGTCGATGTCTTCCCCCTCCACCAGGGTACCATCCACACCGATTTCGCCGAATTCATTGATGAGCAGCGTCAATTTCCGGTCTTTTGGAAATTGCTGGATAATCCGGTTTAAAAATGTGGTCTTCCCACTCCCCAAGAAGCCGGTAATCAGATAAACGCGGGTAATATCTCCCATGCCTTAGAGGTTCTCCTTCAGCTTTTCCTTGACTTCTTCCACGGAAAGGACTTTTCCGGCCGAAACCGTCTTTCCGTTGATGACCAGCCCCGGCGTCATGAATACACCCATCTTGGTAAAATAGTGGATATCTCCGATCTTCTCCACCTGGATACCTGAAGCGGCATCAAAGTGTGCCACCGCGGCTTTGACATTCTCATACAGTTGATCGCATCGCTTGCAACCCGGACCCAGGACTTCAACCTTCATGGCACCCTCCATCAGGCATCAATAGGAACGGCAATGGAACTGTTCCCGGAAAGTTTGAGGATATTGACGCAGAACCGACAAATGCCCAGGGATCCATCGGGACCCGCCAAATCGGCCCATGCGGCCGTATAAACATTCCGGTTGTTTTCGGGCAAATCCGCCTCCAGGTCTCCGGGAGGCTCCAATACCCGTATTCGATCCGACTTTCCGCAATAAGGACACATCACCCCGAAAAGGGTCTTCTCCCGTCGCGGCAACTCATAATCCATCACAAGACGTTTTATGACTTCGGCGGATGTGTGGTGCGGCATGACCAAACACTCGTTAACTTGAGCAGGTTATTGGCAACGACATAAACCAAGTATGAGATAATGCACGAGTCCTTCGGGTTTAGGAACAAGAGGCCCCCTATCGGAGCCCCTGTTCCTAATATTTGAAAATAAAGCGGTCAGGAATCGACACGCGTGCGCATTCCGGAACCGGCTTTCGCCAGGTTTTCCTGGAGTTTGTCAAACTCGAATCCAACCTCCCGCAGCGAAATAATCCGCTCCCTCATCTCCGGCGTTGGTGCACGCTTGGCCATCTCGTCGATGAGCTCTTCATACTGGGGAATAATGCTCTCGAAAACAAGGTCTCTTTCGATGCATATGGTGGGCAGAACCTTACCCTGGAGCTCGAGGAATTTCCCGATCCCTTCTTTGTGTTTAATAGACCATTCAGTGTACTCGATCATCTCCTGAACGTCCTTCGGCAACGCCGCAATGGATTCCATCATATATCCACATGCGGCGCACTGCACACTGTCCAAGGTCAGCACGTCGATGTGTATCTTGTCTGCCATGAGCGTATCCTCCTTTTTTTGTTTCTACCAAGACTCCGGATACTTGGCATAATATTGCTCGTACCAGCCCTTGGCCTCGTATGCTTGATCCATATGTTCCACCGGAACATCGTAGGGCATGTCTCACCCAGGTGCGAAGGTGTAGCCAATGTTCCCTCCTGCGGCAAGGCTCACGATGGCATCCTCTCTCGGAGAAAGCAGGCCGAGGCTTAAGGCCAGTGTCAGCTTCAGGTTTCCGCCGAAGCCCACATTGTACTTCCGGGCCATATCCCGGACAAAAATCATATTGAGCTGTTCATCAATGGCAAACCCGTGCGTGCCGATCTGACAGACATCTTCCATAACCTTGGTGCAGTCACCGCAAATAAAAAAGGATGATGTCAGGCCTCTGTCGTGGATCACCTTGATTGCCGGTTGGGAGTTCGGAGTTACGAACTCTTTGAATGTCGCGGATTTAATCTGGGAAGCCACCGGGTCGACGATAGCGATGATCTCGCACCCCATGTCCGCGTAAAATTCGGCGGCCAGAGCGCCGATTTCCCCGGCAAACTTGAGGACTTCATGGGCGAATGCCGGATTCTTGTATACATCCGTGAAAATGCGGACACCGGCCAGATGCGAAGCCAGGGTGAGCGGGCCACAGAACAGGCCCATCAGGACGCAGTCCAACTCGTCAAGCTGGGGTTTGGCGATCTTGGCCGCTTCATAAAGAACCGGCCACCGACCGGAATCCTTGGTCGGCAACTTCAATCCGGCCTGTTCCGGGGTCTGGTTCGAACAGGGGTGGGTGGTCACCGAGGGAACGTTATCCCCCCACCATTTCAGCTCACAACCGACGGAATTGGCTTCCACGGAAAGATCGAATACCAGCGGGATACCGTCCGCATGATATCTTTTGGCTGCATTTACCACACCTTTTGCCAATAAGGCGGGATCCTTGAGCATCTTGTCTGCGGGTTCATTGATAAGAAAGGCACAGTGAACGCCTGCATAGGGGACCCAAGGCGCACTTTCTGTCCTTTTTCCCCTGTACGCATCAATGAGTTTTTGTTTGGCCATGTGTTCTCTCCTTTTCTTTATTCGGTGCGGATTACGTTTTTCAGCCAGTCGGCGGTGCGTCTTTCCTGTATCACCTCCTTTCGGGGTATCTTAGACGGTTCAACTGAAAGTCAAATTCTCAGAACCAGAAAGATAAGACTCTCGTTTTTCAATATTTCTCCCGCCTGAGATATTCTATGGAATTTTACCATTCTTGATCAATCTTATCAAGAATGATCGTCACCAGCTTCCCTCTCGACTCATTCCAGAAGAATGAGTCCATAATAGCTGAATGCCTCGCAAGTCTGTGTCGCGACTTTTGCCGTTGTTCCCAGATTCTTTAGGGTACCGATGACATCGATAGAAAACGATTCCACCGAAGGACGCTTCTCTTGAGGAAACCGACAATCTTCGGGGTAGGCACATGTCTTACATAATGCACAGCATTCCCCCACCAAGCTGAACGCCTTGTAGTATCCTCTCAAAAACAGCATCCTTTCCAGTAGAATCGTTCCTTTCCAGCATCGAACCTGGGCAATTCGTTTATGACCGTTATCAAGATAAAAATCCGCGCAGCTTTTACTTCCGACCAGCAGCAATGCCGTAGTGTATTCTGAAAGGATGGCGCGGACCTTGTCCGGATTCGGTGTTGCCGGGGGACAGCACCAGTTGGTGTTATACCGGCTGCAGCCGTACCGGCATTTCAAGTGAACCCACTCCGCCACAATGATCTTCTCGATGTCAAACGGAAAGATCGCCGTCAGCCCGTAATCCCGCCCTTTTTGAAGCAATCGTTCCGTCAGTGTGTGAGAAACACCTGCATTGGTTTTAAAGGGTACGACGTTTTGTTCACTCATTTGTAACTTTCTTCCCGACCTTTAAAAACCGGATATGCACAGCTTTGGGCAAAGCCATTTCCAGAGCCGCTTCCACCGCTTTTAATACAGCCGATGGAACGATGCATGTGGTGTGGCATGCCGAGGCCTCCGCGGCAATGAAAACCGGGTTTCTCGTCAAGGGCGTAAACAGATCCTTCAACGAGATCCTCCCCAGTTTTGCCGACAAAAGTTGAATCTGCCGGCATTCGGATCCACGGATTTCAATTTCTACACTCCTTGGCCCCGATCGAAACACCCGTATGGTGCAGGGAAACCCGCAGATTCCCGGATCCACCTCCACGCAGATCTCATCTGCCGGATGTTCCAAAATAAAAGCCTCTGATGGTGCCTTGGGTTCGCCTGTGAACCGTCCGTTTTTCCCTTATTGTTTCAAAATCTTTTCGGGGACAATTCCCTCCAAGTGGGGAAACGCATCTTTCATGTGCGGAATCTGCATGGCCTCCATGAACTGTTTCTGGAAATCGGTTTCCACTGTCAGTTCGATATACTCCACATTCCGTGCCACCCAGTTGGCTTCCGTCCGTTTCCTTTTATTTAAAAGAGCGGCCCGGCAACCGTCACCGGCGGCATTCCCTACGCTTTCGATCATCTCGATTTCACAGTCCGGGAAAAGGCCCATGATAAGTGCCTTGGTGCGGTCCACATGTGTACCGAAGGCGCCGGCGATCTTGATTTTGTCCACTGTTTCCATGTTCATCCGGCGCATCATGAGCTTGCATCCGGCGTAGAGGGCTCCTTTGGCCAGCTGGATCTGGCGGATGTCTTTTTGAGTCACCACAATATCTTTATCGATGCTCGATTCCTCGGCCCAGGCCAGAACAAATTCAGGTTGCTTGGTGTCCGGATTGATACGGAAACGGGGGTGTCCTTCGAGTTCCTTTTTGTTGAATACGCCGCTTTTAATGATGACACCCGACGTATAGAGTTCGGCCAGCAAGTCTAGAATACCGGATCCGCAGATTCCCTTGGCCTTCATCTCTTTGGGTTCCGAGTACTTTCGCCAAGCGTCCCGGCCGATGACCTTATAATCCACCTCCTTGGTCTCCAGATCGATGGTAATCCGCTCTATGGCACCGGGGGCTGCCCGCATACCATAAGAAAGCTGCGCACCTTCCAACGCAGGACCGGTGGCACAGGAAGAAGAAATCAATTTGTGCCGATTTCCCAACACCAACTCGCCGTTGGTTCCGATATCGATGATGAGTTGGACCTCTTCTTTTTTGTACGGCGCTTCCGAGATGAGAACCCCCACATTATCGGCGCCCACGAAACCGGCTTCGTTCGGAAGGACGAAAATGTAGGCCGACGGGTTGATCTGGAGTCCGAGATCCCTTGCCTTAATGTCCAGGCTATGGTGGATCACCGGTGGAAACGGGGCAAGTCCGACAAACTCGGGGTTCAACTGGAGGAATATATGGTGCATGGCAGTGTTTCCACCGATGGTCAGATCCTCGATGTCCTCACGGGTGAGACGCAGATACGTCTTGCCTTTTTGCGGTGCTTCCACATACTCATCCGGTCCCTTGTCGCCTTTTGCCTTCTTTTTCTTCTTTTTCGGAGGATACGTATTGGCGACGGCCTGATCGATCAAGTTGTTAAGTCCCTCGATAATATCGTCACCCATGCGTTTCAGTCCATCGGAGCTTGTCATGTGATAGGTGATCCGCGCCATGACATCCTCCCCGTATTTGCATTGGGGGTTCATCATGGACACGGTATCGACGACCTCCATGGTGGTCAGATCGCAGAAATAGGCGGCCACGGTCGTGGTGCCCACGTCGATGGCCAGACCGTAGACGCGTTCGGCTTTGCCTGGTCGAAAACGGATGACTTCCTTGTCGTTCCAGACACTGACGGTGACACTCCAATTCCCGTCCCGGAGGGCGGTCGGAAGCTGCCGCAGGGCAAAGATGTCCACGTTGAGATCCCTCAATCCGTAGTCCCGTTCCAGGACCCGACAGACTCTCTCAAAATCCGCCGTGGGTTCTTCAAAGTGCGGAGGGTCCACTTCGGCATAATAGAGTCGCACCGTCGGATTGTGATCGATTTGGATATCTCTGGCTGCCTTGCTCACGATCTGCTTTCCGGCTCGGGATTCTTCCGGCACAAAAACCAACAGATCTCCCTTTATATCTGCGACACAGGCAAGACGATATCCGTTTTCTTTTTCTCGAGGGTTGACAAACTTCTCCTCTTCTTCCTTCCACGCGCTGACGTTGGTCTTTTTCGATTCGATGCCGTACTTTTCAAACCACCCTTCCTCGATACGAACCTTGCATTTACCGCATACCTTCTTCTCACCGCACAATGCTTCTATATCCACACCCAACAACCGGGATGCTTCTAACACGTTGATACCCTTGGGAACCTCACCTCTCCGCCCCGAAGGTTGAAAGATCACCATTGCCTTGTCGTCGTCCATTCGTAAAAATCCTCCTTCACCACCTGTTTTAACTACATCCCTCTATCCACTCGTGGGGTACGCAACAAAACTCAGTACTTTTTACAAAAGGAATCCTCCGCCAAAACTGTTCGTTTCGTAAGCGCAGAATCCCGTTTGGTATCGCATTTCTTATTTCTTCTGTTTCTCAAAATCCCTCAATCGAGAAATCATCTTGATGCCTTCAGCCACAGCGTTTCCGGCCGATTCAGCGTACCCGTCGGCACCGAACAGTTTTGCCACATCCTGAGTCACCGGCGCCCCGCCCAGCATGATGGCCACATTCGGATTTTTCTCCTTTATCATTTTGATGACCTTTTTCATCCCCAGCATGGTGGTGGTCATCATGGCCGACATGGCCACGACTTCCGCATCCGTCCGCATCTGTTCTTCCACGAATTTTTCCAGGGGCACATCCCGGCCAAGATCGTACACTTCCCAACCAGCCACATCGAACATCATCTTCACCAGGTTTTTGCCAATGTCATGAACATCACCCTGGATGCTCCCGATGACGACCTGGGCCACTGTGCCGCCGTCCCGTTTGGGAACATGGGGTCGCAAAATAGCCAACCCCCCGTAAAGCGCATCCGCACACATGAGCACTTCGGGAACGAAATATTCATGTCGTTCATAAAGCTCCCCCACCACCTCCATTCCGGCCGCAAGTCCATCCATAATCATTTCCAAGGCCAGATGCCCATCGTCGATGGCTGTCTGGGCAGCTTCTTTCACCTGATCTTCTTTGTAGTTGATCACCCCGTCCTTCAGCGCCTCCAACAATTCCTCTTTTGTGGCCATAACTACGTTCTCCTTTCCAGATGAGATCTTTCCTTTTAGTATTGAACGATATTTATAGTCTTCCTACGGCCGGTGTCGGTCCTGGCTTATATTCCCTGGCGGTTTTTTCCATGGCCTTGAAGTTTTCCGGCTTGATATCCGGCCAGAGGTCACAACCCGGCCATACTGCATCCACGAGTCCGTCGATATTCGTTTTGATTCCTCCAATGGCTTCCTCCACGGTCGTCTCCTCGGCACACGGAAGCTTAAAAACATCATAATTGCCGAGAATAATAGCGTCGTTACCCAGTTTTTTTCGGCTTTCGAGAAGGTTGTTTTTGATATCGAAACTGACCGCCTGCGCTCCGGAATCCTGAACCACTTGCCACATCATTTCCACCAGGGGATCGGTGGATCCGCAGATATGCAATACTTTGGGGGATCGCCAAGCCTTCAAAATATGGGTTAACCTGGGTGCGATCAGTTCCTTGAATGTGCGTGGACTGAGAAGATCCGCCGCAACGCCGGGTTCGCGCAAGGTGATGAAATCGGCACCGGCATCCAACAAGGCGTTTCCAATGTTGATGATCATGTCCGATAATTTATCCAGGATGTCCTCCACCCGTTGTTTCTCTTTAAAGACCGCCTTGAGAACCTTATCCAACTCAATCGTCTGGCCGCATTGGGTAAAAGGACCCAGTTGCCAAGCGCCGAGAGCCAATTCCGGTGCTTCTTTTTTTACGATTTTTATGGCCTCCGGAATCAGGCTCATCGGATATTTATCCATGATGTGATCAATGTCATCCCGGGTGATTTCCACTTGGTCCAGTTGCTCCCAATTCTTGTAGGGGATCGTCGGATACAGGGTATCCTCCGAATCTTCATAGAGGCTGATTTCGTTTCCGAGCGCTTCCGATTCCCAACACATGTCAAAAGGAATCACGACGGAATCCAGGTTGAACATGCGTGCCGATTCAATCCCGGCATAGGCCAGTTTTTCGGCATCCCGATGAATCGACGGAAATTTATAGCCCAGCTTTTGAATGGCGGGCCGAAGAACCATTCCCATTCCCGTAAAAAAAGGCATCTTGTCCACCGGTTCACGATTAAAAAAGCGCTTCACTCTTTCGATTGGAGTCATCTCGGTCATGTAATACACTCCTTTCTTATGTTGGGTTTTTAATATCTTTATACCTTGTCGGCGTTCGGCCCCGGCGACGAAAACGCCCTGATTCCTAATGGAAGATATATACACATATATTAGTTTCGGATTTCAAGGAAATCGTCTAAAAGACGATTTTTTTGGAGACAAAAGATGATTTTCATCTCGCCTTTGGAAATCTCAAGGAAAGCATGGGGATGACAAATCACAGGGAGCCCTTGCTTGTTGTGCAATACCCGACTTTCTCCATGTCAGGAATTTGCAGGGCCGGGATTGTTATTTTATTTTGAAAGCGCGTTTTCTACTGTCGTCGACGGTTTTATAGAGCTTTTTCTCCTTAACATTTTCAGGAACACCGCCTTATCAATCTCGTCGTAAGCCCCTATTGCGATGAAATTTGAGCTCTGCCCCTTGACCACCGATAACAATTGGGATATACCATAATCGGTAAGTATATATTCGCTATTATCCGTTTTCCAGGCATAGCCCTTTCTCAAGAGACCCGCCATTACCTCGCCAACGCTTCTGGAAAGCGTAAAACGGTATCCAAAATCACCGTGGGACCTTCTCAAGACCTTGGGTATCGCCGATGCAGGTTCGTTTCGGGACAACAGGTCGATCAGTTGGTTCTGGGTCAGGTCCTTAGTATACCCTTCGAGGAAAAGCAGACACAGATACCAAAAAGATTTAATGGGATGAGACTGTCGGGCCTCAACGCACCAGGTTCGGACCTGTGCCAGAATTTCTTTAAGGCGATCAGGATTAATAGCGTCTCCGGGATAGGTTCTGACAAAAAAGGATGCCTCGACACCCAGGAGATGACACGTCTTCAGCTTGATGGTTTCCACATCCGGATCGTAGTGCCGGTAATCGTAAGCAATGGGGAGCGCCTCATAGCCCGAATCTCCGGCGGCTCTCATCAACGGCGCCGGAATCGACTTCAGGTTTTTTCGAGCCTCCAGAAGCCTATGGACGGCAGATCTGAAAAGAGGGAAGGTGTAAAGATGTACATGCACCGCCGACCTGCCGTTTGTGATGTGCCGCAGAGCGAGACCGGCAGTCTTTTCAACGTCCTCCAGCGTGGATTCGGGAGAAAAGAGCTGTACGCTTATATTGTAAAGAATCCCGGATTGGGACAGTAATTTAAGAGACCGATCCAATTCGTAAATGGAGTTCCCTCTTCTCAGTCTCCTTGCCAGGTTCTCGGTTACCGCGTCGGCTCCGATGAATGCCGCTTTGATATTGGCTGCCTTTAACCGGCCCAATAAACCGGAAGTGATTCCCTTGGGTCTCAGGAAGCAGGTATAGGTAATCTCTCTTCGAATGCGGCGGTTGACCTCCTCCAAATATCCGCAGATACGGACGGGCCATTGATCGTCAATGTTGAACGTGTCATCCCAGATATCGACGTTTCGGACCGTTTCATTGTTTTCTAAAAAGTCGACGAGTTTCTGTATAAAAAAGTCGGTCTTTACGGCACAGTGGAAACTTTCTCCGAACTGGGCGGCAATGGCACAAAATAAGCACCCCCCACATGATTTTTTAGCCCAGACACATGCCCGCTGAAAGGTGACGGCAGCAGATTTTTCCCCATATTTCATCACCGCAAAGATCTGTTCTTCAGGCAGATCTTGGAAAGAAGACCGGGTGGAAATCAAGGCCCCTCTTGCAGGGACCCAAAAGACCAGATTTGGAATGTCGAGCAGTTTTTTAACAAAATCCGATGTCCAGGAACGGGTCAACGACTCTTTGTCCAGTAGGGGCAACAGGGTTGTCAGCGCCCATTCCGCCGCACCCCGAACGATAAAATCCGGTCCGACATCTTCAAGGGTATGTACAAAAGGAATAAACCGGTATTCCATGAGGTTCCGATAGTTGTTCGACGCCTCGTTTCCCCCCAGAACCACAGGAGCCGGGCTGACAGCGCGCAACGACCGGATGATCTTCGGCAGGGAAAACAAGTTTGCCGTATAAGGTGCCGAAATTAATATGCAGTCGGCACTGGAAAAGCCGGCCTGCTGAAAGAAGGGTCCCAGAAAATCATAGCCCGCGAGATGAATTTCTTCCATCGGCAGAAAAAGGGCCTCAGATCCGATGGATTGTCCACAGATCGGTTCATAGCCCAAATCCAGGACGATTTTCTTCAGCGCTGCATAGGCCAGGCTGTTTTGCCGGGTGAGGGTGACGATGCCGATCTTCTTCACGAAATCCAACAATCTCCATCGGTCGCCGGTTAGAGATCCGGATCAATGATCCCGAGCTGTATCGCGAAGCGAACGAGTTGGATGGAACTTTCCGCTCCCAGTTTTTCCATGATCTTTGACCGGTGCGACTTTATTGTACTGATGCTCACGAAAAGCATTTCCGAAATCTGGCGGGTGGACCGTCCTTCGGCAATCAACTGAAACACCTCCCTCTCCCGGTTGGAAAGCTGTCGGTATCTTTCGGCCAGAGACGATGCCTTTCGCGGGATGCGATACGTATCCACAAGGACTTTTGAAATGGACGGACTTAAGAATGTTTCATCCTTCATTGCGGCATGAATGGCGTGCACGATGTCACTCCCGCTCGACTCCTTTAAAAGATATCCCGAGATGCCGGCTTCCAGGAGGTCGTGGATGTAATGTTCATGGGAATACATGGACAAAATCACGATCTTGGTTTTTGGCAGACTCCTTCGAATCCTCTTGGCCGCTTCGATGCCGTTCATTTGAGGCATGGCGATATCCATAATGACGATGTCCGGTCTGAGTTCCAACGCCTTATCCACGGCCATGCGACCGTTCATCGCTTCCCCCACGACGCTTAAATCAGGTTGATCGTTGAGCATTCGGGCAAGGCCTTGTCGGACGATGGTATGATCGTCGGCAATCATGATCCGGACCGGGTCAGGCATGGCCCAGTGCCTCCTCAAGCGGGATTTCGATTCGGATGCGCGTCCCCTTCCCGACACGGCTTCTCAGGCTGAAATTTCCGCCGAAAAGCGACGTCCGTTCCCGCATTCCGAGCAGCCCCAGGCTCTGGTTGTCCTTTCCGATGATGGATGGATCAAAGCCGGTGCCGTCGTCTTCCGCGACAAATATGATCTTCGGGAAACTTCGGATGATGGACAAACGGAAATTTTTTGCGCCGGAATGTTTCAATGCATTGGTCATGGCTTCCTGGCTGAAACGGTACAATACGGTTTCCATGTCCATCTTCAATCGATGGTCAAACCCCACCATATTAAAGTCGATATGAAGTCCGGATCGAATACTGATCTCTTTGAAATAAAGATTGAGGGCAGGTTCGAGGCCCAAATCGATCAATAGTGTCGGATGCAGGTGGTAAGAGAGGCGACGGATCTCCGATGCCGTCCGCATGATCATACGGTTGATGTCGTCGACTTCCTCCACAAGGTTGATCTCCTCCGAGAAAAGCTTCTCTTTGAGCCGTTCCAAAGCCAGCGTCACCGCCGTCAGGGACTGTCCGGATTCATCATGGAGTTCTCTTGCGATACGTCGACGCTCTTCTTCCTGGGATTCAAACAGCTTTTCGGTGAGCTGTCTCAGTTCCTGACGATGGCGGCGGATCATGTCCATTAGCTGCGTGTTTTCGATCGCTCCTCCTAAAAAATTACCCAGGGATCCCATCAGGTGAAGTTCCTGATTACTGAGCCGGCGTGATGGTGGAATATCAAGACCGAAAAATCCCACACCGACCCCCTTGAACGTGATAAGAAAACAGGTCAACCAGGGGCTTAATCCATGACGTCGCAGACGGTAGCGCACTTTGAAAGCAGGAAAAGACGGCTCGGGATCGAGAACCATCCTCCCCTCCATAAGGGATTCCTTCAATAACGCGTCTTTAAAGAGTATGATGTCGCCACGGTGCGACGCCGCTGGTGGAAGCCCTTTTCGAACGTGTACCTTGACGTTTTTTTCCGTCCGGTCGACAAGTACGAGAACGCCTCGTTCAAGATTCAATACCGTGAGAACGTTCTTGAGTGTTTTTAAAAGGATTTGGTTCAATGGGATATTGTGGTTCAAGGCCATGGCGATGTTGTTAAGAATGGAGAGTTCCCGGTTGCGCTGCCTCAGATCTTCCTCGGTTTGCTTGCGGTGGGTGATGTCTTTGATGATTCCTTCGAGTTCAACGTCTCCGGTGAGCGGATTCTCATATTTCCGACTCGAGATGAGGACGTGAATGGGCACTCTGTCTTTTTTCTTAAAATCGACTTCGTAATCCTTCACGAAACCTTTCTTGAGGATCTGCCCAAGAAACCGCTTTCTGTCTTTGGGATTGGCATATAGCCTTTCGGCGGTCCCGATACGGATGAGCTCTTCCCGTGATCGGTATCCCAGCATATCGACCCCGGCCGGATTGACGTCCAGGATCTTTCCCGGCAGGTTGGTCGTATAAATCATGTCGTGACTGCCTTCAAAGATTCTCCGGTATTTTCTCTCCCGGGTTGCGATTTCTTCCTGAAGTTTCTTGTGGTCCGTTATATCCTTGAATATTTCCAATCCGCCCGAGATGCGACCGGAGGGATCCCGAAACACTGACGTGGAACAGATAATGGGAATTTTTTGACCATCGATATTGGTGATCTCATATTCCTGATTGTGCACATCTTGCCCTTGGTTTACCGCCCGTTTTAACGCACAATCGGATTCGCATATCGTGTTCTTAAAGACGTCCTTGCAGTACATTCCGACGGCATCGTAAGCAGAAAAACCCGTTATCTTTTCAGCAGCAGGGTTGAAATAGGCGATGCGCCACTCGTGGTCGGTTGTAAAAAGTCCATCAGGAATACGGTCTAAAATTTCAATGAAGCTTTCTTCTTTCTGATAAAGATGTTCCAGTGCTTTGATATTGTACTTATGAATCTGGTCCGAAAAAAAGTGACTCCATCCGCTGGGGTGGATCTCCCCGATCTCCTTGAAGTAGGCGCATTCAAGACAAGAAGAAAGCTTTTGATAAAAATCTTCTTGAATGTAATTGGTACAATGGGTTTTTGGAATCAACCAGCATTCAATGAACTTCTTGCCATGAGCAGGGCACAGGATTTTGGAACAGGACAACACTTTCCAGCAAGGTTGTTCCTGAATGGCGCGTTTTTTCTCAAACTGGATAAGAATCTGATGATTTTGTAACAATGAACTCACAGTATGTATCTCCCTTGGCCCGGCACAGCGGCTCCTGGGCCGTAAAGTTGAACAGGCCCTCCGGATAATCTTTTCCGTAGATCAGATCCATGTATGCCCCGGATACACCTCTGAGCATATAACACTTTCCGGAATCGGCAGATCCGTATTGTTCCAAATACCCTGTTGCCTCGTAAGAGTCGTTGGCACGGAGGATCATCTTTTTCCCGGGTACAATTTTTTTTACTTCGAGATCCCCCCATCCAAAGGCGACGGCAACGGCCGTAAATCCCAAAATCTGATCTTCCCTGGACTCGATCATCGGAACGACGATCTGTTCCCATTCCCAGGAATTACGGACCCCCTGAAAGGTGGCATAACCACATTCCTGGGCCGCCTCGATGAGCAACCTTTCCGACTCGACCCGATGAGGCTCCCTCTTGGCGTGCATGAATCGGAAACTGAGCCGATTGTAATATTCAACGGAAAAAAGGGAAAGATAGACGCCGAAAATAGGGAGAATCCCTTTGGATTCCCTGATTTTACTCCCCTCCATGACCGCGTGGATGATCTTACTGCCGTCAATGGCCATTGGGTAATCCTTTCCGGTTCCAGCCTATCATTTCCCGGTGTGTATTCATCTCCCTGCCTTTCCGGTGAAAATGGCCGGCGTCACCGCACAACGGCGAAATTCTTTTCAGGAAAATCATCCTTCCTCTCGGGTCACTGAAAAAAGGCATTCCATATCCCTTTTCATCTTGCATTGACTCTCCACAACACTGTAATAACCGATTGGATGATGATAAACAGCCTCCAGCGCCCCGGCGATCCAGCCCCGGGCAAAATGACATCCGGATGTATCCCGTCTTCCGTGCTTGGCAAGCCATCCCGTCACATGATGGCTTGATGGACTCGAAACGGACGCCTTGCCGGGTCGAACGTTTTGAAAGTGGAGAATGCCCAGCCCACAGTTTTGATAAAGAAGGGAAATCATCTCTAATTTTGAGTTGATCGTCTTGATTTTCGGGTACTGCTCGAATAAATTGGAAAGTCCTTGATAAATCGTTTCTTCAACGGAACGGTATAACAGGATCACCCCATCTTTTCCCATGGTGTCTTCCAGCGTTTTTTGTAAGTTGATATTGTAATGATGGCAGTGCATGGCAATAGGCTGCCCCGAGATGGCGATTCGATGCCCTTTACGATTAAGTTCATTTTTCCAGTCAAACATGCTCTTGTCCCCGATTCTTTGCCGGAAATGTAATTCAAAGGCGTTCCGTCACGAAGCTGCTACTGATTTCGGTATATATTTTAACACTTCCGTATAAAATTGAAATCCTTTTTTGCCTGCGGTTTGGATGATTCTTGATATGATGAATATGAAGCCGGCGAACGCTCG
>CAZQUR010000062.1:0-17350 GCA_964596535.1 uncultured Desulfobacteraceae bacterium
AGGCGAAGAATGCCGCGCAACGCCGCAGGTGGACTTTTTACGAAGCCATCAAAGACCAAAGGAGTATTTATTGATGACCCATAAACATCGAATCGAACCCAACCGGTGCAAGGGGTGCGGGCTGTGTGTCACGGTGTGTCCCAAAAACGTATTGGAACTCTCCGACCAGGTCAACGTCAAGGGGTATTTCCCCGCATATCAAGCCCGCCCCGAAGACTGCATTTACTGCACCATGTGCTGCATCATGTGCCCGGATGTGGCCATCACCATCACCAAGGAAAGCAAAAAAGCGGCCCGGCCGCAGGACGCATAGGAAGGGTAAGCCATGAGCAAAGTATTGATGAAAGGAAATGAAGCCATCGGCGAAGCCGCCATCCGGGCGGGGTGCCTGAATTATTTCGCGTATCCCATCACCCCCCAGTCCGAGGTGGCGGAGTATCTGTCCCGGCGCATGACGGAAGTGGGGGGTGTTTTTCTCCAGGGGGAAAGCGAAGTGGCGGTCTCTTACATGATCTTCGGTGCCGCCGCCTGCGGGGAACGGGTCTTCACCACTTCCTCCAGCCCCGGCATCAGCCTCATGAGCGAGGGGATCAGCTACATTTGCGGGGCCGAGTGCCCCGCCGTTTTCGTGAACATCATGCGGGGCGGCCCGGGGCTCGGCGGGATCCTCCCGTCCCAGGCCGACTACCTCCAGGCCACAAAAGGGATCGGCCACGGGGACTGCCGGATGCTGGTCATGGCACCGGCTTCCGTCCAGGAAGCGGTGGAGATGGTGATGCAGGCCTTTCCCCTGGCTGAAAAGTACCGAAATCCGGTGATGATCCTGGGGGACGGGCTCATCGGACAGATGATGGAACCGGTTTCCTTCCGGGATGATCTCAAAGTCCCGCCCACCGACAAATCGGATTGGGCCACCAGCGGAATGGAGACCCGCAAGAGCACGAAACGGAACCTGGTGAAAACCCTTTACCTGGACCCCGAGGCGCTGAACGCCCACAACCTGAAGTTAAAAGCCAAGTACGACCGCATGCGGCAAGAAGAAATCCGCTACGAAACTTACAACACCGAGGGCGAATATAGGGTCTTGATCGTCAGCTACGGCACCATGAGCCGGGTATGCCGCAGCGCCGTGGACGTCCTCAAGGCACGGAATGTGGAGACGGCCATGGTGCGGCCCCGGGTCCTGTTTCCGTTCCCCGAACAGGCGGTTTTCGATGCGGCGGCCAAGTCGAGCTGCACCCACGTCCTGAGCGTGGAGATGAGCATGGGACAGATGGTGGAAGATATTCAAAGAAGCGTGCAGGGAAGGCGACCGGTGCATTGGTATGGTAAATGCGGGGGGGAGGTGCCGACCCCGGAGGAGGTCATTGAAGCGGTGGAGGCATTGCTTCAATCCTGATGTGGAAAAATGTCCGGTCTTCACCCGTAAATTCATGAAGGAGAACGAATCGTGGCCAAAACATTCGCAAAACCCATATGCCTTTCGGATCAAGAGACCCATTACTGCCCCGGATGCACTCACGGCGTGATTCACCGGCTGGTCGCGGAAGCCATCGACGACCTTGAAGTTGCCGGAAGAACGGTGGGGATCGCCCCGGTGGGGTGCGCGGTCATCTGTTACAATTACTTCACCTTTGATTTCCAGGAAGCGGCCCACGGCCGTGCCCCGGCCATGGCCACGGGGATCAAGCGGGTCCGTCCGGATCTGATCGTCTTCACCTACCAGGGCGACGGGGACCTGGCCAGCATCGGCATGGGAGAGATCGTCCATGCCGCCAACCGGGGCGAGAAGTTCACCACCGTTTTCGTGAACAACGCGGTCTACGGCATGACCGGTGGGCAGATGGCGCCCACCACCATGCCGAACCAGAAAACCACCACCAGCCCTTTCGGCAGGAACGTGGAAGAGGTGGGGATGCCCATCCGGGTGGCGGAACTGCTGGCGTCCCTTGCCACACCGGCCTATATCACGCGGCAGACCGTATTGACGCCCAAAACCATTCTCAAGGCGAAAAAAGCCATCCGCCGGGCATTCCAATACCAGGTGGACAACCGGTGCTTCAGCTTCGTGGAGGTGGTCTCCACGTGCCCCACCAACTGGGGGATGACGCCCGCCGATGCCATCCAATGGGCCGAAAAGACCATGCTGCCGTACTACCCCCTGGGGGATCTGAAAACACCTGAATCGGTGGAGGAGGCGTAATGCAATCGGAAGTGATGTTCGCCGGCTTCGGGGGACAGGGAATCCTGCTTTCCGGGAAAATCCTTGCCGAGGCGGCCATGGAAAAAGCATTGGAGGTGGCCTGGGTCCCTTCCTATGGTCCCGAGATGCGGGGCGGCACCGCCTATTGCACGGTGGTCATCAGCGACAAGCCCATTGCGTCCCCCATCATCCGGAATCCCAAACACCTGGTGGCCATGAACCGGCCGTCCCTGGAAAAGTTCGCCGGCACCGTGAAACCCGGCGGCGTCATCCTCGTCAACAGTTCCCTGATTCCAACCGCCTCCGGCCGGGCGGACGTGGATGAACTCCGGGTGCCGGTGACGGATATCGCCGCCGGTTTAGGGAATGTCCGCTCTGCCAATATCGTTGCCCTGGGTGCTTTTGTGGCCCGAAGCGGCATCATCGACTTCGAAATCCTGAAAGAGACGGTCCGAAACGAGTTCAAACAAAAAAAGAAGTTCATCGAGATGAACATGGCCGCCCTGGAAGAAGGGCGAAAGGCGGCGGCGGCGTGAAAGAGATTCCGGCCGTCCCGTCGGACGAAAAGAAAAGCGCCCGAAAGACGCCGTCGGCGCCGGGATGGAAAGCACGCATTCCGGCCCATATCGCTTCCCTACCGCCGTATGTTCCGGGAAAGCCCATCGAAGCGGTCGAAAAGGAATACGGCATTCTCCGGGCGGTGAAGCTCGCTTCCAATGAAAATCCCCTGGGCCCTTCGCTGTTTGCCGTGAAAGCGGTGCAACAGGCGGTCGCCGCTGTCCACCGGTACCCCGACGGCAGCGGCAAAACCCTCATCGACGCCCTTTCCAGTGCCCTGGATCTGCCTGCCGACCGGTTCGTCCTCGGCAACGGCTCGGATGAGATCATTGCCTTTTTGGCCCGCGCTTTTCTGGGCCCCGGCGATCAAGCGCTCATGCCAAAGCCCGCCTTTCTCATGTATGAAATCACGGTCAAAAGCGTGAACGCCGTCCCCGTGGAAGTTCCCCTGAAGGATCTGAAGGTGGACCTGGAGGCCATGGCGGACCGCATCGATGCCGATACGCGGATGGTTTTTCTCAACAACCCCCATAACCCCACAGGAAGTTTTATCCCGAAACGTAAATTTGAACGATTCCTGGCCCGGATTCCTTCCGGTGTGATCGTGGTGGTGGATGAAGCGTATATCGAGTTCGTGAGGGATCCGGATTGCCTCGACAGCCTGAACGATGCGGGGGAGGACTCCCCCGTGGTGACGCTGAGGACCTTTTCCAAGGCATACGGTCTTGCCGGGCTGCGGATCGGCTATGGTGTGATGCCTTCGGAAATGGCGGAGATCCTCAACCGGA
This sequence comes from uncultured Desulfobacteraceae bacterium, assembly GCA_964596535.1. Taxonomy (GTDB): domain Bacteria; phylum Desulfobacterota; class Desulfobacteria; order Desulfobacterales; family UBA2156. Next base: position 3,550 of record CAZQUR010000062.1, read on the forward strand.
TCCGGGCGCCGTTCAATACCAATTCCCTGGCGCAGGTGGCGGCGGTCGCGGCCTTGAAAGATCCCGGGTTCGTTGAAAAAACCGTTACGCTCGTCCACCGGGAGCTCGATTTTCTGTTTCCGGCGATCGGGGATCTCGGTTTGACGGTCTTTCCCACACAGGCCAATTATTTTCTGATCGATGTCAGGCAAAGCGCCGACGCCCTTTTTCAGCGCCTTCTTGCCGAAGGGGTCATCGTGCGTTCCATGACCGCCTATGGATACCCCGAATACATCCGGGTGAGTGTCGGGCTGCACGAAGAAAACGTCCGGCTGGTGGACGCCCTCAAGAGGTGTGTGTGAATCCCGGGAAAGGGGCGGTTTTTGATCCCTGGATGGATTCGGATCTTTCCGGAACGCGCCGGCGGCCGTCAACGCCGCTGCTGATCACCATCGACGGCCCGGCCGGGGCCGGGAAGACCACCGTCAGCAGGCGGCTGGCGCAGATTTTAGGGTATCGATACGTGGACACGGGGGCCCTCTATCGGGGGGTCGCCCTGGCGGCCCTGGAGGCCGGGGTTCCGCCGGATGACGATGCCGGGCTGGCGGGTCTTTGCGCCGGACTGGAATTGAAGTTCGAAGAAACCCTTGACGGTACCCGCCTTTTGATCAACGGCCGCGACATCACGGATGCCGTTCGCACCCTCGAGATCGCCATGACCGCTTCCACGGCGTCGGCACGGCCGTCGGTACGCACGTTTTTATTGACCCTGCAGCGGTGTATGGGAAAAGACCGCTGCGCCGTATTTGAAGGACGGGACATGGGTACCGTCGTCTTCCCGGATGCGGACGTCAAATTCTTTCTCGATGCCGACCCGCACACCCGGGCCGTGAGACGCTTCAAAGAGATGCGACACCCGGCGGGAATGACGCTGGAGGAGATGGAAGCCGGGATCCGGAGAAGGGATGCGGCCGACACCCGGCGGGCATTGGCGCCCCTGAAGCCCGCATCGGACGCGGTGCGCATCGATTCCAGCGGTTTGACCGAAGACCAGGTGGTCCGATGCATGCTGGAGCACATCCGGACGAAAGCCGGCGCATAACAATAATCGGTATCGGAAACGAAATCGGTATCGGGGATCGGGAAAAACCACGCGTTGAAGTGACTTGGAAGAGAAAAGATGCGGGATCACCGCCTGCACGGCCAGGGCGTTCAAGGAATTTCGAGACGTTGAAGTCAAAATATCTGTTGTTTTTTAAAATCAAAGCTGTTAACGAAAAAGGTTTATAAAGGGACGGGCTTCATGCACCGTCCAAATACAACAGGCAAGGGAGAATCGCGTTTCATGGAAAACTCGGAAAAAAACCTGACGAACCCGTCCACCGATCCGAACACCCACTCCGACACCGATCCAAAACAAGATCCCGATCCCACCACCGAGGCTGCATCGGCGGAAACCGATGAATCGGCACCGGCGCCGGAAGCCGGTCCCGTTTCCGGGGAAGATGCGCCTGCCGAAGAAGGCGCTGCTTCCGGCGAACCCGCCCCTTCGGCCGAAACCAAGAAAGCGGAGCTGGAGGAATTGTACGAAGAAAGCTTCAAGCGCTTCGAGGAAGGGGAAATCGTCACCGGCAAGATCATCTCCGTGGATAAAGACCACGTGCTGGTGGATATCGGATACAAATCCGAAGGCCAGATCCCCATCAACGAATTTGCCGATGAAGAAGGAAAGATCAATGTCAACATCGACGATTCCGTGGAAGTCATGGTCGAGTGGTGGGACGACGAAGAGGAGATGGTCGTCCTTTCCAAGGAAAAGGCCGAGAAAGTAAAAATTTGGGAAGAGGTCAAACAGGCCTACGATAACGACGGGACCGTAAAAGGGGTCATCGCGGGCCGTGTAAAGGGCGGCTTCACCGTGGATATCGGTGTGCAGGCCTTTCTTCCCGGATCCCAGGCGGATCTCAGGCCCGTCCACAATTTAGACGACCTGGTGGGGAGGACTTTTTCCTTCAAGGTCCTGAAGTATAACCGCAAGCGGAGCAATGTGGTGCTGTCCCGGCGGGTCATCCTGGAACAGGAAGCGCTGGCCAAGAGAGCCGCCACCCTGGCGTCCATCCACGAAGGAAAGGTGATGGAAGGAACCGTCAAAAACATCACCGAGTACGGGGTTTTCGTGGATCTTGGAGGCGTGGACGGCCTGCTGCATATCACGGACATCTCATGGGGCCGGGTCAAGCATCCTTCGGAGCTTTTCTCCATCGGGGATCAAATCACGGTCAAGGTGTTGAACCTCGATCTGGAACGGGAACGGGTTTCCCTGGGGATGAAGCAGCTCACCCCGGATCCCTGGCTCAACGCGGGGGAAAAATTTCCCGTGGGCTCCCGGATCAGCGGCAAGGTGGTGAGCCTGACGGACTACGGCGCCTTCGTGGAACTGGAAGAAGGGGTGGAAGGCCTCATCCATGTGTCGGAGATGTCCTGGACCCGTAAAATCCGGCACCCGTCCAAGGTATTGTCCGTGGGGGAGATGGTGGAAGCGGTGGTCCTGGACCTGAAACCGGAAAGCCGGAGAATTTCTTTGGGGATGAAACAGGTGGTCCCCAATCCCTGGGACGTGATCAGCGAAAAATACCCCGTGGGGACCGTCATCGAAGGCAAGATCAAAAACATCACCGATTTCGGCATTTTCATCGGCATCGACGAAGGCATCGACGGCCTCATCCATATCTCGGACCTCTCCTGGACCAAGCGGATCAAGCACCCCTCCGAACTGTACAAGAAAGGGGATGCGGTCCAGGCGAAAGTCCTCGAGATCGAAAAGGAAAACGAGCGCTTCTCACTGGGCGTGAAACAGCTTCAGCCGGATCCCTGGACCACCGTGGAGGAACGATACCAGGTGGGCAAGGAGATCACGGGGACCATCACCAACCTCACCGATTTCGGGATTTTCGTGGAACTCGAAGAAGGGGTGGAAGGACTGGTCCATGTTTCGGAAATCAGCAAAGAAAAGATCAAAACCCCGGTGGGAAAGTTCAATATCGGAGATGTCATCACCGCCAAGGTCATGAACATCAACAGCGATGAACGCAGGATCGGTCTTTCCATCAAGCGCCTGGAAATGGACATGGACCAAAACTTGCTTCAGGATTACGTCAACCAGATGTCCACCCCCACGTCCACCTTCGGGGAACTCCTTCGGAACAATCTAAAGGATAAATTGAAGGAAGAGTAACTAACTATTTAATATTTAATAATGTTTTCACGAAGACATCCCTACCTTTTTTTCCTCCTGGTATTCAGCGGGATTGTCGGGGTCGTGATTCTCGGCACGTCACTTCTCGTTGCCTTTTCCCGGCGGGGGCCGGATTTCGATTTTCGGGAAAAAGTCGGCGTCATCGAAATCTCCGGCGTCATTTCGGATTCCCGGGAAGCCATCGACGCCCTGAAGCGATTCCGGGAAGACGATGCCGTCAAGGCCATCGTGGTACGCATCGATTCCCCCGGCGGCGGGGTCGGGCCCTCCCAGGAGATTTTCCGGGAAATCCAAAAAACCGTTTCCGATAAAAAAGTCGTGGCTTCCATGGGCGGGATCGCCGCGTCGGGCGGCTATTACATCGCCGCCGGCGCGGACGCCATTTTCGCCAACCCGGGGACCATCACCGGGAGCATCGGCGTGATCATGGGGTTTACGAACTTCCAAAGCCTTCTGGAAAAGATCGGGCTGGTGCCCGTGGTGATCAAGAGCGGGGAGTTCAAGGACACCGGTTCCCCGGTTCGTGAAATGACGGACCGCGAAAAAGCGATGCTGCAGGATCTGGTGAAACGGATCCACCAGCAGTTCATCCGGGACGTGGCCCAAGGAAGAAAGCAGGACGTCTCGGAAATTGAACCCGTCGCCGACGGCAGGATCTTCACCGGGGAAGAGGCCCTGGCCCTGAATCTGGTGGATCAGCTCGGAAACCTGGAGGATGCCGTGGAGTGGGTCGCCCGGCAGGCGGGGATCCGGGGGAAGGTCAGCACCGTGTACGCCGAAAAGCAGCGTTTTTCCCTTTTGGAATATCTGCTCGAATCATCCTTCAATGCCGTTATGGAGCGGTCGCTGGCCACCCGGCCGCACGGCGGTTTTCTGTATCACCCTTGACGGCTTCGTAAAAAGTCCAACTTCTGCGTTGCGCTTCATCTCGCTGTCGCTGCGGCGTACGCTCAGTACGCCTCGCGACACGAAATTCGCGCGCCTTGAACTTGAACTTTTTACTTTGCCGTGTTCGCTGGCGACTTTTTACGAGTTTATCAACCTTAATGGCTTCGTAAAAAGCCCATCTGCGGCGTTGCGCGGCATTCCTCTCCTATTCGAAAAGGCTCGCATCCCCCAGCCCTTTACGGATGATTTCCGGGGTGTCGTCGATCAGGGAGATGACGCTGGAGGGCTCTCCCGATACCGGCCCCCCGTCCACCACCCCGTCGATCCGTGATCCCAGGGCATCATGAATTAAAAAGGGGTCATCCAATATCGTCCCGTCGGGCCGCGTGGCGCTGGTGGAGATGATGGGGTTCCCCAGCTCCCGGACCAGGGCGAGGCAGATGGCATGGTCCGGCACCCGAATGCCCGCGGTCTTTCGGCGCGTCAGCATGATCTCGGGGACGAGCCGGGATCCCTCCAGAATGAAGGTGTACGGACCGGGCAAAAGCCTGCGCATGGTTTTATACGCGTAATTGGATACCTTGGCGTACCGGCTGATGTCTTTCAGATCGCTGCAGATGAAGCTGAAGGGCTGGTTCTTGGACGTCTGCTTGATCTGGTAGATGCGCTGGATCGCTTTCTTGTTGAAGAGGTCACACCCGATGCCGTAGACGGTATCCGTGGGATAGGCGATAATCCCGCCGTTTTTCAGGATATCGGTCACCTTTCGGATGTGCCGCATCTGGGGGTTCTTGGGATTGATTTCGATCAGCATGGCGTGCCGTCTTGTCCTGTATCGCTCCGGTGGCGGTGATTCTTCCAAGTAACTTCTCCCTGCTGCTTTCCGGTAAATCCCCTCAAAGGCGGGGTTTTCGAAAAGAGTGTAAGGCGGGATTTTACATCCCGCCGCAGGACCGATGGTCATTTTACGGCGGCATATAAAATGCCGCCCTACAGGTAATTTTCGATTTCAATACCGATACCGAGTTACTTTCGGATAAATCCCCGCCCAAAGACGGGGTGCAACGCTATTCATTATGACGACTCCCCGGGGCTTGTCAAGGCCGGATGAATGATGGGAGGACGGGCCCCCCGGAAACCGACCGTCATTTTTCGGGAGCATGTAAAGTGCCACCCTACCTTCCTGCCGCCTGTCCCTCGGCCCCTCGGCCCCTCGACCCCTTGACCCCTCGACCCCTTGACCCCTCGACCCCTTGACCCCTTGACCCCTCGCCCCTCGACCCCTCGGACCCTTTGCTCCCGACCCTTCCACGTCATTTCACTGTCTTGCTTTCCGGTAAATCCCCGTCAAATCGGGGGGCAGCGCAAATCTTCAAGGGAAAGGAGGTGTTCGCCTTTTTACGAAGCCGTCAAAGTTATGCGTTGATAAGTCCCGGCGGTTTTGTTATGCAGGTGCCACATTGATAACCATGGAATCCGAAGTCCAGAAGACCGGTCTCTTCCAAACTCAAAATTGGATGAAATCGTAAAAATCCTATACACCATTCTTTTCATGGAGCACTCCAATGGCGAAACTGACCCTTGAAGAAGGCATTTCCTTCGACGACGTCCTGCTGGTCCCCAACTATTCCGATGTCCTGCCCAGAGAGGTGAACGTCTCCACCCAATTGACCCGGAACATCTCCTTGAGTATTCCCATCGTCAGTGCGGCCATGGATACGGTGACGGAACACGCCGCCGCCATCACCATGGCGCAGGAAGGGGGCATCGGCTTCATCCACCGGAACATGAGCATTGCCACCCAGGTCAAAGAGGTGGACAAGGTGAAGAAATCCGAGAGCGGGATGATCATCGATCCGGTCACCGTCCACCCGGAGCAGCCGGTCCATGAAGTGCTCCAATTGATGGAGCATTACCGGATTTCCGGGCTCCCGGTGATCAAGGGCGACAAGCTGGTGGGCATCGTCACCAACCGGGACTTGCGTTTCGAAACCGACCTTGAAAAATCCGTATCGGAAGTGATGACCAAGGAGAACCTGATTACGGTTCAGGAAGGGATCACGCTGGAAGATTCCAAAAAGCTTTTGCACCAGCACCGGATCGAGAAACTCCTGGTGGTGGATGCCAAGGGGCGGCTCAAGGGCATGATCACCATCAAGGACATTGAAAAGATCAAAAAATATCCCAACGCCTGCAAAGACCGAATGGGACGTCTCCGCGTGGGGGCGGCCGTCGGGGTGGGGGGGGACATGGAATCCCGTACCGAAGGGCTGTTGGGTGCCGGTGCGGACGTGATTCTCATCGACACGTCCCACGGCCACACCAAGAATGTCCTGGACGCCGTAAAGCGCCTGAAGGGTGCCTTCAGCAACATCGAGCTCATCGCCGGAAACGTGGCAACGGCCAAGGGGGCCGAAGACCTGATCGATGCCGGGGTGGACGGCGTCAAGATCGGGATCGGCCCGGGATCCATCTGTACCACCCGGATCGTGGCCGGCGCCGGGGTCCCCCAAATCACGGCGATTTTAAACTGCCGCTCCATTTCCGCCAGGACCGGTGTTCCCCTTATCGCCGACGGCGGCATCAAGTTTTCCGGTGACATCACAAAGGCCATGGCGGCCGGTGCCCACACCGTGATGCTTGGAGGGCTTTTTGCCGGGACCGAAGAAAGTCCCGGAGAACTGTTTCTTTACCAGGGACGGAGCTACAAGGTCTACCGGGGCATGGGATCCCTGGAGGCCATGAAGCAGGGGAGTCTCGACCGCTATTTCCAGGGAGAGTTGGAAGCCGCGGACAAGCTCGTTCCGGAAGGGATCGTGGGGAAGGTCCCGTACCGGGGACCGTTATCCGCCAATGTCCTTCAACTCATCGGCGGGCTCAAAGCCGGCATGGGGTATTTGGGGTGCCGGACCCTGGATGAATTGCGGGAAAAGGCCCGGTTCCTCCGGATCACGGCGGCGGGCCTCAAGGAAAGCCACGTCCATGACGTCATCATCACCAAGGAAGCCCCCAACTACCGGTTCGAGTGATGAGGATTTTCCGGACATGAATGTGCCTCCCCCCGCTTTTGTCCATCTTCATGTGCATACCCAGTACAGCCTCCTGGACGGCGCCATCCGCATCGACCGGCTCCTGCGGCGATGCCAGGAACTGGGCATGCCCGCCGTCGCCGTCACCGATCACGGCACCATGTTCGGGGTCGTGGAATTCTATGAAAAGGCCCATGCCGCCGGGATCAAACCCATCATCGGGTGCGAGTGCTACGTGGCCCCCCGAACCATCGCCGACAAAACCCCCTCGGACAACAAGGGCCTGTCCCACCTGGTGCTCTTGGCCCAAAACGAAACCGGGTACCGGAACCTGTGCCGGCTTTGCACCCTCGCCCACTTGGAAGGGTTTTACTACAAGCCCCGCATCGACAAGACCCTCTTAAAGGCCCATCACGAGGGGCTCATCGCCATGTCTTCCTGCCTGCACGGCGAGATCGCCCGGCAGTTGAACAATGGAAGATACGAAAAAGCGGTTCAGACGGCCCGGGAATATCACCGGATCATGGGAGAGGAAAATTTTTTCCTGGAGATCCAGGACAACGGCCTGGAGGAACAAATCAAGGTGAACCAGGGCCTGGTGCAAATCAGCCGGGAACTCTCCATTCCCATGGTGGCTACCAATGACTGCCATTATCTTCACAAAGAAGACGCACCCGCCCACGACGTCCTCCTGTGTATCCAGACGGGCAAGACCGTCCATGAATCCGAGCGGCTCAAGTTCCGCACCGACGGTCTTTATTTCAAATCCCCCGCCGAAATGACCCGGGCGTTCGCGGATCATCCCGACGCCCTGGCCAGCACCACGGCCATTGCCGAGCGGTGCAACGTGACGCTGGATTTGAAAACGTATCATTTTCCCAAGTATCCCCTGGGCGAAGCGGTCTCCGAAGAAAACCTCTTCCGGAAACGGGTGGCCGAAGGCTACGACCGCCTCATGACCCGCCTCAGGAAAACCGATCCGGATCTCGACGAAACCCCGTACCGGGAACGCCTGGCAAAGGAGATCGAGATCATCGTCCAGATGGGGTTTTCCGGATATTTTCTCATCGTTTCGGATATCATCCAATACGCCAAGACCAACCATATCCCGGTGGGCCCCGGCCGGGGGAGCGCCGCCGGGAGCCTGGTGGCCTACGCCCTCGGGATCACCGACCTGGATCCGCTCTCCCACGGGCTCATCTTCGAGCGCTTCCTCAATCCCGCCCGGAAGAGCATGCCGGATATCGACGTGGATTTTTGCATCAACGGCCGGGAAGACGTCTTCAGGTACGTGGTGGAGCGTTACGGCGGGGGCGAATACGTGGCCCAGATCATCACCTTCGGAAAGCTCAAGACCCGGGCCGTGATCCGCGATGTGGGACGGGCCCTGGCCATCCCGCTGAACGAGGTGGATACCATTGCCAAGCTGGTCCCGGACGTCTTGAACATCAGCCTCGATGATGCGTTGCTCATGGAGCCCCGGTTGTCCGAGCTGGCGGAAAAGAAAACGGAATACGCCGAACTCCTGAAGATCTGCCGGGTCCTGGAAGGCCTCCCCCGGCACGCCTCCACCCATGCCGCGGGCGTGGTGATCGCCGACAGGCCCCTGGTGGACTACATGCCCCTGTACCGGGGGAAACGGGGGGAAGTAGTCACCCAGTTCGATATGAAATCCGTGGAAAAGATCGGGCTGGTGAAATTCGACCTCCTGGGCCTGAAAAACCTGACCATCATCGCCAGCACCCTTTCTTTGATCCAGCTCCAGAAAAAGATTCCGCCGAACCTGGAGGAACTCCAATTGGACGATCCCGACACCTACCGGCTTTTGTCCGCCGGAAACACCACCGGTGTGTTCCAGCTGGAAAGCGCCGGAATGCGGGATCTCCTCATGCGTCTGAAACCCGGCTGTTTCGAGGACATCGTGGCCCTGGTGGCCCTGTACCGCCCCGGCCCCTTGGGGGGGATGTCCGAAGATTTCGTCCAGCGGAAAACCGGGAAAAAGGACGTCGAATACCTCCTCCCCGAACTGGAGCCCATCCTGAAGGAGACTTACGGCGTCATCGTCTACCAGGAACAGGTCATGAAGATCGCCGCGGTTTTGGCGGACTATTCCATGTCCGAAGCCGATGATCTGCGCAAGGCCATGGGGAAAAAGATTCCCGAAATCATGGAAAAACACCGGCTCCGTTTCCTGGAAGGGGCCCGGAAAAAGGGGGTCCCCGTCCCCCAGGCGGAAAAGATCTTCAATCTCATGGAAAAGTTCGGGGGATACGGGTTTAACAAATCCCACAGCGCGGCCTATTCCCTCATCGCCTACCAGACCGCCTACCTGAAAGCCCATTTTCCCGTGGAGTTCATGGCCTCTCTTCTTTCCAACGAGGCCGCATCTTCCGATGAAGTGGAAAAGTATATCGGCGAATGCCGGGCCCAGAAGATCGAGGTCCATCCGCCCGATGTCAATGAAAGTGAAAAAGCCTTTTCGGTTTCCGGGGAAAAAATCCGTTTCGGGTTGATGGCCGTCAAAAACGTCGGCGAAGGGGCCATCGATTCCATTTTGGAAACCCGGAAAGACGGACCGTTTACGTCCATTTTCGATTTTTGCGAGCGCGTGGATTTACGAAAGATCAACAAACGGGTCATCGAAAGCCTCATCAAATGCGGCGGTTTTGACTGTACCGGAGAGTTTCGATCCCGGATGGCGGCGGTCCTGGAAGACGCCATGGAGTACGGGCATCAGGCCCAGCGCCGGAAGGCGGATCCCCAGATGGGACTCTTCGATATGGACGCGGGCGGGGAGCCCGCCGATCATCCGGCCTATCCCCAGATCGACGAATGGGAGGAAAAGGAGCGCCTGTCTTACGAAAAAGAATCGTTGGGCTTTTACATCAGCGGGCATCCCCTGGCGGCCCATGTGCCCATGCTGGACCGATTCGTCAATGCGGGGACCATCGACCTGAAAGACAAATCAGACGGAGAAGCGATCCGGATCGGCGGCCTGGTGCCCAATGTCAAAATCATCACCACCAAGAAAAACGGTCCCATGGCATTCGTCATCCTGGAAGACCTCCACGGCACCGTGGAGACCGTACTCTTCCCCAGCGTCTACGCCGAGGCGGCCCGCCTGTTGAACCCCGAAACGCCGGTTTTGGTGGAAGGCCGCCTGCAAAAGGATGAAAGCAGCGTCAAGGTCATCGCCGAAACGGTGATTCCCCTGGAACGTGCCGAAGAGGTCCTGGCCGACGCCATCCACCTCCACCTGGACATCCGCAAGACCGACCCGTCCGTCCTTGAAAAATTAAAGGAGATCATGGATCGGCATCCGGGGAACTGCGCGGCGTTCCTTCATCTCGTGGACCCGGACCGGACCGAGACGGTCATCGCCTTTCCGGAGACCCGGCGGTATGCCGCCTCGAAGGAACTCATCCGGGAAGTCAATGCCTGCATCGGCGACGAGGGCGTTCGGACCACGTATCGACCCGTGGCGGCGGCTTCCGCGACCGCGCCGAAAAGCCGGGAACGGCGGAGGAATTTCCAGCATGCCTGAGCCCGGATCGCCGATCCACGCCGTTCTTTTGGCCGGCGGCATGGGCGCCCGATTGTGGCCCATCTCCCGTGAGTTGTTCCCCAAGCAACTGGTCCGTTTTTTCGGGAACCGGTCTTTGATCCAGCAGACCATCGAGCGGCTGCACCCCGTGATTCCGCCGGGCCGATTGACCGTGGTGTGCGGCAACGCCCATCGCCACGAGATTTCCCGGCAGATCCGCGACCTCGGGCTGAACCCGAAAGGCAAAATCCTGTGTGAGCCCTGCGGCCGGAACACGGCCCCGGCGATTCTCCTGGCCCTGCTCACGGTGACAAAGACCGGAAAGGATCCGGTTTTGTGCGTTTTTCCGTCGGATCATGTTATCGGAGACGTCAAGCGTTTCCACGAACATATGGCGCCGGCGATCCGGCTGGCGGAACACGGCGCCATTGTGACCTTCGGCATCACGCCCCATTATCCGGAGACCGGGTACGGATACATCGAGGGCGGGAAGAAAGCCCCCGAAGGCGCCCGGCGTATCCGCCGGTTCGTGGAAAAGCCGGACGAAAAGACCGCCCGGCGGTATTTCAAGACGAAACGCTTCTTCTGGAACTCGGGCATGTTCGCCTTCAAGGCTTCGGTGATGCTGGAGGAGTTCGAGACCTTTCGGCCCGAAATGGTCCGCCGCATGGCGCGCTACATCCAAGGCCCCGCCCGCCTGCGTCCCGCCTTGTATGAACGCCTGGAAAACATCTCCATCGATTACGCGGTCATGGAGCATACCCGAAAAGGGGTGGTGCTCCCTTCGGATTTCGGGTGGAGCGACGTGGGATCCTGGAAGTCGCTCTTCGATTTTTTGCAAAAAGACGAAAACCAAAACATCCTCAACGGCGATATCCTGGCCCGGGAAACCCGGCGGTGCCTCATCATGGGCGGCATGCGCCTGGTGGTGACCAATCATCTCCGGGATACGGTGGTGGTGGAAACGCCCGACTCCATCTTTGTTTCCAGCATGGAAAACAGCCGGGAGGTCAAATCCATCGTCAAACAGCTCAAGGACGAAGGACGCAAAGAATCGATGCACCACCGGACCCAGGCCCTCCCCTGGGGAAGCCGCACGGTCCTGGAGGCGTCTTCGGACCTTCATGTCCGCCGCATCGAGGTTCTCCCCCGAAAAGCGTATGCCGTCACCCATAAGAAAGGGTGGACCAAACGCCTTTTTTTGTTTTCCGGAAACGCCCGGATCCGGCAAAAACCCAACGCCGTTTTATCGTGGGACCCCGGCCACGGCGCCCTTTTGATTTCGGGGCCGACCCGCGTGGAAAACGTCTCGGATAAGAACTTACGCATCATTGAAGTCGCAATTGCGGAAACCCCGTAAGAGAAAGCCGTATTCATGAAAGTCCCCCTGCTCGATCTGACCGCACAATACGAAGCAATCAAAGACGATGTCCTTGAAGTCCTCCATCAGGTCTGTCAGGAACAGCGGTTCATTTTAGGCCCCCGGGTATCGGCCCTGGAGGCGGAACTGGCCCGATACTGCGGCACAACGGATGCCGTGGGCGTTTCGTCCGGCACCGACGCCCTTGTGATTTCGCTCATGGCGGCCGAAATCGGTCCCGGAGACCTCGTGGCGACCACCCCGTACACCTTTTTCGCCACGGCCGGCGTCATTCACCGGGCCGGCGCCCGCCCGGTTTTCGCGGACATCGATCCGGACACCTACAACCTTTCCCCGGACCGGCTGGCCCGGGCCGTGGACCGCATTCCAAAGGCGGATCAGCGCCGGCTCAAGGCCGTCATTCCCGTGCATCTATACGGCCGGTGCGCGGAGATGGATCCCATCCTGGATATCGCACGGGGGAAAAACCTCACGGTCATCGAAGACGCGGCCCAGGCCATCGGCGCGGAATACAAAGGGAGGCGGGCCGGTTCCATGGGGGATTTCGGATGCTTTTCCTTTTTCCCTTCCAAGAACCTGGGCGCCTTCGGAGACGGGGGATGCGTGACCGTCCCGTCCGAGGCCGCGGCCCGTCGACTGCGGGTCCTTCGGGTCCACGGGTCCGAACCCAAGTATTACCATCAATTGATCGGCGGAAATTTCCGGCTCGACGCCCTCCAGGCCGCCGTCGTTTCCATCAAACTCAAGCACCTGGACCGATGGACCGAAAAACGCCGGGAAAACGCCGACCGGTACCGCCGGTATTTTGCATCCGCGAAGATAGACGATCGGATCGGCCTGCCCGTGGAAAAACAAGACCGGCACATTTACAACCAGTTCGTGATCCGGGTGAAAGAAAAACGGGACGCCCTCAAGGCGTTTCTGGCCGAATCGGGTATCGGCACCGAGATTTACTACCCCGTCCCCTTGCACCTGCAGCCCTGTTTTTCCCATCTCGATTATCAAAAGGGGGACTTCCCGGAATCCGAAGCCGCCGCCCAGGAGACCCTGGCCCTTCCCATCTTTCCGGAACTCACCGATGCCCAGGCGGCCTATGTGGTGGAGAAAATCGAGGCGTTTTTTCAAAATAAATGAACAGGATCAAAGAAGGAAACACCCATGAATGACAGCACCGTTCATATTCGGCTCATGAAAGAAAACGATTTTGACGCCGTGGTCGCCATCGACGAAAAAGTTCTCAAGGCTCGCCGGACGGAATACTATGAACTCAAGTTTGAAAGGCTTTTCAGCTCCAAGGATTTTGTGCCCGTATCCCTGGTGGCGGAAACAGAAGACAAAACCGTGGTGGGGTTTGTTATGGGGGAACTCTTCATGGGGCAATACGGCATTTTCCAGGAAGAGGCCACCCTGGATACCATCGGCGTGGATCCCTCATGCCGGCATCAAGGGATCGGCAGGCAGTTGATCAATGAATTCGTGGATCACCTGGAAACCCTGGGTGTGCGTAAAATCAACACCCTGGTGGACTGGAACAATTCCGACCTGATCCGTTTTTTCAGCTCCAATCACTTCAGTCCATCCAAAACCATCAACCTGGAGCGGATCCTTTGATTTAAGGTTGATGAAATCGTAAAAAGTCGAAATTGGGATGGCAAAGTAAAAAGCGCCGGATGCAAGGCGCGCAAATTCTGAGGAATGAGGCGTACTTACAGGTACGCCGCAAT
>CAZQUR010000063.1:0-17145 GCA_964596535.1 uncultured Desulfobacteraceae bacterium
GCATCTGGCGCTTTTTACTTTGCCATCCCGATTTCGACTTTTTACGATTTCATCATGGTTGGTCCGTTCATTACCGGACAACGGAGCCCCTAACCTCAATAGGAAAAGGGCCACAACTTCCAATAGGCCCGGATGGTGCGCCACCGGGCGGCCAGGCCGTCGGGTTCGAAAATGAGAAACCAGATGATGGTCACTCCGAAGACGATCTCCCGGATGGATACAAACCAGGTGATGTGGTCGGGAAAAGCAGAGTTCAAGGTCGTCGTCAACCATTCCAGCATCCGCTCCAGGATGAACCAGAACGCCACCCCGAAAATGCCGCCCAAAAGATGTCCCAGGCCGCCGATGATGCACATGGCCAAATAGTCGATGGACTGGTGGATGGTGAACGACTCATGGGTGATCACCTCCAGGTATTGGGCCATGAGGGCGCCGGCGATTCCGGCGAAAAAGGAAGAGACGGCAAAAGACATGAGCCGGTATTTAAAGAGGTTGACGCCGATGACCTCGGCCGCCAGATACCGGTCCCGTATGGCCACGAAAGCCCGGCCCGAGCGGGCCCGGATGATATTCTTGGCGGCCATCGTCACCGCCACGGCCAGAACAACGGTCAGGTAATATAGATGAATGGGATGGTTGAAATGCAGCGGCCCCAACGTGGCGGGATCCACGTACATCCCTTCCACCCCGCCGGTAAGCCGGTCCCAGCGCCGGATCACGAACTCGATGATGAACTGGGCTGCAATGGTGGCGATGGCCAGATAAAGCCCCCTCAGTCGTAACGAGGGGATCCCGAAAACCATTCCCACCAGGGCCGCCATGGCACCGGCGGCCGGGAGCGCCAGGACAAAGGGTACGCCGGCCGTGGAAATGAGGATGGAGCAGGTATAGGCGCCCACGCCCATAAAGGCGGCATGTCCCAGGGAAATCTGCCCCGTAAACCCGGTCAACAGATTCAGCCCGTGGCAGGCGATGACGGCGATCCCCACCTCGGTCATAATGGAGATCATGTACTTGGACGCCACGAACGGAAACAGGGCGCATCCCGCCAGGAAGACAAAAAGCCACACCTTGACAAAGGCGGTCTGGAAGACCCGTTCGTCGGTTTCGTATTTTTCGTGAAAAAGCCCTGACGGCATGGCGTGCCCTTTTCTTCAGACCCGTTCGATCTCTTCGATGCCGAAAAGACCGTAGGGTTTGATCATCAAGACCAGGACCAGTACAATAAACGGAAAGACTTCGTTGATGGCCGGGATGTACGGATCCAGGTAACCGGCCGACAGAAACTCCAGCATCCCCACCACCAGGCCGCCGATGATGGCGCCAAGAACGCTGTCGAGGCCCCCGAAGATGACGGCGGGGAGCACCTTCAACCCCACGTATCCAAGATCCACGCCCACCCCGGCGATGTTCCCCACCAGGATCCCGCCGATGGAAGAGACCACGGCGGCGATGCACCAGCTCGTGGCGAACACCCGCTTCACCGAGATCCCCATGCTCTGGGCCGCCGTCTGGTGATCGGCCACGGCCCGCATGAAGATTCCGGTGCGGGCATACTTAAAAAACAGGACAAACACGGACAGCAGGAAAAAAGAAATCCCCATGCTCCACACATAAAGGTAGGTGAGCTTTACCCCCCATAAATCAATGGGTTCCTGGGGAAAGACGTTGAACTGGCGGATGTCGTTTCCCCAGACCATGATGACAAATCCCCGCAGCACATACGTCAGGCCCAGCGTGACCATGATCACGGAGATGATGGGTTCGCCGATGAGGGGCCGGAGCACCAGTCGTTCCATCAAAAGCCCCAGGACCACGGAAAAGACGAGGGTGATGGCGAACGATGCGAAGAAATTGAGTCCGAAATCAATGGTCAGAGACAGGCAAAAATAGGCGCCCACCATGAGGAATTCGCCCTGGGCCAGGTTCAGAATGGACGTGGATTTATAGATCAGAACGAATCCCAGGGCCACCAGGGCGTAAATGGAGCCCATGGAAAGCCCGGTCATGACGAACTGCATGAAAAACAGGAGTTCCCCTTTCACATCATCACCCCTTTTGCCGGGATTTTTTAAAAAACCGGCTTCCCTTTAATCCCTTTGCGTCGGCCGCTTCAGGCTTCATGGTCCGGATCTCCAAGGCGCAGCGGATGGTGGCCGTTTTGCCGTCTTGGTACCGGATGATCGTTTCGATGGGAAGCACCGGGATATCGCTGTAAAGGCCTTCGATCTCCTTGGCGTACTTTTGGCTGATAAAGCCGCGGCGGATTTTCCGGGTCCGGGTCAATTCTTCGTCGTCGGCATCGAGTTCCTTGTACAAGAGCAGAAACTTTTGAATCCGGGCCTTTTCCGGGAGGGTGGCGTTGACCCGGGCCACTTCCTGTTCGATGAGATCCAGCACCTCCGTTTTACATGCCAGATCGGTATAGGTGGTGTAGCCGATCCGGTGGTCCTCCGCCCATTTCCCCACGTGCTTGTAATCAATGCAGATCATGGCGCTGACATGATCCCGGTCGTGGCCCAGGACCACGGCTTCCACGATGTACGGGCAGAATTTAAGCTTGTTCTCGATGAACATGGGAGAGAAGCGGGCCCCGTCCTTCAAGGTCATCAAGTCCTTGACCCGATCGATGATCACCAGGTGGCCCCCGGGGGTGAAATATCCCGCGTCTCCGGAACGGAGCCAGCCGTCCACGATGGTTTTCCGGGTGACCTCCGCGTCCTTCAGGTACCCCTGGAAGAGCCCCGGGCCCCGGGAGATGACTTCCCCCACCCCTTCCTTGTCGGGCTCGAAGATACGGATTTCGGCCGCCGGAACGGGGATTCCCACGGAGTCGAAGTTGATATCCCCGTCCCGATGGATCGTGGTATACCCCGCCACTTCCGTCTGTCCGTAGATTTGCTTCAGGTTCACCCCCAGGGCGTGGAAAAACCGGAAGACGTCCGGACCCAGTGCGGCGCCGCCGGTCATGGCCGAACGGATCCTTGGGAATCCCAATCGATCCCGAAGTGCCCGAAACATGGCGGCATAAGCCAGCCGGTAGAGGATCTTCCAGTGCAACGGGGGTCTTTTTTTCTCGAACTTGAAGTCGGCCCATCGATACCCGACGGGCAGGGAGAGATTGTAGACCAGTCGCTTGAAAAACGAGGCATCCAGATGCTTCACCATGACCTGCCGGGAGATGCCTTCCCACATGCGGGGAGACGCCACCACCAGGCTCGGTGCGATCTCGTACAGATCCTCCATGGCGGTTTCGGGCGCTTCGGGGAAATTCACCGTGTATCCCGCATAAAGCGCGGAAAAGACGCTCATGGTCTGTTCCACGATCCATGGAAGAGGAATGAAAGACAAAAACTGGTCATCGGGGGATTTGGGATCCACTTCATCAAGGGACGCCACCATGGAAATGATGTTGTGATGTGTCAAAAGAGTCCCTTTGGGCTGGCCGGTGGTTCCGGAAGTGTAACAGATGAGGGCCAGATCGCTTCCCCGGGTGTCATAAAGATTTTTTTTAAACAACGCCGGCTGTTCCAGGTCCAGTTTTCGTCCCAGCGCTTCCACCTCGTCGAATCGGATCAAGAGCGGATCATCGTAATCCCACAACCCTTTGGGATCCGTATAGATGATTTTTCTCAGGCGGGGAAGCCGGTCCTTGAGTTCCAGGACCTTGTCCACCTGCTCCTGGTCTTCGGCCACGATCATGGCGGCTTCGCTGTGATCGATGATATAGGCCACCTCGGCCAGAATGGAGTCCTGGAAAATGCCGAAAGGAAAGGCCCTGGCCGCCTGGGTCGCGATCTCCGCATAAATCCATTCGGGCCGGTTGTCGCCGATGATCCCGAGGGTGTCCCCCGGCATCAATCCCAGGGTGATCAGGCCCAGGGAAAACGCCCTCACGTGCTCGAGGTATTCCCGCCACGTGATGGGCTGCCAGATCCCGAACTCTTTTTCCCGGAGCGCCACCCGTCGATCCTGGAATCGTTCGGCGTTGCGGACCAAAAGCTGCGGGAGTGTTTGGGGGGTTTCCGGCGGCGACATCGGTGATTTGAATTTCCTTTCCGGCGATTAAAGGCGTGTCCGGGCCATGGGATCTTCCCCCAGATACGCCCGGATCACCTGGGGATCTTCCTGAATTTCAGAAGGCGTGCCTTCGGCGATTTTTCTGCCGAACTCCAGGACACAGACCCGGTCCGAGATGTCCATGACCACCCCCATGTCGTGTTCCACCAGGACGACGGAGACCCTCCACATGCGGTTGACATTGAGGATGAAGCGGGACATGTCTTCGGTCTCCTCCAGGTTCATGCCCGCCATGGGTTCATCCAACAGGAGGACCTTGGGTTTCATGGCCAGGGCCCGGGCCAGCTCCACCCGTTTCTGAAGGCCGTAAGGAAGGGTCCCAACGATTTTTTTCCGGATCGACTCGATTTCCAGTAGGTCGATGATGGTTTCCTCGATTTCCTTGCGCAAAGCCAGTTCTTCCCGCCGGGCTTTCCCGAAATAGAGCATGTCGGAAAAAATGCCGGACTTGAGGAAGGCGTGCCGCCCCAGCTTGATGTTGTCCAGGACCGTCATCCCCTTGAAGAGTTCGATGTTTTGAAACGTGCGGGCGATTCCAAGGCGGGCGATGGCATGGGTGGGAAACCGGGTGATTTCCCGGTCGCCAAAAAAAATTTCTCCCTCCTGGGGCGTATAGAATCGGCTGATGCAATTGAGGAGGCAGGTCTTTCCCGCACCGTTGGGGCCGATGACGGCAAAGATTTCCCCTTCCAGGAGCCGGGTGCTCACACCGGAAAGGGCCTGGATTCCTCCGAAGGAAAGATAGAGGTCCTCGATACGGATGACAGGGGCCTGAGACAATTTCCCACCAGGTTCTTTTTGCGTATCCCGATTGGTTTGATCGTCAACGTATATGCAATCTCCGCGCTCCCTGTCAAGGCGATAAACGCGGCGGTTTCCTTTTTTCCGGCGCAGGCCTTTTATGTTGTCCCGTTTAAAATTTCGCCTGGACTTGGGGTGATGTTTTGTTTATCCTTCCCGTCGGCATTTCATCCAAAACCAGCTGTGCCGACCGTGTTTCTATCCGTCTCAGGGGGAAAAATGGTTAAAGACAGCATCGGAAAAATTCTTCAAAGGACCGCCCGGGACCGGGGTCGGCAGGAGGCCTTTGTGCACACCGAGGTGGGCGTCCGATACAACTACGACCTGTTGTGGTGGGACGTGGAACGTTTCGCCCGGGGGCTGATGAAAGCGGGCATTGAAAAAGGAGACCGGGTGGCCCTGCGGGCGGCGAACATTCCGGAATGGATCGTTGCCTTTCTCGGAACCATCGCCGTGGGGGGGATCACGGTGCCCGTCAATCCCGATTCAACGGAGGAAGAACTGCGCTACATTCTCTTTCAATCGGAAAGCAAGTGCCTGATCCTGGATACGGACACAGAAAACCCGGGCCCGATACTGGATATCCGCCAGTTCCGGGAAGACGTGGTCAGCCTTGCCTTTATCATCACCACCAGCCGCTTCGCCGACGCGGACACGATTCACTGGAAGCGGGTCATGGACATGGGGCGGAACGTGGAAGACGCGGCCCTCACCCTCCGGGCGGACGCGGTCTTCCCGGAAGACCCGGTGGCCATCATGTACACGTCGGGAACCACCGGAAAACCCAAAGGCGTGGTGCTCGACCACCTGGGACTGGTCAACAAATCCCTTGTCTCCACCGCACGCCAGGGGATCGTCGCCGAAGACCGCCTGTGTCTCTTCTTCCCGTTATTTCACATGTTCGGCAACACCTGTATCGCCCTTGCGGGGCTCCTGAAAGGCGCCACCCTGGTGGCGCCCTGCATCCGTTTCGATCCCGCGGCGATTCTGGAAGCCGTCCCCGCGGAAAAATGCACCGCGATCTACGGGTCTCCGTCCATGATGATCGCCCTGGTGGATCACCCGGCGTTCAATGCGGCCGACTGGGCCTCGGTGAAAAAGGGGATCATCGGCGGCGCCCCCTGCCCCATGGAGTTGATGCGCCGCCTGGTGGAGGATGTGGGAATATCGGATATCACCGTGGCGTACGGGATCACCGAAACCGCCTCGTGGATTACCATGACCCGGCCGTCGGATCCCATTGAGCGCCGGGTTTCCACCATCGGGGTTCCCCTTGAATGCAACGAGGTCCGGATCGTGGATCCGAAGAGCGGCGCAGTGCTGGAACCGGGAAACATCGGAGAACTTTGCACCCGGGGGTTCGTGATGAAAGAATACTATCATATGCCCGCGGCCACCGCCGCGGCCGTGGATCCCGACGGGTGGTTTCATACCGGCGACCTGGGGGTCATGGACGAAGACGGGTATGTGAAAATCACCGGACGGCTGAAAGACGTCATCACCCGAAACGGCGTGGACATCTATCCGGTGGAAATCGAGGAGATCCTTTACGAGATCCCCGAAATATCCGAAGCCCAGGTCTTCGGATTTCCCGCCGCCGAGGGACGTCAGGAAGTGGCCGCCTGGATCCGCCTCAAGGAAGGCGCCGTGCTCCCCATCCACGCGGTGGAAGGCCATGTCCGAAACCGGGTGGAGCCCCGCCGCCGGCCCCGGTATTACAAGTTCGTCTCCGGGTTCCCCATGACCGGCAGCGGCAAGATCCAAAAGTTTAAACTCTCCCGGCTCGCCCAGGAGGAATACCAGAAAAAGGAATCCCATGAAGTTTGAAGCCGACAGAAAAGAAGCGGTCCTGTTGAATCCGGCCAAAGGGATGACGGAAAAACGCATTCCCGTAGAGATCCGTAAGGATCCTCTCACGGGCAGGACTTCCCGCATCTGCCATTTCATGGCGCTTGCGTGGGAAAAGCCGGACCTGGCGGCCATCGCAGCCGACACCCTGGAGAAATGCCCTTTTTGTCCCAAGTCCGTTTTGACCGTGACCCCGTGTTTTCCCGAGAAGCTGATCCCGGAAGGCCGGTTGACCCTGGACGATCTGGTCCTGTTTCCGAACCTGGCCCCGTACGACCCGTTGAGCGCCGTGGCCACTCTTGGGGGCCGGCACTACATCCCCATGACGGAGATCTCGGAAGAGACCATCACCAAGGGCTTTCTGCTGGCCATGGCCTATTTCCGCCGCATCGACGCCTTGGGGCATCCCGGATCCGTGTACCCCGTGGCCAACTGGAACTACATGCCGCCGTCCGGGAGTTCCATCATCCATCCCCATCTCCAGGTATTCGTGACCGCGTCGGCGCCGAATCTCATGCGGCAGGAACTGGAGGCGGCAAAGGCGTACATGGAGAGGAACGGATCCAACTTTTGGGAGGATCTTGCCGAATACGAAAAAAAGGCCGGAGAACGCTTCCTGGGAAGCATCGGCCGGACCTCGTGGATGACCGCCTTCGCGCCAATGGGGGTGGCGGGAGACGTGCTGGCCGTTGTCCACGATGTTTCCCACACCCTGGACTTGAGGAACAACGATTTACGCCATCTGGCCCGGGGCCTGACACGTCTTATGAAAGCCTATGACGCCATGGGCCTTTACAGCTTCAACATGAACTTTTTCACCGGGGCCCGAAACGACGATTTCGCCCGTTTCCACATCCTTTTTTCCCCCCGGACCTATTTCAACGCGGCCCTGGGGACCCCTGATGCGGCGGCCCTGAGAACCCTTTTCAACGAGACCGTGTGCATGGCTTTTCCGGAAGAAATTCACCGGCGCCTCGAGGACGCGTTTGCAATCCCAAAGACCGCTTAGGCCTTCGGACCGGCCTGCAAGCCCAGACGGGCCCGCTGGTGGGTGGGAAGTGTTGTGATATCCCGACCGTCCAGCCGGATTCGGGCGGACACCGGCTTGGCCGTCCCGGTGACGACCCGCATCATGGTGATCTTGCCGGCGATCTCGATGAATTTCTTCGAATCGTATCCTTCCTGGCCGATGATGGGTACGGCAACCCCGGCGATGCGGAGTCGGCTGACCAGGGGGCCGGCGGTGAAATAATACCCGGATGTAGATGGCCCCGGGGTCGTCCGCCTTGACCTTGGCCACCAGGGAGCCGAACTGGCGGTCTTTTTACGATTCCATCATTTTTGTGTTCCTTCCTGTTCACGCTCATCCGCCGCTATCGGATCCGCACGCCGGCCTTGACCACACCGGCGCAGGGGTTGAAACCGAACCGATAGGCCAGCTCGGCCGGTTCTTCGATGTCCCAGAGGACGAAATCCGCATCCTTGTCCGCCTCCAGGGTTCCCCGCCGGCCGGCCAGGCCCAGGGCCCGGGCCGCGTTCCGGGTCACCCCGGCCAGGGCCTCTTCCGGCGTGAGCCGGAACAGGGTGCAGGCCATGTTGAGCATCAGCAGAAGAGACCCGGCCGGGGAACTCCCCGGGTTCATGTCCGTGGCCACAGCCATGGGTACACCGTGCCGCCGCAGGCGGTCCACCGGCGGCAGCCGGGTCTCCCTGAGAAAATAGAAGGCCCCGGGCAGGAGCACGGCCGCGGTTCCGGCCCCGGCCATGGCCCGGACGCCCTCTTCCGAGGCGTACTCGAGATGGTCCGCGGAAAGGGCGTGGTATCGTGCGGCCAGCACGGCTCCGCCCTGGTCGGAAAGTTGTTCGGCGTGAAGCTTGACCGGCAGGCCCAGTTTTCGGGCGGTCTCGAAGACCCGTTCGATCTGGGCCGGGGTGAAGGCGAGGGTCTCGCAAAACCCGTCCACCGCGTCGGCCAGCCCTTCTTCCACCGCCCGGGGCAGGATCTCCCGGCAGACCCACTCGATATATGCGTCGGTTCGCTCCCCGTATTCGGGAGGCAGGACATGGGCCCCCAAAAACGTGGTCCTGACGGTGACCGGGTATTCTTCTCCCAGCCGCCGGGCCACCCGGAGCATGCGCAGTTCGGTTTCAAGATCCAGGCCGTAACCGGACTTGATTTCCACCGCGGTCACCCCTTCGGCCAAAAGCGGTTTCAGCCGCCGGGCGCTTTGCTCCAGGAGCGTTTCTTCGTCCGTCTCCCGGGTGGCTTTCACGGTGGAAAGGATGCCGCCGCCGGCACGGGCGATCGCCTCGTAGGTGGCGCCCTTTAAACGAAGCTCGAATTCCCCGGCGCGGCTGCCGCCGTATACCAGGTGCGTATGACAATCGATCAAGCCCGGGGTGATCCAGGCGCCGTCGGTGTCCCGGATCCTGGTTGCGGCCCGGAATGCATCGGGCAACCGGTTTCGGGGTCCGGCGTACAGGATCTTTCCGCCGGAAACGGCCAGGGCCCCGTCCGGGACCGCGCCGTAGGGTTCACCGCCCGGGACCATGGTGGCCAGCCGGGCGTTGAGCCATAATTCCTCTATCCGGGTCGCGGCGTTGACGTTGGAATCCATTATGAAATCAGGCCAGGCTTTGTTTCACTTTTTTTTCCAGCTCACCCGCCACCGACAGCACCTTGTCCAGCAATTCCCCGGTTTCCTTTTCCAGGCGGAAGGCCAGCGACCGGTCCTTAACAAAAGCCAGGTTGATCCTAACGTTGTACCCGGCACCCTCCGCCGCGGCCCGGAAGAGCTGCCCGGCCACTCCGGCGTCGCTGAGACAGTTGGGGTTGCCCTTTTCCAAGACGTCGGCGGCCAAATCCGCACCCCGCGCCACCAATTGGAGCATTTCAAATGGGACCCGGGCCGCGCCCTTCATGGCCTCCTGGATCGCCTCGGTCCTGGCGGCTTTCCGGGCCGCGTCATCTTTGGGCATCTTGAAGGCGGCCATGACCGTTTCGTACGCCCGGGCGTCCTCGTCCACAAGGGCAAGCAGGCGGACGGCCAGGACGTCGGCCTCTTTTTGGATCTCTTCCATTTCTTCCCATACATCTTTGAATTTCTCGCGCCCCACGGTCAAACGGGCGGTCATGGCGCAGAGGGAAGCCCCCAGGGCCCCGGCCAGGGCGGCGGCCGACCCTCCCCCCGGCGTGGCCGAACCCCCGGCCAGTTCACGGACGTACGCCTTGAGGGTCAATCCTTTCAGATCCATCATCGGTTACGCCTCCCGGTCCGGCATATCGAGCAGCCGCAGCTCCACCACCTGGCGCGCATCGAAACCGGTCAGCTGCAGGTAGTAGGCCGCACTGTCCAGCAGGGCCGCGGCCGGAATCATGCCGTAGACTTCGGTCTCCACGATGGAAACCCCCCAGCGCCTGGCTTCCATGCGGATGAGCTCCACCACCCGGTACAGGGCGTTCTTCCCGTAGTCCACGATATTCATGCTCACCTGCACCAGTCCGCGTTCTTCGAGGGCCAGGCCGATGCCTTTGACGTGACAGAGTCCGCCGCTGGAGGCCCGGACCGCCTCGGCGATCCGCCGGGCCACCTCGATGTCGTCGGTGTCCAGGTTCACGTTGAAGGCGATGAGAAACTTGCGGGCCCCGATGACCGTGGCCCCGGCGCTGGGGTGGAGCCGGGGCTCGCCCACGTCCGGATGCCGCTGTGGGTCGGCCACTTCGGTCTTGAGGGCCTCGAACTGTCCCTTCCGGATCACTTCGAGCCGCCGGCGTTCGGGCCTGAGGGCCGCCGCTTCATAAAAGTAAACGGGGACGCCCGTTTCCCGATAATAACGCCGGCCGAAATCGTGGGCCAGCTTGACGCATGCCTCCACGGTGATGTTGCGCAGCGGCACAAAGGGGATCACGTCCACCGCACCGATCCGGGGATGGCCGCCCCGGTGCGTTTCCAGGTCAATCCGCGCCACGGCCGCTTTGGCAGCCTGGATGAGGGCGTCCTTAACCGGGTCCGGCCGGCCCACCAGACTCACCACCAGCCGGTTGTGGTCCCGGTCGGCCCGGTAGTCCAACAGGGCGCACCCCTGGGTCTTTTTGAAGGGCAGAACGATCTCCTCGATGACGTCGTGGTTTCTGCCCTCGGAAAAATTGGGGACGCATTCGATGAGTGGGTCCATGGATCCGGCTCTTTCTTTTTCGATTATTCCGCCTTCAGGAACCCGCAAAAACTGGAAGCTCCCGCCAGTCAGCCTTTAAACATGTTGTGCATGGGGATCTTTACTCCCCGTTCCTGGGCCACCTCCAGGGCCCTTTCGTACCCGGCGTCGGCATGGCGGAAAATCCCCGTGCCCGGATCGTTTCTGAGCACGGTGGTCAGCCGCCGTTCGGATTCGGGGGTGCCGTCGGCCACAGAGACCTGTCCGGCATGCAGGGCATAGCCGATGCCCACCCCGCCGCCGTCGTGGAAGGACACCCAGGCCGCCCCGGAAGCCACGTTGGTCATGCAGTTGAGCAGGGCCCAGTCGGCCACCGCATCCGAGCCGTCCTTCATGGCTTCGGTTTCGCGGTAAGGGGAGGCCACCGAGCCGCAGTCGAGATGATCCCGGCCGATCACGATGGGGGCCTTGACCGCACGCCGGGCCACCAGATCGTTGAATATTTTTCCGGCCTTGTCCCGTTCCCCGTACCCCAGCCAGCAAATGCGCGCCGGGAGTCCCATGTGGGCCACCTTCTCCCCGGCCATCTTCAGCCACCGGACCATCCGCGTCTTTTCCGGGAAGGCCTCTATGAGGGCCTGGTCCGTCACCTGGATGTCATGGGGGTCGCCGGAGAGGGCCGCCCAGCGGAAGGGGCCTTCCCCTTCGCAGAACAGGTGGCGGATGTACGCCGGTACGAAACCGGGGTAGTCCATGGCGTTTTCCACCCCGCGCTTCAACGCCTGGCCGCGGAGATTGTTCCCGTAGTCGAAGGCCACGGCGCCCTTGGCCCGCATCTCCAAAATGGCCCGGCAGTGTACGGCCATGGATTCCAGGGCCAGGTCCATGTACTTTTTCGGATCGCTCTTCCGCAACGCCAGGGCTTCCGGGAAGGGTATTCCGGCCGGGACGTACCCGTTGAGTTCGTCGTGGGCGCTGGTCTGGTCCGTGACCACGTCCGGGATGAATCCCCGCCGGATCATTTCCGGCAGGGTCTCGGCCGTGTTGCCTAGCAGACCGATGGAAAGGGGCTTTTTTCCCGCCGCCGCCTCCCGCGCCATTTTGACGGCCTGGTCCAGGTCCTCGGTCATGACGCCCAGGTAGCGGGTGTCGAGACGGCGCCGGATACGGGCCGGGTCCACTTCCACACAGATCATCACCCCTTCGTTCATGGTCGCGGCCAGGGGCTGGGCCCCGCCCATGCCCCCCAGGCCGCCGCTCACCATGATCTTCCCCCTCAGGGAGGACCCGAAATGCTTTTCGGCCAGGGCCGCGAAGGTTTCGTACGTGCCCTGCAGTATCCCCTGGGTGCCGATATAGATCCAGGAACCGGCGGTCATCTGCCCGTACATGATGAGGCCTTTTCGGTCCAGTTCGTTAAAATACGCCCAGGTCGCCCAGTGGGGCACGATGTTGGCGTTGGCGATGAACACCCGCGGGGCATGGGGATAGGTTTTGAGCACCCCCACCGGCTTGCCCGAGGCCACCAAGAGGGTCTCGTCGTTTTCCAGTTCCAGGAGCAAACGCACCAGGGCGTCGAAGCATTCCCAGTTCCGGGCCGCCTTGCCCATGCCGCCGTAGACGATGAGTTCGTCCGGTTTTTCCCCGTTTTCCGGGTCCAGGTTGTTGCAGAGCATCCGCAGGGCGGCTTCCTGGTACCAGCCCCGGCAGTGGAGCGTGGTGCCGCGGGGGGCCCTGACCGGGCGCGGCCCTTTGCATCCGATTTGAAGCGCCTTCAGGATTTTTTCTTTGGGTGTTTCCTCCATTTTCAGCCTCTTGGCCCTTTCGGGAGTCTGTTTCACCCGATTGAGCGGAACGCTTCCCGCAAGCCCCGCCTTCTAAGGCGGGGTTGATGGAAGCTGCCTCAAAACAGGTACTGACCTTACCGGTCAGCCCCGCCCTTCAGGGCGGGCGGCTCCATTTTTTTGGTTTGACTGTTGAGCTATAGACATATATACGTATATATATAATTTGGTCAAGAAGAAAAAATCCGGCCCGGCAGGCGGTGACCCCGTCGCCGAGCGCCTTTTCAACCGGAAAGGGCATGCACCCTAAAAAGAGCAAAAAGACCTCTGAACCGGCCCTTGAGTCGGCACATCCGGCCCCTTCCGGGGACACCGGGCTGGCCGTGCAAATGGCCGGAATCTCCTCTGCGCGGCCCAATCCTCTTTATCGGCAGGTCAAGGATTTCATTTTGGACCGGATCAAGTCAGGGGAATGGCCGCCCGAGACCCGGGTGCCGTCGGAGAAGGCACTGGTGGAGGCGGTGGGTGTTTCAAAGATGACGGTCAACCGGGCGCTTCGGGAGCTTACGGCCGAAGGACACCTGGTCCGCCTGCAGGGGGTGGGCACCTTCGTGGCCCGGCGCAAACCCCAGGGGGCCCTGCTCGAGATCCGGAGCATCGCCCAAGAGATCGCCGAGTGGGGCGGCCGCCACTCGGCGGAGATTAAGCTGCTGGTGGAGGAACCGGCGTCGGCCGAAGTGGCCGCAGCGCTGGAGCTGGCCGAAGGGGCCCCGGTCTTCCATTCCATCATCGTGCACCGGGATCACGGGGTGCCGGTGCAGTACTCGGACCGTTTCGTCAATCCGGCCGTGGCGCCGAAGTACCTTGAGCAGGACTTCACCGCCATCACCCCCAGCGCGTATTTGTTGTCGGTGGCCCCGCTCCAGGAACTGGAACACATCATCGAAGCCGCCTTGCCGGATATGACGGTCCAGGCCTTTCTGGAAATCGGCCCGGAGGAGCCCTGTCTGGTGTTGTACCGCCGGACCTGGTCCTTCAACATGGTGGCCACCAAAAGCCGCCTGACCTACCCGGGCTCCCGGTACCGGCTGGGCGGGAGACACCGGGCCGGGTCCTCGGTGGGACCGGCGGTGGCCTGACGGTATCAATCCTCTCCGCGGCTTTACCCGCGGCGGCCGTGAAGCGTTTTGGTGCGGTGTTTTAAGATTGACAGGGGGTTCGTTAACGCCATGAAAGCGATAACCATCGGCGAGACCGCCCTGACCATGGAAACGCTGGTGGAGGTCTCCCGGGAAAAGTTGCCGGTCCGCTTGTCCGAAAAGGCGGTGGCACGGGCGGTCCGGGCCAGGGCCCTGGTGGAAAAGTGGGTGATGGAAGGCCGGGCGGTGTACGGGGTGACCACGGGTTTCGGGGCCTTGAGCGACGTGACCATCCCCCGGGAGGACGCCCGGACCCTGCAGGAAAACATCCTCATGAGCCACGCCGCCGGCGTGGGCGCGCCCTTTCCCGAAGAGATCGTCCGGGCGGTCATGGTCCTGCGGCTGCAGGACCTGGCACAGGGATATTCGGGCATCCGGGCCCGAACCCTGTCGGCCCTGACCGATCTTTTAAATTCGGGGGTATGCCCGGTGGTCCCGGAAAAGGGTTCGGTGGGCGCCAGCGGGGATCTGGCCCCCATGGCCCACCTGGCCCTGGTCCTGATCGGCCAGGGCGAGGCCTATCACCGGGAGCGGCGCATGCCCGGCCGGGAGGCCCTGGCCGCCGCAGGACTGCAACCGGTGCGGCTGGAAGCGGGTGAAGGTCTGGCCCTGATCAACGGCACCCAGGTCATGACCGCCGTCACCGCCCTGGCCGTCCATGACGCCGTCCGCCTGTCCAGAACAGCCGACGTGGCCTGTGCCTTGAGCCTGGAGGTCCTGATGGGCACCAACGCCGAATTCGACCCCCGCATTCACCGGGTCCGCCCGCACCCGGGCCAGGCCGCCGCAGCCGACAACATGTTCCGGATCGTCCGGGACAGCGCCATTATTTCTTCCCACAAGGACTGTTCCCGCATTCAGGACGCGTACACCCTCCGCTGTTCCCCCCAGATTCACGGGGCCAGTAAAGACGCCCTCGGCCACGTGCGGCAGGTGGTGGAAACCGAAATGAACGCCTCCACCACCAATCCCCTGATCTTCACGGATACCGGCGACTTCCTTCTGGGAGGGAATTTCCACGGGCAGCCCGTGGCCCTGGCCGCCGATTATCTCTGCATGGCCCTGGCCGAACTGGCAAACGTCTCGGAAAGGCGGATCGAACGCCTGGTCAACCCCCAACTCAGCGGCCTGCCGGCGTTTTTGGTGGAAAAAAGCGGCCTCAATTCCGGATTCATGATCGCCCAATATACGGCCGCGGCCCTGGTTTCGGAGAACAAACCCCTTTGCCACCCGGCCTCAGTGGACTCTATCCCCACCTCGGCAAACAAGGAAGACCACGTGAGCATGGGAACCATTTCGGCCCGCAAAGCCCGGGCCGTCCTGGAGAACACCGAAAACGTTTTGGCCATCGAACTCTTGTGCGGCTGCCAGGCATTGGACCTTTTGACCCATGGGCGTCCCGGCTTGGGCACCCGACAGGCCTATCGGGCCGTCCGGGAGAAAGTCCCCCGCCTGGACCGGGACCGGCCCCTCTCCCCGGACATCCGGGCCATCATGGCGTTGATCAAAAGCGGGGAGATCCTCCGGCGGGTCGAGGCCGCAGTAGGACGATTGAATTGAGTCATCCACGCTCCAGCACAATCCCCGCGGCGTCGAACAGGGGTCCCAGGTAGGCCAGGCTTTCCCTGCCGGCATCTTCCGGCGCATCCGTATAGGGATACAACTCCAGGCTCACCCCGCCGTTGTACCCCAGCCGGACCAGGGCCTTCAGGATGCGTTCAAAATCAATGGCGCCGTGCCCCGGAATCAGGTGGCGGTGGACCCGGCTTTGCGCGATGTCCTCCAGGTGGACATGCCCCACATGCTCGAAAAGGGTTTCAAGGGCGGCCTCGGGAACTTCGCCGGCACAGAAAAAATGTCCCATGTCGAAATTGATCCCCACCGCCGGAGAACGGATTTGAGCAATAAACGCCTTGAATTCCCGGGTGTTTTCAATCATCAGGCCCGGTTCGGGTTCCACCAGGAGTTTGACGTTCAAGGCCTCGGCCTCCGGAATCACCTTTTCCAGGCCCTGTAAAAAAAGGGCCATCCCCGCTTTCCGGGACATGCCGTTCAAGGGGCCGCCCGGAGGGATGGAAATGTTGTTGCACCCGAGGATGGATGCGATCTTCAGGGAATCGCGGGTGTGGCGGATACGGATGTCGCGGCGGGCTTTTTCCGGTTCGATCCACGACGGGAGGTACGTATCCCCCACGGCGAAGAGGGTGAAACTGTTGAGGTTGGTCACGGTAAGGCCGCATTCCCGGAGTCGGTTTTTCAGAGCGGCCAGCGACGTTTCGTCGTAATCCGGGGGATACAGGTGGGGGCGGTCCCCCATGATTTCCACGCCGGAAAAACCGAGCCCGGCGATCTTTGCGAGGGCGTCGTCCAGGGAAAATTTGACAAAAGCGTTGGTGCTGTATCCGAAAATCATGCCGGCCGTTTTTTCCCGCCGGGCATAACCGCCGTAAGCCTTTCTTCCAGCGTGTCCAGGGCAAAAAGCTGTTCCTGGAACGTGGACGGGGCCTTAGCGCCCACCGGTGTCTTGAAATAAAAGGCCAATTCCGGGACCGGCCCGCCCCAACCGGCGGCGTTGAGCGCCGTCATCCATCGGGCAAGATCCAGGATCATGGGGGCCGCCAGGATGGAATCCCGTCCCATAAGATTCACGCGAAGACTCATGGGCAATCCGAAAAGTCCTGAAAAATCAATGAGATCCCAGGCTTCCTTGGCATCCCCCCGGGGGGGGTAGTAGTCGATGCGGACCTTGTGATAAACCCCCGGATCCCCTTTTTCCCGGGACGGCTCGAAGACGGCATCCAGGACCGCCGTCTTGTTGGCCAGTTTTCCGGCGGCGTTTTCGGGGATCATGAGATTTTTCCCGTCCGCGTTTCCCAACAGATTCAGGCTGTACCAGCCCTGGACATTCAAGGCCCGGGCTTTCAAGGCCGAAGCCAGGACCACTTTGAAAAAGGTCTGGCCGGTCTTGCCGTCCCGGCCGGCGATGGGGACGCCCTTTTTTGCGGCCATGGACAGGAGTGTTTCCGATTCCAGGGCGTTGGGTGTGAAATTAACCACGGGGATGCCGGCCTTGACGGCGGCCAGGGCATAGGCGGCATCCGGAAAGGATCCGTCGGCGCCTGATGAAACCGATCCGGATCCGCGGTCGTTCGGGGTACCCTTTCCGGAAGCGGCCGGAAGCAGATTGATCAAAACCGGCCATGAACCGGGATGCATGGATTGAAAAGCCTCAAGATCCTCCCGGATCGATTTTTCCACGCGTTTGCGGGGCGTGCCCG
>CAZQUR010000064.1:0-16848 GCA_964596535.1 uncultured Desulfobacteraceae bacterium
TATGCCGCAAAACCCATGTCCGTAGGAGTGCCTCCACCCTTTTTCGAGATGTGTATCATGGATGATGATGGAAATGTGCTCCCCGCAGGCGAGATTGGAGAGATCTGCGGCAAAGGCCCTATTTTGATGCCCGGTTACTATAAAAGACCGGATCTCACGGCCCAGGCGGTGCGAGACGGCTGGCTCCATTCCGGAGACATGGGATATGTGGATGAGGACAATTTTCTTTTCTTGGTGGACCGAAAAAAGGACATGATCATTTCCGGTGGAGTCAATGTTTATCCCCGGGATATCGAGGAGATCATGGTGCAGCATCCCCTGGTGCGGGAAGCCGCTGTTTTCGGCGCACCTCATGAAAAATGGGGGGAAACCCCTGTTGCGGCCGTCATATTGCATCCGTCCGGGAACATTTCTCCTGAAGCGCTGAAAGGCTGGGTGAACGATCGTGTTGGGGCAAAATTCCAGCGGCTCCATGAAGTCTTCATTGTGAAG
Organism: uncultured Desulfobacteraceae bacterium; assembly: GCA_964596535.1. Lineage (GTDB taxonomy): Bacteria > Desulfobacterota > Desulfobacteria > Desulfobacterales > UBA2156. The sequence continues at coordinate 493 of CAZQUR010000064.1, forward strand.
GATTTTCCCCGGAATGTGGCCGGAAAAACCCTCAAACGAGAGATGCGCGACGCCTTCGCCGAGAAAAAACCCTTTTCGCCCTGAGCCGATTCCCCATGTAAGGACTATCATTAAAAATTTTTCCTGTATCGATGGACGATGGGCCGTTCTTCGTTGTCTTTTCCTCCCACCCATTATCGAAATCCCGGCAGAAGGCGGACGTCTTTATTGCGAAGTTCCGCACGATTGGTTATAAAGTCGTTGTCCATCGATGAAAGCCGGGAAAAGTCGAGTATACCCGACAATTAACCCGTTTTGCCCCTTTCAACCCCCGAAAAGTGGATGGTGACGAAAATCGAATGATCGCCGCGACGGTTCTTTCGGCGTTCAAGAACGCATTGGGGAAAGATCATCGGGTGAACGGAAAACCCATGTCCGACGTCAACGCCATCGCCCGCCTCATGCGGGAACTCGAAGACCAACTCGTGGTGTGCATGCGCTGCGGCATGTGCCAAGCGGTCTGCCCGGTCTTTTCCCGGACCGGCCGGGAAGCGGACGTGGCGCGCGGCAAGCTCGCCCTCCTCGACGGGCTCATGGAGGCGCTGTTTGAAAATCCCGAGGGGGTCCACGAACGGCTCAACCGGTGCCTGCTGTGCGGGAGCTGCGCCGCCAACTGCCCCAGCGGGGTGAAGGTCCTCGACATCTTTCTCAAGGCCCGGGCGATCCTGACGGGCTTCATGGGGCTCTCCCCGGCCAAGCGGGTGGTTCTCAGGGGGCTTCTTTCCCGACCCGAGGTTTTCGACCGGGCAATGGAATGGGCCGGCCGGTTTCAACGGCTCTTCACGAAACCGGCCAACGAGATCATCGGGACTTCCTGCGCCCGCATCGCCTCCCCGTTGCTGAAAGACCGTCATTTTCATCCCCTGGCCCCGGAAGCCTTCCACCGGGAGACACCGGAAATGGACACGCCCGCCGGAAAAAGCGGCCTTCGGGTGGGATTCTTCGTGGGATGCCTCATCGACAAGGTTTTCCCCCGGGTGGCCCAAGCGAGTCTTCGTGTTATGGAACGATACGACGTGGGTGTCTTTTTACCCAAGGGTCAGGGCTGTTGCGGCATTCCGGCCCTTTCCTCCGGAGACCGGAAGACCTTTTTGCGCCTTCTGCACCATAACCTCAACCTGTTCGAGGCGGGTTCCTTTGATGTACTGGTGACCGCCTGCGCCACCTGTACCGCCACCATTAAAAAAATCTGGCCCGTCATGGTGCAGGATCAGTCCGCAGCACTTCAGGACCGTGTCCGCCGCCTCAGCGAAAAGACCGAGGATATCAGCGCATTTATCGTTTCCCGTTTCAACCCGGCGCCGGCGGAACATACGGCGGGGGCATCCATCGTCACCTGTCACGACCCCTGTCACCTTAAAAAATCCCTGGGAGTTTTCCGGGAACCCCGTCGCCTGATCCAGGCCAATCCCGAATACCGCCTGGTGGAAATGGGCGAAGCGGATGCGTGTTGCGGCATGGGCGGGGCGTTTAATCTGCAATACTATGAAATTTCTACTCAGATCGGCACCCTGAAGCGGGACCGAATCGTGGAGACCGGCGCCTCCGTGGCGGCGACGGGGTGCCCGGCGTGCATGATGCAGATATCGGATATGCTTTCACGTCATCAGGACAGGGTATCCGTATGTCATCCCATCGAACTGTTTGACCGGTGCAGGCTTTTGCCATGAAATCGGCCTTGAAGCCCGTGAGTTCCTAACCGACATCAAAATAAAAGAATCCCCAAAAACCCGAAATTTTTCTTAATCCAGTCCCGATTGTTCCCGGATGATCCGGGCCAGTGCGGAGAGGTCTTCATCCCCCCTCCCCCGGGTCACAAGACTCGTCTCCAGTTGCTCCGCAAAGGCACTCACCGGCAAGGCCGCACCGATTTCCCTGGCCGTCTCCAAGGCGATGTTCAAATCTTTTCGGTGAAGCCGGACCCGAAAACCCAATGGATATGTGTTTTCGATCATGTTTTTTGCCCGGTTGGCCAACACCCAGGAAGCAGCCGCCCCCCCGCCCACGGCCCGCAGCACTTTTTCCATATTCAGGCCGGCCCGGAGACCCAACGCGATTCCTTCCGCAACCCCAAGGTACGTCCCCGCAATAATCACCTGGTTGACGGCTTTGGTCATCTGTCCGGAACCCAGTGGACCGATGTGATTGATGGTCTTTCCCATGGTCTCCAGGACCGGCAGGACCGCCTCGAAATCGGATGCTTCTCCGCCGGCCATGATGGACAGGGTCCCCTTCCGGGCCCCTTCGGAACCGCCGGATACCGGCGCATCCACCATCCCCACACCCTTTGCCCGAAGGGCCTTTCCGATGCGACGGGTGGCCGAGGGGCTGATGGTGGACATATCCACCACGATCGTGCCTTCGGCCGCCCCGTGGATGACCCCCTTCTCCCCTATTATCACCGCCTCCACATCCGGCGTGTCGCTCAGACAGGTCACCACCACATCGGCTTCGGCCGCCGCCGCCGCCGGGAAGCCGGCCGGAAGCGCCCCGGCATTGACCAGCGCTTCCTCTTTTGCCCGGGTCCGATTGTGCACCGTCAGGGGAAACCCCGCCTTTAAAATATTCTCCGCCATGGGCGCCCCCATGGTCCCCAAGCCGATAAACGCCACTTTCATTCTCGTCGACATCCTGTTTCCTCTTTCCCTGCTTTTATTGAAAGGCTCCCCACTTTTCCGGAGTTCTGATTTATCCCGTGAGGACCCCATGCAGATTCCCGTCCCCCAGGGGCGACCGGAATCCCTTCCAAAATTTGTAAAGGGATTCGGCCGCCGTTGTCAAACCAAAAGGGACGGTAAATGCCTTGAATTTTACATGCGGGGTGGATAAGAGAAAAGACTGCCGGGTAAAAATCGGGAACAGCGTTTTGCCTTGGATCGGATCACGGTAAAAAAATCCTTGGAATCCTTCTGGGTTTTTCGGGAGTGGCGGCCGGGATCATTACGGTGCAGCTCAAGGAGAATGCCCCGGAGCCCTTTATCCCCCCCGGGAAAAAGCCTATAGCCCCAAAACGGGCCCGTAAAGGAGGACGGTCCTTGCCCAAAGAGATCACCCACTGGACACTGGCGAAGACGGCGTTCCTGCAATTGGGGGCAACATCTCCTTTGCGGTGTCTCCTTGAAACCCACGAAAACCTGTATCTTGCCGGCGCCGTGATCCTCGATTCCCCCTTTTATATGCAATGGGGCACGGGAGGGACATGGCTTCGAAATCAATCCGAGAAAATCCATGACACGCAACAAAACCCCTTTGCCGCCTTGGTGCCCGTACTTGAAAAGCCGTCACCTGATTCCAGGGACGGAAGCGTTGCCCTTCTGGCCGGAATGACGACCCATGTCTTTGTGGATGCCGCGTTCCATCCCATGGTGATTCATTTCAGCGGCAACCCCAACGCCCCGGAGAAAAAAATGCAGCAAAGGGCCCAGGCCCGGCATCATCTCTTCGAAACGTACCTGGATCTGTTTTTTGCCGGAAGCGGCTTTTTCCCGATAAAAACATCCACCTTTTCACGCTTTCTCAAAAAGGTCGAAATCCCCCGGCATGCCTTCATGAAGATGGTATCCACACTCTTTTCCGCCGCCACCCCCCAAGAAACCGCTTTGATCCAAAAGGCCGTGCAACTGCATGCCGTACTCCAATCCCTTTTCCGCCGCACCCTTCTAAAAAAGGGGTTGCACCTATTGAACCGGTTGCCCGGTGTCCGCCTGGAGGCCGTGATTTCCAACTTCTATCCGGCTCGGATACCAAGGCCGAAGACGCTTTTCCCCCGACCCGTTTCCTACCGGCATCCCGTGACGGGGGAAAAACGAGATGTTCCGGTGGAGCGCCTCCAAGAAGACGCGTTGGCTTCCATACAAAAGGCCTTCGCCGTCCTCGACGATGCGCTTCAGCGAAGGGCTCCAGACCCGGACATCGCCGCGTTGAAAGGGACGAATCTCTACACCGGCATCGCCGGGCGCCGGCTGGCGGACATGCGCTATTTCAACGATTCGGTCGATATCCAGACACAACTTGCCGGGCACCTTTGATCTGTTTCTTTTTTTCCGTGACGATTGAAAATGGAAAGCGTGGAGCGCGGCCAAAGACCGGGCGGCCTTCTGATTTTCGATAGCGTTTGGACTGTTATTCTGATATGGTGTTGATCGCTGAAATCATGAAAAGGAAGGATAGAATACCATGAAAAAATCGTTTGGATCTAAAACGCTCATTTTTCCTGCCCCGGTCTGGTGCGTGGGGTCCTATGATCCCAGCGGAAATCCCAACGTGATGACCATTGCATGGGGCGGCATTTGTTGTTCCAAGCCGCCTTGTGTAACCATTTCCCTTCGCAAGGCCACCTATACCTATGGCAATATCATGCAGCGACAGGCATACACCCTGAGTGTCCCTTCAATCGAATATGTCCGGGAGGCTGACTATTTCGGCTTGGCATCTGGCCGCAATGTGGACAAATTCAAAAAAAGCGGTCTGACACCGGTCAAATCGGAAAGGGTCGATGCCCCGTATATTGAAGAGTTTCCGATGAACTTGGAGTGCAAGATGATCCATTATTATGAAATTGGTCTGCACACCCATTTCGTGGGTGAAATCGTCGATGTCAAAGTAGATGAGAAGATGCTTGGTAATGACGGCAAACCGGATATCGATAAAATTCGCCCGATTGTCTACAGCCCGGAGGGCCAGCGTTATCATGGTATTGGCACATTTATCGGAAAGGCGTTTGAGATCGGAAAAACACTTTGATGGTCGTCAATTCGAATCGCCCCTCGGATCGACGTGCAGCGGTCGTTCCAGGCCCCTCTCACGGGTTTGGCGGTGCCGTCGGAGTGCTGACCGGTACAACGACAACGGTGTGGGCCCTGAGCCGATTCAGTGCAATGCCGCTCGCCAGGATCATCGCCCCGCCCATCCAGAAGCGCAAGGGAGCCGGATCTCCGAGGAAAACGATCCCCACCACGGCAGTAAAGATCACCTCGCTGGACATGAACACCCCGCCTTCCCAACCGCGGCAGTAGAAAAACCCCTGGTTCATCAGAAGTTGGGCGAGCACCGAACTGAAGATGATGCCGAGGATCATCGCCCCTTCCATGGGAGTCGCCGGCAAAACCGGCTGCCGCAGGTACATGGGCAGGGTCGCCAGGGTGCCCATGGTGCAAAAATACAGATAGATGATGACCGGCCCATTGTTTGCGCGCAGGGTGCGGATCAAGGTCACGGTGAGCCCGGCGAACACGGAGGCGACCAGCGCCGTCAACTGGCCCAGCACCCCTCCGGCCAATTGAAAATCGAAGAGAATGGCCACTCCCAAAAGCACCGCGGCGATACAGGCGATCTCGTTTTTCCCGATGCGCTCACCGTAGATCAGGTACGAAAAAAGCGCCGAAAACACCGGAAAAGAGTAAAAGATGACCAGCGCTGTGGAGACCGGCAGCAGACGAATGGCCGTCACCAGGCAGACGAATGCCGCCGAACCGGTGCATCCCCGTATGATGAGCAGGCGGATGTTGTTCCCCCGGTAAGGATTGCGATGGCGTCCGAAAAGGGCCAGCAGCACCAGCATCCCGCCGAAAAAGCGGTAGAAGCCGATGTCCCAGATCCCGTACTGCGGCCCCAGCCGTTTGATAATGACATTGAGCAGCGTGAAAAGCAGTGCGGCCGAGAGCATGAAAAGCGGACCGGCAACGGTCGCGTCCAACGGCACTCGGTTCGTGTCTTTTTCCATTGGGCTCATACTCAGTCTAAAGAAGCATGCAAGGAAAGCGGCCGCCGCACCGCATCCACCACGGAATTGTGCATGTCGCCCCCCTACAAGGGGTGGGGATGGGTGAGAACAACGCTGCGGGGACCGGAGCGTTTTTCAAAAAGTCCTTCCAGTATATTTCCGTTGGAAACAAAGGATACAAGATGCTCCATAGGCAGGAATTGAATCACCCCATATGGTATCGATAATAGGCGGCACAGGTTCCTTCGCTGGAGACCATGCAGGGCCCGACGGGGTCCTCCGGGGTGCATCGTTTCCGGAATAACGCGCACTGGGGCGGCGACAGCACGCCGGTCAGGACCTGGCCGCAGGCGCATCCCCTGGGAGGCGGGGATTCGGGAACCGTCACGGGGATCGCTTTCCGGGCATCGAAACGGGAAAAGGTTTCCCTGATTTTCAGCCCGCTTTTCGGGATGACGCCGAGGCCGCGCCAGGCCGCATTTTCGGGCTCGAAAACACGGTGAAGGATTCCCATGGCCTTCGCGTTTCCATCTTCGGTGACCACCCGGGAATAGGCGTTTTGCAGCGTCGCCGCACCGGCTTCCGCTTGCTGCACCAGCATGAGGATCCCCTGGAGGATGTCCGCGGACTCGAATCCGCAGATCACGCCGGGAATCGGATGCGCTTCCATCACGTCGGTATAGGCCTTTGTTCCGATGATGACCGACACATGTCCCGGGAGGAGAAATCCATCGATCTTGACCGCCTCGCTCTGAAGAAGCGCCTCGAGGGCGGGCGGCACCAACTTGTGAGCCGAGACCACAAAGAAGTTTTCCACCTTTCGTTTTTCGGCCTCAAGAATCACGGCGGCCGCCGTGGGCGCCGTGGTCTCGAATCCCACGCCGAGAAAGACGACCTTCCGGCCGGGGTTTTTCACGGCGATCTCAAGGGCATCCAGTGTGGAATAGACCACCCGGATGTCCCGTCCGTTTGCGCGCTCCTGCTGAAGAGACGTATGAGTTCCGGGAACCCGCACCAGGTCCCCGAAGGTGGTGATGATGACATCCTCTTCCCGGGCCATGGCCAAAAAGGTGTCGATCTCTTCCTGGGCGGTGACACACACCGGACACCCCGGGCCCGAAATGAGGCGGATGGTCTCCGGAAGAAGGGACCGGATGCCGGTTCTAAATACGGCCATGGTATGCGTGCCGCAGACTTCCATGAGGCGGACGGGATGCCGGCTTTCCCGGCGGATCTGTTGGAGCAGATGTTCGGCCAGTGCGGCGTTTTCGAACCCCTGAATGTCCTTTTTATCCATTTCCGGATCTCTTCTAAGATTTCACGGTGGCCGCGGCCACCACGGCCTGGCCCAAGGCGATGCCGCCGTCATTGGCGGGCACCTGGGAGTGGGTATACACTTCAAACCCGCACCGGGTCAACGCATCGACAAGCCCTTTCAGGAGAATGGCGTTCTGGAACACCCCCCCGCTGAGGGCCGCCCGGCGAATGTCCGTCTCCTCGGCGACGGTCCGGCACACCCGGGAGAACATTTCGATCACCGTGGCGTGAAATTTTCCGCTGATGCGATGGGACGGAATTTTGTCCATCAGGTCCCGGACGATCCCTTCAATGATGGGGGCGGTGGGAATCCGGATGGGGATCTCCGGAGTCCACGGGCAGGCATAGGTCTCGCGGGTGTTTTCGTCGGCGATCATTTCCAGGGCCATGGCCGCCTGTCCCTCGAAACGCACCTGTTGCCTTACGCCCAAAAGGGCGGCCACACCGTCGAAAAGCCTTCCCAAGCTGGAGGTAAGAGGGGATTGGATTCCCCGTTGCATCATCCGGACAACGATTCCCATGGCCTTGGGATCCATCGGGTGTAAGGAGGGAATCTTTTGAAAGTCGAACGCCGGCCCGAAAGCGGCGGCAAGGTAGCTCAGCGCCATGCGCCAGGGCTCCCGGATGGCGGCCTCCCCCCCGGGCAGGGGAACCGGCTCCAGGAATGCCATGCGTTGAAACGCCCGTTCATCGGCCAACAGAATTTCTCCGCCCCAAATGGTGCCGTCCGGTCCGTACCCGGTGCCGTCAAAGGCCAGTCCGATCACCGGACCCTGAATTCGATTTTCGGCCATGCAGCTGACGATATGGGCGTGGTGATGCTGTACCGCCATTCGTTTTTCGGTCTTTCGTGCTTCCAGCGCATAGCGGGTGCTCAGATAGTCCGGATGCAGGTCGTGGGCCACGATTTCGGGCCGGATATCCAGGATGCGTTCCAGGTGGGATACGGTCTGTTGGAAAAAGGCTTCCGTGGACGGGTTGTCCAAATCCCCGATGTGCTGGCTCAAAAAGGCCTGGTTTTTCTTTGTCAAACAGACAGTGGATTTCAGTTCGGCGCCGCAGGCCAATACCGGCGGTGCATCGATTTTCAAAAAGACGGGCCGGGGAACGAATCCCCGGGACCGCCGAAGCATCCTGACCGCGCCGGCGGTATGCCGCACGATGGCGTCGTCACTGCGCAGATAGATATCCCGGTCATGGATGAGGAAATAATCGGCGATCTCTTCCAGGCGGCCGAAGGCCTCTTCATTGTCGATGGCGATGGGTTCTTCGCTGAGATTCCCGCTGGTCATGACCAGGGCCGTGAAACCGTTTTCCAGCAGGAGGTGGTGCAGGGGTGTATACGGGAGCATCACCCCGAAGTATTTGTTTTCCGGGGAAACGGCCGTCGCCAAGGGGTTCGGTTGTTTTTTTTCCAGCAAAACAATGGGCCGCTGCAAAGACGTCAACAGGGCGGCCTCTTCAGGACGCACCACCGCAAAGACGGCGATGTGTTCCAGGTCCTTTGCCATCACCGCAAAGGGCTTTTCTTCGCGGCGCTTTTGTTTTCTCAGCCGCATCACCGCATCACTCAAAACCGCATCCGCCGCCAAATGAAATCCCCCGAGTCCTTTGACGGCCACGATGGCGCCTTGTTTCAGAAGGGAAACCGTATCCCGGATCAGATCCTCCGAAGGCATCCGGCGCCCCTTTGCATCATGTAAAAAGACCTGGGGACCGCAGGCCGGGCAGGCGTTGGGCTGGGCATGAAACCGCCGGTCCTCAGGATCTTCGTATTCGGCCCGACACGTTTCGCACATGACGAAATGTTTCATGGATGTGTGGGGCCGATCGTAAGGGATGTCGTCGATAATGGTATAGCGGGGACCGCAATGGGTGCAGTTGATAAACGGATACCGGTACCGCCGGTCTCCGGGGGTAAAGAGTTCCTTCAGGCAGGCATCACAGACGGCCACATCCGGGGAAATCAACGCAGATTTGCGGGATTCGGGACGGCTCGGGGCGATGGTAAAGGCGGTGCAGCCGTTCACGGTGCCTTTCGAAACAACAATCCGGGTGATGTGGGAAAGGGGAGGCGCTTTTTCGGAAAGTTCCTTGACGAAAGCCCGGATGCCTTCGGATTTTCCCTCCAGATGGATAAACACGCCGGCGGCGGTATTGGCGACTTCACCGCAAAGCGCCCGGCGGCGGGCCAGTTGAAAGACGAAGGGCCGGAATCCAACGCCTTGGACGATCCCTTCCACGGTGATGTCCCGGGCCAGGCGATTCTTTTCCATCACATGATTTTCGGGGCACCGGCCGGGAAACTATTCCCCGCCGTTTTCCCCCTCCACCCGGGCAAGGGATTCCCGCAACAGCTCCAGGGTTTCCCGGGCGGCCGTTTCGTCGATCTTTTGGATGGCGAACCCGGCATGCACGATGACCCAATCCCCCACACGGGGGGCTTCCAGGAGCAACAGGCTTGCTTTTCTCTTGACACCGTCCACATCCAGGACCGCCATTTCATTTTCGATGGCGACAATCTTCGAAGGGATCGCAAGGCACATGGGTTGTCCTTTTCTTAAAAGAAACATCGAGACGCCGCAGCTCATCAAGGACCCGATCCGCTATGGGTGCCACCTGATTCGCCGTGGCAGGCGTCAATTGAATGCTCAGGGTTTCGATATCGGCCGGCTCCACGCCCAGGATCACGGTTTCGGGAACCGGCGAATCCAGTGCTTGACACAGGGTCAGGGCCTCGAGGAAGTCGACCTGGTGCAATGAATTTTTGGCCCGCACCCGTTCGGGAACCGCGTCGCCTTCCAGACGGTAAACGGTCCCCGGTTCCCCGTGATTCCGCACGGCATCGCACACGATGAGATGATCCGCTTCGGAAATCACCCCCAAAAGATTCAACCCCAGCACTCCCCCGTCCACCAGAGAGACGTTTTCCGGGAACGCATAGTGCTCCATCAGGTGCTGGACCACGCGCACCCCGAAGCCTTCGTCGGCAAAAAGGAGGTTTCCGATACCCAGGATCATGACATGGGGCTTTTTCATGGAAAAACGTTCAATCCCCCTTCGGATTTACTCAAGTCATCGAAATGACGTCGGAGTTCGGATTCGGACGCGTGCTCGGGTCCGGAAAATAAAGCTAGAAAAACTTTACCACGGGTTGTATTGCGGCACAAGCACGGAGAAAAAAGACGGGGACTAGGAGGACCACTGCACCGTCCCCCCGCTTGTCTCAGCCTTTTCCAGCGCATTTCTGGCCTGATCGATCAGATACGCCTCCTGGCTTTCGGCATTCATTTGACCGCCGGCGATTCCGAAAACCATCTCCGCGGCAATACCTTCTTTTTCCCGCACTTCCCTTTCAAAACGGGCTTGAATACGCAGGCACGTTTCCCGGGACACCACTGCGGTGGACCCCATGAGCACCAGTCCGAAAAGCCGCCCGTCGAGACGTCCCACCACATCGCTTCTGCGAATGGTTTCCGCGATAATATCGCCTGCGATCTTCATCAACCGTTCTCCCGAGGTGAAATCCTTCGGGGAAGCCGTGCCGCCGTTGAATCGAACTTTCACAAGGCACACGGACAATGGCATTTGGTGTCTGACGGCCAGATGAAACTGCCTGTGGAGAGATTCAAAGAATCCTCTTGGATTAAAAACGCCGCTTTCTTCATCGATGAAGCAATCGGCGGTATAGCACTGGGTGATGTGTTCCAGCCGGTCGCACAGAATCGAGACCAGGTTGTGGAAAAACTTGTGGGCCGTGTTGGGATACAAAAACTGCAAGCGACGGATCATTTTCCAGTTGATCTGAAGGAGTTCTCCTTCCGTGGCGGCTACCACCGTGGCCGAGCGAGGCGCATTCCGAAAAAGCCCCATCTCCCCCACCACATCCCCCACCCGGATATGGCTGATGACAATATCGCCGCCGTATTTTCCATTCAGCTTGTCAGCCATGGGGTTCACGACATCCAGGCCTCCGGAAATAACGGCATACATAAAATCGCTTTGTTCCCCTTTTTTAAAGATCACTTCCCCCGATTGAAAGGGCTTCAGGGAACCGGCCAAAAAGATATGATGGATCCGGGTGCGGGACAGATTCCTGAACAAGGGGATTCCCTCCTGGGGATCTTTTCCCAATTTGAGTCGGAGCAGATCCCACAGGGTCACCAGTTCCACATGGAGCATCAGGGAGGGGAGGAGCAGCAGGTCTCCCACCAAAGCGGAGGCCATGGTGATCAACATCAGAAAACCGAACAAGGCGGTGGGCTTGAAGTTGGACACCATCAGGATGGAGAACCCGGCACCGATGGTGACGGTGGTAAAGACAATGGAACGCCCCACTTTTTTGAGGGTCTCGGCAAGGGCGGTTTCATCGTTCAAGCATTTTTTGAACTCCCGGTTGAAACAGACCAGATAATGGATCGTATCATCCACCGCCAAACCGATGGCGATGCTGGCAATCAGGCTGGTGGCGGCGGAAAGCGGGATCCCCAGCCACCCCATGATGCCGAAGTTCACCACGATGGGGAACATGTTGGGGACAATGGCGATCAATCCCACCTTGAAAGACAAAAACAGGATGAACATCAGGGAAAAAATCAGGACCATGCTGATGGAAAGGCTCTTGACCTGTCCCCGGGTCAGGATGTCGCTGGATGCCGCCACCACCATGCCGATGCCGGTCACTTCGGCCGTGAGGGTCTTGGAGCAATATTGTTTCACAAGATCGTGGATTCGGTTTTGGATTTCAAGAAACTCCCGGGAACTCGACAAATGGGTCAACAACATGAGGTTGGCTTTGGAAAAATCACGACTCATGAACCCGTAGAGCATGTCTTCCCCGAACATGATCTTGTAATTGTTCAAGAGCATCCTTACTTCAAAGCCCTCTTCGGGAAGGGCATAATATTTCGGATCGAATCGATTGAGGGCATAGTTGACCAGCTTCATGTAGTCGGCAAAAGAAACACTCTTATCCACTCCCGGAAGGGTCTCCAGAGCCCTTTGGACGCGTTCGATTTCCTTGATCATCTGTGGATCTTCAAAGGCATCTTCTTCTTTTGCGGACAGGGACACATGGACCGGGAAGCTCCCGGACAGGTGCCGCGCGATATCGTGAAAGTGCCGGCTGACCGGCGCGTCCTCTTTGAAAAATTCCACCGGATTGGTTTCCGCCTGCACCCGGAATATGCCGATGATGCAAAACAGAACGACGCCGCCTAAAATGGGGAGCGACACCTTTTGCCGATGGATGTTGACATGCGCAATCCAATCACAGAATCGAGCCGCCGCCTGTGCCGCCCAGGTCCTTTTGGAACGTCCTTCCCCGCGTCCGGGCACGAGGGCGAAGGCTGCGGGTAAAAAGGTCAGGGCCAGAACCATGAGGACGAGGATCCCCATGCAGGCGAAAAGGGCAAACTCCCGGATGGCCTGTATCCGGTTCACGAAAAGGGATGCCAGGGCCGCCACCGTCGTAAAAACCGCCACCACGGTGGGGAGCGTCATGGTGGAAAAGGCGGCCAGAGCCGCCGCTGTGGAAGACGGGAACCGATTCAACCCCTCATTGAACTCGGATGTAATATGAAGGCAGTAGGCGGTGCCCACGGCGATGAGAAAGATCGGGACAATCATGGTGAGCATGGACAGCGGGACCTGGAGAATGGCCATGAAGCCGAAGGTCCAGACCATGGCGATGAGCACACACGCCAGAGGAATGAGCGTGATCCGGACGGTGGGGTACAAAAAAAAGAGGATCACGGTCATAACGGCCAGGGTGATGGGGGGAAGAAGATAGAAATCCTTCTGCGTATAGCGCGTCAGGGCATCGGAAACCACCGGCATGCCGATCTGATATAGGGTCAGATCCTTGGGTGCCCCGGTGATATAATTTTCCACCGAACGGATCACGGCCGCCTCATCGGCATCCGGGTGCAGCACCAAGGTCACTGCGGTGGCATGGCGGTCCGATGAGAGGAGGTTCTTTTCAAAAAGGGCGATGGGTGAAAGCACCGCGGCGAACCGGTCCAGATCCCACGCACCACCGGTTTCCACCGCCGCTTTGATTTCCGGAAGGCTGATAACGCGGCGCACCCCTGGAACAGCCTTCAGGTCCGTGGAGATTCTATTGATTTTTTCAAAGGTTCCCGGATCCAGGACGTTTTTGCCCTTGATGACGACCCGGATGATTTCATCCGAGCCGAAGAGCGTGCGAAAGGCCGCATAGGTCCGGGTTTCCGGGAGATTCTCCACCACCATATCGTAAATGGAGGTGCGGATTTTCAATCCGGGAATCTGCCACGCAAAAAAGAGGGTGATCAGGGCCACCAGCAGCAAGGTGATTTTGGGACGGTACAGGATCGATTCGACGCCGTGCTGGTATAGGCGGCCCGGGGCAAATCGGCTGGCCATGCGTTAACGGCTCCTGTGAATCTATACCCAAAAGATTTGTCGTGGAGCGGGTTGGTTGTCGAGTCGTTTTTGTTATCGGATCTCAAAATCCGTGTCAACGGAATATGATCCGACAAGGCGACGCGGACGGCGCGCTTTGGACCGAAAAAAAACCGACCCCCCGGGGAAATGCGCCGGGGGGTCGGGGGAAAAGGGGATGGCTCGATTACAAGGCCTTGACGGTATACACCTGGTTCGAATCGGGATCGATGACGTGGACACCGCAGGCGATGCACGGATCAAACGAATGCACGGTCCGCAAGACCTCCAGGGGTTGCTTGGGATCGGCCACCGGTGTGCCGATGAGGGCCTCTTCCACGGGTCCCATCTTGTTGTTTTCGCAGCGGGGCCCGAGGTTCCAGGTGGACGGGACCACATACTGGTAATTCTTGATCTTCTTGTCTTCGATGCGGATCCAGTGCCCTAAAGATCCCCTGGGGACGTCGTTGAGGCCGACGCCGATTGCTTCTCCCGCGGGCCAGTCCCAGGCCTGGTAGGTTTTGGTGTCCCCGTTTTTTATGTTTTCCACCAGTTGCATGAGCCACCCTTCCATGGCCTTTCCGATGGCCAGGGTTTCCAACCCCCGGGCCGCAGTCCGGCCCAGTGTGGAAAAAAGCGCCGTCACCGGGATGCCCAGCTTCTGGCAGGTCTGGTCCACCACGGGCTTGAGATCGGCGTGCCCTTTGGCATAGGCCACCAGGACCCGGGCCAGGGGGCCTACCTCGCAGGATTCGTTTTCATACCGGGGGGCTTTGAACCAGGAATACTTCCCGTCGTCCGGCTTGTATGCGGGATTCTCCTGGAGCGGTATGGTTTCCCCTTTGTACGGATGCTTGGGGGCTCCGTCCGTATACCATGAGCGCTTGACATGCTCGGTGACCCCCTCCTGCGCGGCCATGGCCGTATTCGCCAGGTCCCGTTTTTTAACCACCCCCCGGGGCATATACAGGCTCTCCGGCTCTGCGGCCGTTTCCGGGAAATCCCCCCAGGCCAAAAAGTTTTGGGTCCCGCCGATGGCGCCCCAATCCTTGTAAAAGGAGGCCACGGCGACCAGGTCCGGGATGTAGACGTTTTCGATGAAGCTTTGGGTTTCCTTCCAGATGTAGAGGAACTCGGCGATGCGATCCGGGGTCAGATCCGCCACACAGGTGACCCCGCCCACCACCAGGGACTGGAGGTGCGGGTTCTTCGCACCGAAAATGGCGTGGAGCCGGGCGGCCCGGGCCTGGATGCGCAGGGCCTCCACATAGTGGGCCGCGGCCATAAGGTTGGCTTCCGGTGGAAGCTTGTACGCGGGATGCCCCCAGTAGGCATTGGCAAAAGGCCCCAGTTGCCCGCTTTCCACGAAGGTTCTCAGCCGTTCCTGGACGGATTTGAAATAGACGGCGCCTCCCACATGGGCGTTGCTCACATTATCGGCAAGCGTGGCCGTGGCCTTGGGATCGGCCTTCAGGGCGCTCACCACGTCCACCCAGTCCAGGGCGTGCAGGTGATAAAAATGGACGATATGATCGTGCTGGAACTGGGCGCCGTGGAGGAGGTTGCGGATGATCCGGGCGTTGTCGGGAATGTTTACCTTGACCGCATCTTCGACTGCCCTCACCGAGGACAGGGCGTGGGTCAGCGTTCAGACCCCGCAGGAACGCTGGACAAAATGATGGGCGTCCCGGGGATCCCGGCCCAGAAGGATCAGTTCGATCCCCCGAAACATCTGGCCGCTGCTCCAGGCATTGACGACTTTGCCGCCGGAGACTTCCACTTCAATTCTTAAGTGCCCTTCTATTCTTGTGATCGGATCGATGGTGACTCTTTTTCCCATAAGACGTCCTCCTTTATTCTGCTGGAAAACCGGATGGCTTTTGGTTTACGACAACCCTTTACATTTCCTGGTAAAACGGGGTCATCTTATCCCAGAAATAGGGTTCGCTGCACCCGATGCACGGATGCCCGGCTTCGATGGGAAAGCTGGTGCCGTCGTTGAACTTGGCGATGGGGCAGTTGTTGAAGGTCTCCGGCCCCCGGCATCCCATCTGATATAAACAGAACCCCATGGCCGCCTCGGGTGATCCGAACTCGGTGACGAACTCCCCCATTTCAAAATGAGAGCGTCTCGGGCACTGGTCGTGGATGGTCTTGCCGTATGCAAAAAGGGGCCGGCCCAGGTTGTCCAAAGCCGGCAGTTTTCCCAAAAGGAGGAAATTGACGAGGGTCCCGACGAAATTCACCGGGTTGGGTGGGCATCCGGGGAGATTGACCGGCTTGATCCCCAGGGCATCGCCGACGCCTTTGTATCCGCCCGGATTCGGCCTGGCGGCCTGTATGCCGCCGAAGGACGCGCAGGCGCCGATACAGATTACCGCGGCGGCCTTGCTGCAGACGTCTTGTCCGGTTTCCAGGAAGGTGCGGCCGGCGATCTTCCCGTAGCCGCCGTCGAACTTGGTGGCAATGGCCCCTTCCACCACGCAGATGTATTTGCCCTCGTATTTCTTCATCGCGGCGTGAAGCTGGTCTTCCGCCTGCTGTCCCGCCGCGGCCATGACGGTTTCATGGTATTCCAGGGACAACACCTCCAACACCAAATCGTCGATATAAGGATACTGGGAGCGCAGAACCGCCTCGGAACATCCGGTACACTCGGCGAAATGGAGCCAGATGACGGGCGGCCGCCGCTTGGGTGCGGCAAAGACCTCCGCCACCTTGGGGACGTACGCGGCGGAAAGCCCCATGGTGGCGGTGAGAAAGGTGCAATACCGCATGAAATCCCTTCGGGTCACGCCCTTGCCTTCCAACTTTTCGTAAAACGTGTTTTGTTCCTTGTCCATTGGCACCTCCTT
>CAZQUR010000065.1:0-16698 GCA_964596535.1 uncultured Desulfobacteraceae bacterium
CAGGGGATCGAAGCTGACTGCCGCCCCGCAAGGCGGGATTTCTGCCTGACGGCAGTGCTTCGCGGGTTGGGCAAAGCGGGCCCGCGCAGCCCTGCCGTCAGGCAGAACCTGCGGGGAATGCGCCCGCTGTTGCGGTTCAAAAAAAGGAGAACAGCCCCATGGAAGCCTATCTGAATAAAGGCATTAAGGAGATCATCACGGAATTCCCGGAAGTGGAGACGGTTTTAAACGATTACGACATCGGTTGTGGGCCGTGTAATGTGGGCATCTGTCTTTTGAAAGACATTGTTTCGATCCACCAGTTGTCTGCGGAACAGGAAAAGGAACTGATGGAAAGAATCGCCGCCGCCGTGGAGCCCGGAAAAGAACACCCGGTACCGAAAACGCGAAAACGGGCATCACCGGCGCCGCCGAAGACAAGGGGATACTCGCCCCCGCTCCAGAAACTCGTGGATGAACATGTTCTCATCAAAAGATGGATCGCGTTGATCCCCGAGTTTGTCGACGCCCTTGATCTGGAATCCGAACAGGGAAAAAAGCGGATCCTGGACGGCATCGACATGATCCGGTCCTTTGCCGACAAATACCACCATGCCAAGGAAGAAGAGATCCTTTTCAAGTATTTTGATGAAACCGCCGACATTCTCAAGGTCATGCACGAGGATCACACCCGGGCCCGGTCCCTGGTGAAAGCCATGCAAAAGGCCCTGGCGGAAAACGACAAAAAAAACTTGTCCGAAAGCCTGACGGCGTACCGGGAACTCCTTGCCGAACACATCCGAAAGGAAGATGAAATCCTGTATCCGTGGATGGACAATCAGCTCACGGTTCGGCAGGTGGGGGAACTTTTCGCCCGGTTCGCCCAGGTGGATCAGGAGTCGGGAATCGCCCCTGAAACATATGAGGGGTTTGTGCGGCGACTGGAAGCCGCGTTTCAAAAAAAGGAGGAGTGACATGACCACCTTTGAAGGATGTCCGGGATCCCGGATGATGCAGTTTAAAAGCAGCGAAGAAAAAAAGATGGAAGGTCCGGCGGGAAAAATCCGATCCCAACTGGCCCAGTGGCCCATCCAGATGCATCTCATCAATCCCGCCGCGCCCTACTATCAGGGAGCGGACGTCTTGTTGACGGCCGACTGCGTCGCGTATGCCCTGGGGGAGTTTCACCGGGAATACCTGAAGGGAAAATCCCTTGCCATCGCCTGCCCCAAGCTGGATGAAGGACAATCCGTTTACCTGGAAAAGATCCAGGCCTGGTTCGAGGATGCCAAAATCAACACCCTGACGGTTTTGATCATGGAAGTCCCTTGCTGCATGGGGTTACTGCAGCTGGCCCGGCAGGCCGCCGAGGCTTCCAAAAGGAAAGTCCCCATCAAGTACGTGGTGGTGGGGGTCCAGGGGGACGTGTTGAAGGAGGAATGGGCCGCGGCCTAAAAGCCGGCCTTTGACCGAAACCGGGGGCGTTCCATCATCCAAGGGGCGCCACCGTTTTATCCGGGAGCCGGTGTATCAGGAACAGGGAGATCAGGGGGATCACCGGAAACCATGAAAGGACCGCCTTGAGGGTATACAGGTCCGCGAGTTTGCCGACGAGGGGGCTCATCACCCCGCCGACGCCGAGGGCCAGGCCCATCATGAGACTGGAAACCATGGATTTGCCCTTGGGCGCGATTTCCTGCCCCAGGGCCACACCCAAAGGAAGGGTGGCCAGCGCAAAGAAACCGGTTAAAAAGGCAAAGGCATAGACCCAGTTGCCGCCCAGGTGGATCGAAAAAAAGAGCATGGGCGCCGTAAAAAAACTGCTGGCATAAAAAATGGGTTTATAGCCGAACCGATCCGCCGAATGACCGGCCAATAGACCGCTCAGGGT
The DNA here is from genome assembly GCA_964596535.1 of uncultured Desulfobacteraceae bacterium. Lineage (GTDB taxonomy): Bacteria > Desulfobacterota > Desulfobacteria > Desulfobacterales > UBA2156. The sequence continues at coordinate 1,871 of CAZQUR010000065.1, forward strand.
TCCGGCAAGGGTGAACAGGGATACGATAACCCCCACCGAAATCAAGGAGTACCCTTCCCTGGCGAAAAGCACCGGGGTAAAGGTCAGCCATGCCTGGCTGACAAAGGCCCTGAGCACCATCACCACCCATATGATCAGAATCCCTTTCCATGCGCTCCCCAGGGCTTCTTTCAGGGAATTGAAGAAACCGCGGCTGGAAAGGACCTCCCCTTCCGGTTTGGGAACGGTTTTGAAAAGCACCAGCATGAGGGGAAGCCCGATGAACATGGAATAGACCGCACCCTTGAGGCCCAGGTAGCGCACGATGGTGGTGATCAGTATGGGGCCCACCGCAAAGGCAAAGGTGCCGCCCACATTGAAGACGGACATGGAAAATCCGAAGTGCCGCCCCGAATAGGTGGAAATCATCCCGGCCACGGGGGGGTGAAACATGGCCTGTCCGATGGATCCGATGCCGATGAAGGCCAAAAGAAAGAGGTAACTCGGGGCATATCCCACGATGGGAATGAAGACCATGGTCAACAGCGGCCCGCCCAGCACAAAGAGCCGGCTCCGGTAATGATCGGCGAAATACCCCGCCACGGGCTGGATCACGAACATGAAAAACCGGTTGACACCGGCGATCAGCCCCACCTGGGTCATGGACAGGGCGAAGGTGTCGGCAAAGACGGGGAGCAACGGGTTGATGAAAGACGCGTAAAGATCCCCGGTGAAATGCACCAGGGTGAGTGCGGCGATTACACCGGCGTTGGCTTTTTGCGGGTTTGTCATCTAACGATTCACCGGCGGAATCCGATACGATGAAATCGCGAAAAGGCGGATTTTAGTCATGGTCTTTCTCCCCCATATGCCATCCTTCCATTATTTTCGACAAAAAATGCTTTTTGAGTGAACCGAAAGGGAATAGTCGCGCGCCTTCCGTAACAACCCCCTTGACTCCCAAAACCACCCATTATATCATTATGGTATACAAAAAGGAGGTGATGGGACATGGCCAAAACAGCGATGACCCACGCGCGGCTGACCCCGGAAGTCAAGCAGGAGGCGGAGCGCATCTTGAAAGAACTCGGAATTTCCATTTCCACCGCACAGGAAGTCTTCTATCGACAAATCATTGCCTGCCGTGGAATCCCTTTTGATCTGCGCGTTCCCAACAAGACAACCGTCTCCGCCATGGAGGCCGCACGGAAAGGAAAGGGCAAAAAATACGATACGACAAACGATCTTTTCGAAGATCTGGATAAATAATGCTGTCGATCCGTCCCGCGGCACAATTCAAAAAAGACCTGAAAAGAGCGGCTCGCCAGGGACGGAATCTCGAAAAAGTCAAAAAGGTCCTGGAAATATTGGCGCAACTCCGACCTCTGTCCGGAAGATGCCGGGATCATAAATTAAAAGGGCCCTGGCAGGATTTCAGGGAGTGTCACATAGAAACCGATTGGCTTTTGATTTACACCCTGACGGATTTTGAACTTCGTCCCACCCGTCTTGGAACCCACGCCGAATTATTCGAATAATGGATCAGTCCGTGTCTTATGCCTTCCGTTTTCCCGGCTGACGATCAATTTAAAATTCGAGATGCTTGGGCGTCCGGGGAAAGGGGATGACGTCCCGGATGTTGGTGACCCCGGTGACCGTCATTAGAAAGCGTTCGAACCCCAATCCGAACCCGGAGTGGTGCACCGTGCCGTAGCGCCGGATGTCCAGGTACCACCAGTAGTCGGCGGGGTCCATTCCCGTTTCCCGGATGCGTCGATGGAGGACCGCGTAGCGCTCCTCCCGCTGGCTTCCCCCCACGAGTTCCCCCACCCGCGGCACCAGAAGATCCATGGCGGCCACCGTGGTCCCGTCGTCGTTGAGACGCATGTAAAAGGCCTTGATCTCTTTCGGATAATCATAAACAAGGACCGGCTTTTTGAAATGCGTCTCGCACAGGTACCGTTCGTGTTCGGTCTGGAGGTCCGCGCCGAATTTTACGGGAAACTCAAAGGATTTTCCGGATTTTTCCAAGATCTGGACGGCTTCCGCATGCGGCAAGCGGACGTAGGTGTTGTTTAAAATCGCATCCAGATTTTCCATGAGGTCTTTGTCCACGAACCGGGCGAAAAGTTCCAGATCCTCCGGGCAGTTCTCCACCACATGCCGGGTCATGTGTTTGACGAGGTCTTCGGCCAGATCCATGTTGTCGCTCAGGTCGGCAAAGGCCATCTCGGGTTCGATCATCCAGAATTCGGCGGCATGCCGGGGGGTGTTGGAGTTTTCCGCCCGGAAGGTGGGGCCGAAGGTGTAGACATTCCCCAGGGCGCAGGCGAACAGCTCCGCCTCCAACTGTCCCGAAACGGTCAGTCCGGCTTCTTTGCCGAAGAAATCCTCCTGAAAAACATCGGTTTTCGATGCGCCCGCCGGGGGGACGGGCGGCAGGGTGGTCACCCGGAAGAGTTCTCCGGCCCCCTCGCAGTCGGACCCGGTGATAATGGGGCTTTGCAGGTAAAAAAACCCCCGGTCCCGGAAAAACTGATGCACGGAAAAGGCGCTTTCGGAGCGAATGCGGAACAGGGCCCCGTATTTGTTGGTCCGGGGACGCAGGTGGGCGATGGTACGAAGGAACTCGTCGGAATGCCGCTTTTTTTGCAACGGGTAGGATTCGGGGTCCGCCGTTCCGAAAAGGGTGACTTCCCGGGCCGTCACCTCCCATTTTTGGCCTTTTCCCGGGGATTCCACCAGCGCCCCGGTCACTTCCACGGAGGCGCCGGTCTGGATGTCTTTCAAAAAAGCGCCGGCCGGGCCGTCATGCGCCACGATCACCTGGATGTTCTTCAGGCCGGATCCGTCGTTGATCTCCAGAAAGGAAAACCCCTTGGAGTCCCTCCGGGTGCGGACCCACCCCTGGATCCGGATCGGATCCAAAGCCGTATCGGAAGTCAGGGCGGTTTTCACGCGCGTGCGGTTCATCCTTTTCCTCTTTTTAAAAATCGTTTTCGAATCGTTCTCGTATGCGGGGTACGTCCATACCGGCCCCCAGGGCGGCCATGAGCTGGATCCGGGCCTTGGCGCCGGCGAGCCGTCCGCCCAGGATGACCCCCTTTTTCACCAGATCCGCGCCGCCGCCGGGATATCCATAGATGGGCCAGACCCGGCCCTCGGCGCACCGGGTGGTGAGCACCACCGGGATCTTTTCATGGATTATTTTCTCCAGGGCGGAAACAATCCCCGGCGGGACGTTTCCGGCCCCGAATCCTTCCACGACGAGTCCCGAAACACCCGTTTGGTGTAAGTAGCGAATGAGGCCGTCGTCCATCCCGGTATAGCAGGAAACCAAGGCCACGCGGGGTTCGATGGCGCGGGTCCGGATCCGGGGGCGTTTCAAAGAAGCGGAAGCGGTGCTGCCCCGGGTCAACAGGAGGGTATCCCCGGCCACATACGCCACGGGACCGCTTTCGGGGGCTTCAAAGGCATCCATTTTCAAGGCATTGACCTTGATGACCTCCCGGGCGCTGAAGATCCGGTCCGTCATCAGCAGGGCCACGCTGTGTTCCGGAGGCATGGGAAGGAGGCAGGCCCTGATGCCGTTGAGCAGGTTCCGGATCCCGTCATACCCGGCTTCGCTGTAGTATCGCATGGAGCCGGTGAAAATGACGGGCTTTGCGGTTTCCACCACCAGGTCCGCCATGAACGCCGATTCCACCAGGACGTCGGTTCCGTGGATCACCACGGCCCCCGCGCAGGCGGGTTCCTGAAGTTTTCGGTCCACGTCCTTTGCCAGTTGAAACATCTTTTCCGGCGTCATGTGGGGGCTTGGAAGATTCGCCCAGGATATGGGTTCCAGCCGGATGGTTTTCACCAACGGGTCCAATTCGGAGAAAAAACGCTCGAAAGCCCGGCTCGGCGCCACCCCCTTTTGGCCCGAGACCGGCTTCATGGTGATGGTGCCGCCGGTGAAAAAAAGGGCGATGTGTTTTTTCGATTCAAGTGCCGGCATTTTTTAAAACCGTTTTGGTTCCTGGTTTGCCGTTCCGGGTTTCGACCTCACGGCAGCGCATGACCCCGATTCGAAATTTATCCTAAGGTCAAATCCTGTCAATAAGAACCTTCCAGGTGCTCGCCGACTGCGGCGCGAATGGCATCCAGGTCGTCTGGGTCGACCCAGTTCACCTTCGGATCCGCCTTGAACCAGGTCCACTGCCGCTTGGCATACCGCCGGGTGTCCCGTTTCATCAGGGCGACGGCCTCTTCCCATGACCGTTCTTTTTGAATGAACTGCACCATGTGCCGGTACCCGATGGACTGCATCGATTTCAGGGCGGGGTCGTATCCGCGTTTCAGAAGGGATTCCACCTCCTCCAAAAGGCCCGCGGCCAGCATCTGATCCACCCGCCGGTTGATCCGCCCGTACAATACGTTCCGCTCCAGGGTCAGCCCGATTTTCAGGACATCGTAGGGTTTTTGGGAAAACCCGTGGGCGGCATGAAGTTTGGAAAGGGGGGTTTGCGTGGATTCGCAGATTTCCAGGGCCCGAATGATGCGGACGGTGTCGTTGGGATGGATGCGGCGGGCGGACTCCGGGTCCAGGCGCTGAAGCCGGGCGTGCAGCGTCTCGCTGCCGAGACGGGCCGCTTCCGCCTTGAGCCGGGCACGGATGCCGGGGGTTTTTGAATCTTCCTTGAAGAGTCCGTGCAGCAGCGCCTTGATGTATAAGCCGGTCCCGCCCACCACCAACGGGAGGGTCCCCTTTTGATGAAGGTCGTCAATCACCGTTCGGGCGGCGGCCGCATAGGAAGCGGCGCTGAAGGATTGATCCGGGTCGAGGATGTCGATGAGATGGTGTTTCACGGCCCGGCGTTCCTCCATGCCCGGTTTGGCGGTGCCGATGTTCATGTATCGGTAGACCTGCATGGAGTCGGCGTTGACGACCTCGGCGTTGAAACCCTTCGCAATGGCAACGGCGGCTGCGGTCTTGCCCACCCCCGTGGGCCCGCACAGGACCACCACATTGGGGCGTACGGGTGCCACCGTATCCCTTTGCACCGGCGACAAACAAGACGTCCCGGACTCGTTTTTTCGTTGAGTTTTCATTCAGTTAATGCCATATTATACAGAATCTTTCCATTTTTTAAAGCCCATAACCGCGGCCGGATAGAAAATGGAGTCGAAAGCGAGCCGCGTGCCATTTTCCATGTGCGAAACTTTTTTGAGGATGAACACGCCAATTGAACAAGAAGAAGGTAGGTCCCTCATAATCCGAGAGGACCTGAATTGCAGACATGAACGCCTTTTCGGCAGGGTTTTTTCCACGGGGTTTAGGGTGTTGTAAATAGAACCAATCTGTCTTGAAGGCGGGTCAAGGCAGAGTTACATCAATCCGGCCTCTTTGAGGGAAAGGTATCCTTTCTTTGAAACGATGATGTGATCCAGGACGGAAATTCCGAGTATCTTGCCGGCCTTGACCAGTTGGCGCGTGGCTGCCAGGTCCTCTTCTGTGGGTTCGAGGATCCCCGATGGATGGTTATGCGCTAGAATAACCGAGGCTGCCCGTTCGGAAATGGCATCTGCGAACACCTCGCGAGGATGGACTTGGGTGGTTGTCAGCAGACCGACCGTGATGAGTCTGGTTCCGATGAGTTCGTTTGCCCCGTTCAAGGACACACAGAGAAAATGTTCCTGTTTCTTGTCGACAATCCGGGAAATGAAAGGCAACACATCCACGGCCGATTGAATGAAGACCCCGTCCTTGGCAAGACGCCTCCTCGCGAACTCCAAAGATGCCACGATCTGGCAGGCCTTGGCAAGCCCGATACCCTCAACGGAAAGCAGGCTGTTTACTTCGATGCGCTCGCCGGATCGATCCAGCTTTCGAATCACGGATCGGGCGATCTTGAATACATCTTTTCCCGGAATGCCACTCCCTATAATCACTGCCAGAAGCTCGGTATCGGAAAGGCACTCCGCCCCTTTGGCGGCAAGCTTCTCTCTGGGCATGTCAAAGGCCGGCAGGTCCCTGAAACGGACTGACCGGCCCCTGCCATTATGATTCGGATTCCGAGGTCTGTTGACCGCCCTTCGCCTCTTCCCGGCGTTTGTGTTCAATTTCAAAAATTCCCTGAAGGAGTTTCAGGATTCCCTCTCTGAACTTTTTATTGGTCGTTTTGCGGAAAAGCCTCACCAGAGAGAGCTCTTCCGACGAAAAAGGCTCGTGGCCAGGCAGGGAAACCTTTTCGGGCATGTACTTTCTTGAGACATCGGAGAGATTGGTCAGGGATTCATCTTCAAAAAAAACGGTGATCGGGATCTTCAAGGCCCCTGCGATTTGCTCCAAACGCATCACCGAGATCCGGGTCTGTCCCTTTTCGTATTTTTGTATCTGTTGAAAGGAAATGCCGATTCTTTCGGCAAGCTCTATCTGGGAAACGCCGTACCACTTGCGATATTCCTTGATTTTCCTGCCAATCTCTTCGTCAATCAATTGTTGTCCCCACGTTGCAGACCTCTCTAAAAGACCGGATGGATTCTTTTAAAAAATCCTTATCATATGAGCCTTGAGGCATGTCTAACAACTTAAGGTTGTATTTTTCGAACGGAGAATATATATTCTCGGTTGTATTCTTGCCGAGGAAAAGAGGAGGGTTATCATGCACGAACCCGATCGAAAAGGACCCCGAATGGAGCAAAACATTTCAAAGAAGAGGATCCTTGTGGCAGACGATGAAGCGGGACTGAGAAGCCTGCTGACGAAGATGCTTAAAAAGGCGGGTTATGAGGTCACCGCGGTGGAAAACGGCATGGAGGCGCACTTGCAGATTGAAAAGCAATCGTTCGATTTGGTTCTTACGGATTATGCCATGCCCAATATTGACGGCCTTGAATTGTTAAGGCGGATTAAGGCCAAACACCCCTCTCTTCCCGTCATTGTTATTTCAGGGCGGGGGCCAGTGGATGAGATTCTCAGAAGCGGCGCACTGACATTTATCGAAAAGCCTTTCAATATGAAGGATATCTTGACCGTGGTGCAGTCCGTATTTGATTGGGAGGCCTTCAGGTCAATTTCGCCCTGAGGACAGATCGGTCCATAGACTTCTATCACCCAGCCGGTGGCTGCTTATCTCCCGGCCATTAAGGCAGAGGTGGTTCCTTTCCGATTTTCGAGGAAACCCCGACCCGTCTCTTAGAGTCATCCACTCAATCAGAGCAAACCTGAGCCCCCCACACACACTCTCAATGATTTCAATGGGTTTTTCATGACTCATGCCATAACGATACTGTTCGATTGCCGATCCGGCTTCCGAAACATCGGTCATCCTCTCTTGAGAGGACGATGCTCGGATGATCCTCAGAGGCGGACAAGGATACCGGGCCAGATCTCTATGGATGTTTTTTGCCATGTCTCGAAATCTGTTGACAGCAGACCCCTGAACCGGTACAAAAGCCGTTTATTTGAAAAAATCGCCCGGGGGGCGATGCCGGGCGAAGGATTTGCCCCGAAAAAAGGGGGGTTACCCCTGGTTTCGGAACCATGAGGAGGTTCTCGTCGATGGTCTTTACCGTATCCTTATACCTGGCCCTGGCTGTTTTTGCCGCCGGCACCCTCTACAAGGTGGCCGCCTGGTTTACCCGAAAAGTCGGCGTCTTCGGTCAGGGGTTTACCCCGGCCCGGCGCGTCGGGGCCGCCGTGCGGGGGATCCTCGGCGTCGTCTTCAGCGTAAAGGTATTTTCCCTCATCCGGGCGCTTATCCTGGATGTGCTGCTGCAGGTGCGGATCGTAAAGGAAGACCCCCTGCGCTGGGTCATGCATCTTCTGATCTACGGCGGATTCATCCTGCTCCTTCTCATGCACGCCCTGGAAGAACACATCACGGTGGCCCTGTTTCCTGATTATTATTCCACCTTGAACCCCTTTTTCGTCTTAAGAGACATCTTCGGCCTCATGGTGATCGTGGGGGTGGGCATCGCGATCTACCGCCGCTTCATTTTGAAAGTCCCCCGGATGCTGACCAATGGCATGGACCGCTACGCCATCGGCATCCTGGCGGTGATCATGGTCTCCGGCTTCCTCCTGGAAGGGGCCAAAATGACCTCGCACACGGAATTCATGCGCATGGTCTATGATTATGCCGGGATGGACGATGAAGAAGAGATCGAAGCCCTGGAAAGCTTTTGGGTGGCCGAATACGGAACCGTTTCTCCCAACGTTCAGGGGCCCTTTGAAGAAGAGGTCCTGGAAGAAGGATCCGAGATCAATTTTGTGAACTGTGCCGGGTGCCATGCCCCCAACAAGTCGGCCTTTGCGGGGTACGCCACGGCCAAGGCGCTCTCCCCCGTGGCCCTGGCCCTGGATCGGGCGGACGGGCCCACCATCCTGTGGTACATTCACATCTTTGCGTGCTTCTTCGGGCTGGCCTATCTCCCCTTTTCCAAGATGTTTCATATTTTTTCCAGTTCCGTCAGCCTCCTGGCCAACGCGGTGATGGACCCGAAAAAATCCCTGCCCGAAAACATCGCCACCCGGCAGGCCATGGAGCTGGACGCCTGCATGCACTGCGCCACCTGCAGCCTCCGGTGTTCCGTGTCCGTGGCCTATGAAGCCAAGGGGAACAAGATGATCCTTCCGGGGGAAAAAATGCAGTTTCTCAAGGCCTATGCCACGGGAAAACCCCTTTCCAAGGAAGCCATGGACGCCATTCGGGAAGGCATTTATCTGTGCACCAACTGCGACCGCTGCACCGTGGTGTGCCCGGCGGGGATCAACCTGCGGGACCTGTGGCTTTCCGTCCGGGACGAGATCCTGGCAAAGGACGGTCCGGTCTTTTTGACCCTTTCCCCTTTTTCCCTGTTCCGGGGATTAAACCGCCACCGGCTCCCCGCCCAAGGGTATGACCGTCCCCTGCGGGCCGCCATGGACGCCATGGAAGCGGCCTTCCCCATGGTGCAAGACACCGAGGCGGTGATCCCCGTGACCCCGGTGAATGCGGACTTCAAGGCCGATGCGGTGCGCACGCCCTCGGGCGCCACCTTTGCCTATTGTTTTTCCTGTGAAAACTGCACCACGGTATGCCCCGTGGTGGAAACCTACGAAAATCCCCAGGAGGCCGTGGGGCTGCTCCCCCACCAGATCATGCGGTCCTTGGGACTCGGCCTCAGGGACCTGGCCCTGGGCGCCCCCATGCTCTGGAACTGCCTGACCTGTTACCAGTGCCAGGAGCACTGTCCCCAGGGGGTGAAGGTGACGGATATTTTGTATGAACTGAAAAACACGGCGGTGAAAGAAGCCACCGGCGCATAACGCGCGATACGATTCGGGTGCCTGATGATGAAATTTGCCCTTTTTCTCGGATGCAACATCCCGGCGCGGGTCCAGCAGTATGAAATGGCGGCCCGGGCCGTTTTGGCCAAACTCCAGGTGGACGTAACCGACATCCGGGAATTTACCTGTTGCGGTTACCCCCTGAAAAACACGGACGCGATGACCGCCCTGCGCTTTTCCGCGCGCAACCTGGCCCTGGCCGAAAAACAGAACCTGGATGTCTTGACCCTGTGCCAGTGCTGTTTCGGCACCCTGAAAAAGGCCGCCCACCTTCTGGGGGAAGACAGGAACCTCAGAGAAGAAGTCAACGCCTTCCTGGCCAAGGAAAAGCTGGTCTACGACGGCAAGGCCCAGGTGAAACATTTCCTCTCCCTGCTGCACAAGGACATCGGGGAGGCCGCCCTCAAGGAAAAGATCAACGGCGGGTTCAAGGACGTAAAAATCGCCGCCCATTACGGGTGTCACGCTCTTCGGCCCAGCGACGTCATGCAGTTCGACGACCCGGTTTCCCCGCGCCTGGTGGATGATCTGGTGAAACTCACCGGGGCCAAGAGCGTGGACTGGCCCCAGAAGCTGGAATGCTGCGGCGCACCCCTCCTGGGGGTCAACGACGATCTTTCCATGACGCTGACGGCGGCCAAACTGGCCGATGCCAAGGCCTCCGGTGCGCAGTTTTTGTCCGTGGCCTGCCCCTGGTGCCATCTCCAGTTCGATACCGTGCAGCAGCGGATGGAGACCGAAGGGAAAACCGATGCGAATCTTCCTTCGATTCTCTATCCCCAGCTGCTGGGCCTGGCCATGGGGATTTCGCCCGAAACCCTCGGGCTTTCCAAAAACGTTAAGGATATCAGCGGTGTAACCGCGTTTATCGTTCAAGAGTAGGTGATCAAATGGCAAACGCAACAACCGGATCCATCATGGTGGTCGGCGGCGGGATCGCCGGGATGCAGGCGGCCCTGGATGCCGCCGATTCCGGGTACTACGTCTACCTGGTCGAGCGGAGCACCTCCATCGGGGGGATCATGTCCCAGCTCGACAAGACGTTCCCCACCAACGACTGCGCAATGTGAATCATCTCTCCCAAACTGGTCGAGGTCGGCCGGCACATCAACATCGAGTTGCTGACCCTGTCGGAAGTGACGGGGATTTCGGGAGAAGAAGGGGATTTCCAGGTCCAGGTGACCCAGCACCCCCGGTACGTGGACATGGAAAAGTGCATCGCCTGCGGCCTTTGCGCGGAAAAATGCCCCAAGAAGGTAACGGATGAATACGACGCCGGGTTGAAAAAGCGGAAAGCCGCCTATGTAAAGTACGCCCAGGCGGTCCCGCTGAAGTACGCCCTGGACCCGGAAAACTGCATTTACCTGAAAAAAGGCAAATGCAAGGCCTGTGAAAAGTACTGCCCCACGGGCGCCATCTGGTTCGACGAACCGGAAAAAACACTCACCCTCAACGTGGGGTCCGTGATCATCGCCAGCGGATGCCAAGTCTACGATCCGTCCACCCATGACGTCTACGGGTACGGGCGGTCTCCCAACGTGGTGACGAGCCTGGAGTTCGAGCGGATGCTTTCCTCCTCCGGGCCCTTCGGGGGGCACCTGGTGCGGCCGTCGGACCACCAGGAACCCAAAAAGATCGCCTGGCTCCAGTGTATCGGCTCCCGGGACGTGCATATCGGGGCCCGGGGGTATTGCTCCTCCGTGTGCTGCACGTACGCCATCAAGGAGGCTATGCTGGCCAAGGATCACAGCAAAACGCCCCTGGACACCGCCATTTTCTACATGGATATCCGGACCCACGGAAAGGATTTCGAGCGGTTTTACAACCGGGGCCGGGAACAGTCCGGCATCCGGTTCGTCAAATCCCGGATCACCCACGTGGTCCCGAAGGACGGCGACGGAAACCTCTTGATCCGGTATGTGGATGCGACGGGGAAGCGGGTGGAAGAGGAATTCGACATCGTGGTGCTCTCCGTGGGGCTCGGGGTGAGCCCCGAGGCCGCCCAACTGGCCCGGCGCCTGGGCATCGAAACGGACCATTACGGGTTTGCCAAGACCCCGGGGTTCGAACCCGTGAAGGCCTCGGTCCCCGGCGTCTATGTCTGCGGCGGCTTTGAAGCGCCCATGGACATCCCCTCCTCGGTGGTGGAATCCTCGGCGGCCGCCGGGGCCGCCGGGAGCCGCCTGGCTGCGGCCCGGTGGTCGCTCACCAAGACCAAAGAAATCCCGGAAGAGATCGATATCCGGGGGGAACCGCCCCGGATCGGGGTCTTCATCTGCCGGTGCGGGACCAACATCGCCTCCGTGGTGGATGTCCCCCAGGTGGTGGAATACGCCAAGACGCTCCCCTATGTGGCCCATGCCGAGGAGAACATGTTCTCCTGCAGCCAGGACACCCAGGAGCTGATGGCCAAAATCATCAAGGAAAAGCGCCTCAATCGGGTGGTGGTCTCGGCGTGCACCCCCAAGACCCACGAGCCCTTGTTCCAGGAGACCCTGATCAACGCCGGGATCAACAAGTACCTGTTCGACATGGCCAATATCCGGAACCAGTGTTCCTGGGTGCACGGCCAGACCCCGGAGGAGGCCACCGAGAAGGCCAAGGACCTGACCCGCATGGCCGTGGCCAAGGTGGCCCTGCACCAGCCCTTGGCCGAACCCGAGCTGTCCATCGATCCGCGGGCGCTGGTAATCGGCGGGGGGATGGCCGGGATATCGGCGGCCCGGGCTTTTTCGGCCCAGGGGTATGAAAGCGTTATCATCGAGGAATCGGACCGCCTGGGGGGCCGGGCCGTCATGCTCCACGAAACCTGGGACGGCGGGGATGTCCAGGCCTTTTTAAAGCAGACCATCCGGGAGGTGGAAGCCGACGAAAAGATCCATGTGCGCTTGAACGCCAAAATCAGGAAAGTGGACGGATTCGTCGGCAACTTCAAGACCACCATCGAGCAGGACGGCGTGGAGGAAACCCTGGAGCACGGGGTGACGCTGATCGCCTCGGGCGCCGCCGAGTACAAGCCGGATTTTTATTTTTACGGCCAGGATCCCCGGGTGGTGACCGGGCTGGAGCTGGACCAAAAACTCATCCAAAAGGATGCGTCTTTAAAGGATGTCGGGACCGCCCTTTTCATCCAGTGCGTGGGGTCCCGCATCCCGGAGCGGCCCTATTGTTCCAAGGTCTGCTGCACCCATTCCATCAAAAACGCGTTGACCCTCAAATCATTGCATCCGGAGATGGACGTCATCATTTTGTACCGGGACATGCGGAGCTACGGGCTGCGGGAGGATCTCTACCGGGAGGCCCGGGAGAAGGGGATTCTATTCATCAAGTACGACGAGGAGACGGGGCTTTCGGTGGAGCGGCAGGGGGAGGCCCTGGAAGTCCTCTTCACGGATACGGCCCTGCGGCGGAAGATGTCGGTTAAGCCCGACTTGATGGTGCTGGCCACGGCCATGGTGCCGGCCAAGGACAATCCCTTGGCCCAGATGTTCAAGGTCACCCGAAACGACGACGGCTTTTTCATGGAGGCCCACGTGAAGCTTCGCCCCGTGGATTGTTCCACCGACGGGGTCTTCATCTGCGGGCTGGCCCATGCCCCCAAACCCCTGGATGAATCCATCACCCAGGCCCAGGCCGCGGCGACCCGGGCGTTGACGCTTCTGGCCAAAAAGAACATCCGGATGGCCGGAAGCATCGCCGAGGTTCATCCCATGGACTGCAGCGCCTGCGGGGTGTGTGTTTCCATCTGCCCCTATTCGGCCCCGGCCTTTGCCCAAGAAGGGCCCCATGCCGGGAAGGCCGCCATCAATCCGGTCCTGTGCAAGGGGTGCGGGCTGTGCGTGGCGTCGTGCCGCAGCGGCGCCATCCATTTGAAAGGGTTTGATAATGACCAGATATTCGCCCAGATCTTTGCCCTCAGCGAAGCGGTTTGATGCCCGGGACAAAAGGGCGCGACAAAGGCGATAGGAGAGGAATCAATGAGTGAATGGGAACCGAAAATCGTTGCCTTTTTGTGCAACTGGTGCAGTTACGGTGCTGCGGACCTCGCCGGGGTGGGAAGGATGCTGTATCCCTCCAACATCCGGGTCATCCGGATCCCCTGCACCGGCCGGATGAGCCCCAAGTTCTTCCTGGCGGCGCTGCGGCAGGGCGCCGACGGCGTCTGGGTCTCGGGGTGACACCCCGGGGAATGTCATTACCTGGATGGTAATTATTACGCCCGGCGCAAATTCGCCCTGTTTCAAGGACTGATGACGCATATCGGCATCGAACCCGGACGGCTCCAGTTTTCCTGGATCTCTTCGGCCGAGGCCACCAAGTTCGTGGACGTGGTCAAGGACGTCACCGATGCGATCCGGGCCCTGGGCCCCAACACGCATTTCGTTAAAACACTGCCGAAGGTGGCATAAATGATCGATTACACCCAAAAGATCCGGGAAATCGCCGCCCGGCTCCTCAAGGAGGGGACGGTCGACATGGTCTTCGGCTTCCGGAAAGGGACGGTGCCCATGATGAACGAACCCTGCTTCATCCGGAAACCGGAAGAGGCCGACCGCCTGGTCTGGGACAGCCACTGCGGGATCAACCTGGCCAATTACCTTTACGACCGCAAGGAAAAGATCGCCGTTGCGGCCAAGGGATGCGACTCCCGGAACATCGTCACCCACATCGTGGAAAACAAGATCCAGCGGGAGCAGGTGTATGTCATCGGGGTTCCCTGCACCGGAATGGCGGATAAAAGGCGGATCGCATCCTTGACTGAAAAAGACGGGGAGATCCGGGAGGTTTCCGAGGAAGAGGACCGGATCACGGTGAAAGGGGATACGTTCACCAAAACCGTTGAAAAAAAGGACGTGCTCCAGGACAACTGCGCCACGTGCCTGCACCGGAACCCGGTGATCCACGACGAGATGATCGCCGACCCCGTCCAAGAACAGACCGGCATCGACCCCTTCGAAGACGTGAAAAGGATCGAAGCGTTGTCGGCCGAAGAAAAGCGGGCCTTTTTTCAGGATCTGGTGACGGACTGCATCCGGTGTTACGCCTGCCGCAACGCCTGTCCCCTGTGTTATTGTCCCACCTGCTTCGTGGACGAATCAAGGCCCCAGTGGGTGGGAAAAAGCATCGACCCCACCGACACGATGACGTTTCATTTTTTACGGGCCTATCACTGCGCGGGCCGGTGCACGGACTGCGGCGCCTGCGAGCGGGCCTGCCCCGTGGGAATCCGGGTGCGGCAGTTCACCAAGAAACTGAACAAGGACTGCGTGGAACTCTTTGACTGGGAAGCCGGCCTCACCCTGGACGAACGGCCGCCGCTGGATACGTACCGCTCCCAGGATCCCAATGATTTCATCAAGTAAGTTTTGAACCGGCGGATGGAAAAACTTGCGGTTGAACCCTTTAAACATAATAAACACGTAAAACCTCACATTATCCCTCCCCTGGTGGGAGGGGATTCAGGGGAGGGGGAACAACTATTAGAAAATACAAAATATTTTCACCCTCACCCCTGCCCTCTCCCTCAAGGGAG
>CAZQUR010000066.1:0-16093 GCA_964596535.1 uncultured Desulfobacteraceae bacterium
CACACGATTCGGAAAAAGCCGTTTCATCGGCTGGTCATTCACCCGGAAAAAAAGAAAGGAGGATTGTAATGAGAACGCAGGCCCCTACCAAAATGCTTTTCATGGTTTTTATGGCGGCGTGTTGCCTTTTTGCCTTTCAGGGGCAGGCAATTGCCGCGGACAAGATCGGATGGGTCGGTCCCGTCTACAAGGAACTGGCGGAAAGCCTGACCAAGGGATTCAAGGAATATTATAAAAAAGCCCACGGCAAGGAAGTGGAAGTGACCTTCATCCATCCCGGCGGGTGGCCCGTTTGCCTGGACAAGGTGCGGACATGGGGCGACAAGCCGGATGCCGACATCTTTTTGGGGGCGGGGGCGCCGGCCCACGAAGTCTTGAAAAAGGAAGGCCGGATTGTGCCTTACAAGCCCAAGGGGTGGGACATGGTTCCCGCCGAATCACACGGCATGAAGGTGAAAGATCAGGAAGGCTATTGGACTTGCTTCGCGCCGTGGATCGTCACCAATCTGTACAATGAAAAGGTGTTGAAAAAGCTACGCTTGCCCCCTCCGAAGACCTGGCAGGACCTGTTGAACCCCATTTATCGGGGAAACATCATCACGACACTCCCTTACGCGTCGGGAACCATGCATGAAACCGTTGAAATCATCCTGCAGGCTTTCGGGGAGGAAGACGGATGGGCTTATCTCAGGTCACTGGCCGCCCAGTTTGCGCGTTTTTCCACCGGCAGCACGGACACCACGCAAATCGTCAGCCGCGGGGAGGTCCCCATCGGTCTTGCCCAGCCACAATTTAACGCAATGGTGGCCCGGCGGGACGGGTATCCGGTGCGGGACCTGCTTCCGGATAAAACCATTCTGGTCCCCGAAGCCGTGGCTCTCCTGAAAGGGGCCCCCAACGAAGCCGTGGGAAAAATCTTCCTCGACTGGCTGTTCAGCATGGAAGGCCAGAAATACGTCCTTGAAGGCGGATACTTCGCCGTCCGTACTGACATCAAGTTCAGCAAATGGGAAAAAGAAGGCGTGGGCATGGCCTCCCATGCAATAAAGGCGCTCGGCGTGGACTCCTTCTGGGATTTGAAGGTGGATTTCATCGAGTATGACCTGGATCTCGCCGCCAAGCGATGGGACGAGGTGAATAAGCACTACGAGTACGAAATCTACCGAAAATGGGGGAAATTGAAAGACAGCCTCTTTTTGATCGAGGAAGTGGAAGAGGAAATCCAGGCGGCCAAGGCCGCAAATATGGATACCGCAAAAGCCGAAGAAAAGATTAAGGAAGCTCGAACGCTCTTCGGTAAAGAAGGGAATTACGCCGCCGCCCGGCTGGCCGCAGCTAAGGCCCGGGCCCTGCTCGTCGGTCCCTGAGCCTCCCGGGGATTCGGCTTTTCGGTAACAATCGTGGACAGCGCGGACGGGCGGGGGAGGGTCCGCCCGCGCTTTTCCCTGGAGCCCCCATCGAGGAAATCTCATGACGCGCGGCGGCAATTATCTGGCGTTGGCCCTTTGGTCCATCATTGCCTTTTTTGTTATATACCCCCTGTCGATTCTGATCTTTGAAAGTTTCAAAATTGTTGAAACGGGAAGCCTGGGGCTTCAGAATTATCTGGGCTTTTTTCAAGACGGTTATTATCTGAAGACCTTCGGAAACACGCTTTTTCTGAGCACACTTGTCCTTTTGACCAGCACCGTTTTCGGGATCCCCCTGGCGTACATTTTGGCCCGCTACCGGCAATACGGAAAAACGGTTTTTACGGCGCTGATCCTCCTGCCCATCGTGCTTCCGGCATACGCCGGAATTTTCGCCTTCATCATCTTTTTCGGAAAATACGGCACCGTCAATCTGCTCTTGATGGATTTCGGTCTCATCGAAACCCCCATCAATTTCATTTACGGCATCCACGGGCTGGTCTTCATCCAGGCCCTGCACATGCTCCCCTTCATCGTCTTGAGCCTTTCAGCCGGTTTTACCAATATCGATCCGGCGTTCGAAGAGGCCGCGGAGGTGGAAGGGGCCAGCGGATTCAGGCGTTTCATCACGGTGACGCTCCCTTTGTGCACGCCAAGCTACCTGGCAGGAGCGGTTATCGTTTTTTTGTGGCCTTTCACGGACTGGCTGACCCCCTTGATTTTGGGACAGGTGGACTATCTCCCCTCGGTGGCCTATATCAACATCGCCTATCACTTCACGGACATGCACCGAAAATACATGGGGATTGTCGCCGTGGTGGTTTCTTCCACCGTCTGCGTCGCACTCTTTTTGGTCGCCCGGTGGTGGGTGGAAAGGAAAAAATACACCGGCCTTTCCAAGGGAACCACCTCCGAAGGACGGGTCATCGAGCCCGGCCTTTTGATCAAATCCGGATCCTATCTATACATGATCTTCATTGCGGGGCTGGTCCTTGTGATCCCTATCGTCCTGGGCTTGTCCGCCTTTTCGCGGCGCTGGGTCTTCGAAGCGTTTCCCACCCATTGGACCCTCGAAAATTTTCGGGTCATTTTACTGGAAACGCCCCTGTTGATCAAAAATTCTTTTGTTTTCAGCACCATCGCCCTAGTTTTCGGTGTCCTCTTCGGCCTTCCCGCCGCCTATATCATCGTCCGGACCCATGTTCGGGGCAAAAACGCCCTCGATTTTGTCATCACCCTGATGCTGGCATTTCCGGGGATGGCCGTGGGCGTGAGCTATCTTTTAACGTTCTGGGAAGGCATCCCCTTGGCCACCCACTGGATCATCATGCCGTTGGCGCTTTTTGCCCGGCGCCTGCCGTATTTTTTACGCATGGCCCATTCGTCTTATCTGCAACTCGATGTTTCCCTGGAAGAGGCCTCCGAAGTCTCGGGAGTAGGAAAATTCAGGACCTTTTTAAGCATCTCGCTGCCCCTTTTGCTGAAGGGGGTTCTCGTGGGCGTGGTGATGTTTTTCATCATGGCGTTTCAGGAAATCTCCACCGCCATATTTCTTTATCGCGGGGGATGGGAAACGCTTCCCATCGGCATTTTTTTAAACTGGCACCGGGGAATGGAATTCGGCATCGCCGCCGCCATGGCGTTTTTGATGATCGTCATCACCTTCATCCTGCTGCTCATTATCGCCAGGATCGGCGGCGGGATGCTCAAGGCGGCCTGGGGTCCCGGCGGGAGTTGATCCGGAACCCCCGGAACCGATATGAATCAAAGGAGAACCGTTTGAATGGCCTTTATTGAAATCAATGATCTCTTCAAGCGCTATAAAAACGTGGTGGCCGTAAACCGCATCCGCCTGGTGGTGGAACAAGGGGAGATGCTGACCCTTCTGGGGCCCAGCGGATGCGGGAAGACCACCACCCTTCGATGCATCGCCGGACTGGAAAATCCCGAGGGAGGGGACATTGTCATCGACGGCAAATCCATGCTCAAAAAAGGATTTGTCCCGCCTTCCAAACGGGGCATCGGCATGGTCTTTCAAAATTACGCCGTCTGGCCTCACATGAAAGTGTCCCAAAACGTTGTGTACGGCCTCAAGTTTCAAAAGATTCCCAAAAAAGAGATCGACGCGCGCGCCCGGGCCGTCCTCGAACTGGTGGGGCTCGGCGGCCTGGAAAACCGCTATCCTGGACAGCTGAGCGGCGGCCAGCAGCAACGGGTGGCCCTGGCGCGGGCCCTGGTAAGAAATCCCAAGGTGCTTCTGCTGGATGAACCCCTGAGCAACCTCGATGCCAAACTGCGGGAAAAAATGCGTTTTGAGATCAAGAGCCTGGTTCGACGGATGGAGATCACGGCCGTCTACGTCACCCACGATCAGGCCGAAGCCATGGTCATTTCAGACCGCATCGCCGTCATGGAATCGGGGAATATCGCCCAAATCGGGACCCCGGTGGAAATCTATGAAACCCCCGCCAACCGCTTCGTGGCCGATTTTATCGGCACGACCAACTTCATTTCAGGAGAAATTCTCGACACGCCGCCGGTCCCGGGCAAGATCTTTGTACAAACCGGTTTCTGCGAACGCCTGCGATGCCGCGCAAACGAACAGGCGGAATTGTCGCCGGGCAGCCGTGCATACGTCTCCATCCGCCCCGAAGACGTGGAGGTCTGTCCCGAACCCACGGACGTCTCCGAAAACCTTTTCAAAGGGAGCATCGCCCACAAGGCGTATTTAGGCAATTTCATGGTCCTTTTCGTCGATATGGGGGATACGGAGGTCCGGGTACAGGTTCCCTATCATGTGGCCCAGGAAGAAGGGGATTCGGTCTTTTTATATTTGAATCCTGAAAAATGCGTCATCCTGCCGTGAAACACGGGGGTCTTTAAAAATCGCGGATTCGATTTCTTTTCTTCCTCGACATCCATGACCTTTCCACTTATACTCTTTACTCGATTGATCTTGTCGAAATTTTCCTTTAAAAAGGACCATAGAGATCCATTTGGAAACACAAGGGAGTATCCATGGTTCAAAAACGCTATGACGTGATTATTCTGGGAACCGGCCCGGCCGGCCTTCAAGCGGCCATCCATGCCGCCCGGAAAAAAGTGTCGGTCCTGGTGGTGGGAAAATCCGAAAAAAGCAGCCTCTTTCATGCCCACGTGGAAAACTTTTGCTGCATCTTCGATCTGTCGGGCGAGGCGATGCTCCAAACCGGAAGGGAGCAGGCCCAGGGCTTCGGCGCCGAATTTCTGGATGAAGATGTCCTTGGCATCGAGCCCAAAGATGCCGTTTTTGAAGTGGAAACGGAAAGCGGGACCGCCTTTTCCGGAAAAGCCCTCATCATCGCCACGGGGACCCAAAGAAACCGCCTTAATGTTCCGGGCGAAAAAGAATTTTTAGGCCGCGGAGTGAGCTACTGCGTGGAATGCGATGCCAACTTCTTCAAAGGAGAAGACGTGGCCGTCGTGGGCGGGGAAAGCGCCGCGGCCGGCGGGGTGTTGACCCTTTTGTCCGATGCCGGGTCGGTGCACATGATCTTCAAAACCTTGAATGTCACCCCGGCGCTGAAGGAACGCCTCATTCAGAGCAACGTCATTCTCCACGAAGGGGCTGAGGTCAAAGAAATCTTCGGTAAAACGCAGGTGGACGGGATCGCCTTGAAAGACGGCTCCCGCATCGCCGTTTCGGGGGTTTTCATCGAACTGGGCGCCAAGGGGGTCATGGACCTGGCCACGTCCCTCGGTATCCGCCTCGATGACTCCATGCGGTATATCGAAACCAAAAAGAAGATGGAAACCAACATTCCCGGAATATTCGCCGCCGGGGACGTGTGCGGCCCGCCGTGGCAGATGGCCAAGGCGGTCGGGGAAGGATGCGTGGCGGGTATCATGGCGGCCGATTACGCCAAAGCGATGGGAGCATCGGGGTTTCGGGAATAATTCCTGAAAAGGATCCGCGTATCCGAATGGATCCTTTTTGCTTTCCAGAACGCCCAAACATTCACAATTGACAAAATGAAAATTCTCATTTGCGCTGCCGGCCGGATCACCGATGAACTCCTCAAGCGCATCGGCGAGAATTGGCAGATCACCTTGATCGATAAAACCGCAGACAAACTGGCGCCCTTTTCCAACCGGTTTCCCAGCGTGGTGCGTCTTTTGGCCGAAGACGCCTCCAGCCCCGTGGTGCTGGAAAACGCCGGATTGTCCGAACAGGACTGCGTCCTGGCCCTGACCAATGAAGACCCCGTAAAACTGGCCATTGTCCGGTTTGCAAAGGAAGCGGACGTCAAAAACGTCCTTTCCATGGAATGGTTGATCTTCACCGCAAAACTGCTGGGCGTTGCGATCCTGGTCAAAGTCCTGCCGAGCCTGCTCTTTGTATTCGGCGGATTATCCTTTTTCCGATCTTTTCATTCGTGCATGGGGTCTATTCAAAGGTTTCCCCCAGAAGTTTTTTCGCGGGAAGAAGGATCTCGTTGTCGTCGTAACTCACGAATCGCCCCGAAAAGACCTTGGGCGCGGCCAGGGCCAGCCATGCGATGCTGCGGCCGGGGATTTCTGGGGGCTCAAGGGTATTTTTTTCTTTTAACGACAGGTAATACCCCGCTTCATCGGACGGCATGACGGCGGGGCCTTCCCGCCGAATCTTTTCCTGCATTAAAGTGTCCACCACTCCCGGCCGTACGGCGACACATGTCACATCCGGCTCTTCCTTCGCCAACACGCTGTTCAACTGGTTCAATGCGGCCTTGGAGGCACAATATGCGCTTCCCCCGTAGATGGGGTGATACGCCGCGCCGCTGCTCACGCTGACGATCCGGCCGTGTTGTTTCCGTAAATAGGGAATCGCTTCTTTCATCAGGTAAAACGGCCCCAGCACGTTCACCTCCAGGTTGCGCCGCCACCGGGCCGGGTCGGCTTCGGCCACCGTGGACAACGGATCCAGGATGCCGGCATTGTTCACCAAGCCGTCGAGCGCTCCAAAGCGTTTCACGGTCTCGGCCACGCAGGCAGCGCACTGATCCGGATCCGCCACATCGGCGGGAAACAGGTGAGCCGTCCCGCCCAAACCGGTCACGCGGGAATCGACCCTTTTCAACGCGGCTTCGGAGCGGGCCGTGAGCACCACGGTGGCCGCCGCCTTTCCCAGCCAGCAGGCCACCGCCGCCCCCACGCCCCGGGAAGCGCCGGTGACGATCATCACGGGGTTTTCCTTCATTGCCGTTCATCTCCTTTCTTTCATGTTATTTCAAGGGATTGTCAATCATAGGAAAGATTGATACAAAGTCAAGAAAGGGAAAATCGGAAAGAGGCTTCATGTCATGGCCGATGAACGGAGATTGACTGCAGGGGCGCCGGACGCCGGCGGCGCCTATCCCCCGTACCCGCGGGTGGCAGTGGGTGCCGTCGTTTTTCACGAGAACCGGGTCCTTTTGGTCAAGCGGGGGAAGCCCCCGGCAAAAGGCGTATGGGCCATTCCCGGCGGAACGGTGCAACTGGGGGAATCCCTCCAGGAAGCGGCCCGCCGGGAAATCCTGGAAGAAACCGGGATTTTCATTGAGGCCAAAGATCCCGTTTATATCTTCGACAAGGTGGAGCGGGATGCACAGAGGTGCGTGCGGTTCCACTACGTGATCATCGACTTGTCCGCCGAATATTTGGGCGGCACGCTGCGCCCCGGAGACGACGCGGAAGACGCCTGCTGGGCCGCCCCGGAAGATCTTGCCCGCCTTGCCCTCAGTGATCAAACGCGACAACTCCTGGGGCAACAATTCGGCTTTGAACACCGAGTCGCTGCCCCCGGCGGCGTTGAAAGCGCCTAAGGGCAAAAAGATGCGTCATGCTTGAAAAGGGAACAAAAAAAAAACTGAAAATCGGCGCCCTGGTCTCCGGAGGCGGCACCAACCTCCAGGCCATTTTGGATGCCACCCGGAACGGATCCCTTCCGGGAGAAATCGTCTTCGTGGGATCGGACAATCCCGACGCGTACGGCCTGACACGGGCGGCGAATTTCGGGATACCGACGTTCGATGTGGACTACGATTCCCTCTTGAAAACCTTTGGCAAACGGCTTGATGTCCGGATGCTTCCTCCCGACTGGGACCGGGAGGACGTGTTGAAGAAGCAATCCCTTTTCCGTCCGGAAGCCCCGCGGGAGAAAGTCGAGGCGTTTTTGAAACGCCGCGCCGTCGCCGAAGCCGCGCTACTGGATCAAATGGCCCCTTACCCCTTTGATCTTTTGGTGCTGGCCGGGTTCATGCGGATTCTGTCCCCGTATTTCATCGACCGGATCAACACCGACCCGGAAAAGCCCCGGATCATGAACATCCATCCGGCGCTGCTCCCGGCCTTTCCGGGAACGGACGGATACGGCGACACCTTTCGATACGGGTGCAAGGTGGCCGGATGCACCGTGCATTTCGTGGATTACGGGGAGGATTCGGGCCCCATCATCGCCCAGCGGGCGTTTCCCATTGAAGAAACCGATACGGAAGCCGTTGTCCACAAGAAAGGGCTTGCCGTGGAATGGGATCTCTATCCTTACTGCATCCTCCTTTTCGCCCAAAACCGGCTCCGCGTGGTCCGGAAAAGATATGTCCGTTCCGACGGCAAAACAATGGAAAAAGGAGTGGTGCGGATTATGCCTTAAGAATCCATTCGACGGACAACGATCCGGGCGTAACGGCGGCCACGTGACCTTTAAAGAAATGGTGTTCGACGTTCCAGAGCGTGCCGTTATAGGTCACCGCCAGGCGGTTTTCGTCGAAAACGTCGTGAATCCGGCACCCCGAAAGGCCCGAAAGACCGTCTCCCGCGGCTTTCAATACGGCTTCCTTGGCGGTCCAGCATCGAAAAAAGCAGCGGGCGCCCTTTATCCCCAAAAGCGAACGTTCCCGGTCATCGGCGATCCGTGCAAAAAGGGCGGCGGACCGCGGCCGGATGGCCTCCAGGTCGATCCCCACGGGTTCCGGGGCCGCCACGGCGCCTACAAACGCATCCTTGTGGGTGAGGGACCAGTGGACGCCCCCTGACGGGACCGGTGCACCGTTTTCTTTTTTTTCGAGATTCTCCAGCACCACCCCGCTTTTTCGGGCGGAAAGGGCCAAGGCCCGGCGGGCATGGGCCCTTAAAAAGCGGACCGTTTCCGCTCCCCTGCGGCGTTGATCCGCTTTCGTCACCGGGAGGAGCACCGGATACAATCGATCCTCAAAGGCCATTTCTGATCCTCAGGGCTTCTTCATATACCGCCCGCCGGGAAAGACCATGGCGCCGGGCCGTTTCTTTGGCAATTTCGGAAAGGGGACGGTCGCCTTGGCTGATCGCTTTCCGTAGTTCTTCCGTGAGATCTTTTTCGGAAAACGCCGGTGCATCCACCGCCCCCGCAACAAGGAGGGTACATTCCCCCTTGATTTCCGTTCGCCTTTCCAGTTGGAGGGACAGCCGCGAGAGGGAGCCCCGCAAAATCTCTTCATGGAGCTTTGTCATCTCCCGGCATATCACGGCGAAGCGATCCCCCATGACGCCTTGGATCTCTTTTACCCGCGCCCGGATCCGGTGGGGGGATTCATAGAAAATGAGTGTTTTTTTCAAAACGGACAAGGCCGCCAACTGCCGTTGGCGGTCCCCCTTTTTTTTGGGCAAAAACCCGACAAATACAAAAGCATCCGTGGGAAGCCCCGATACGGAGAGGGCGCAGACGGCGGCGCAGGCGCCCGGGACCGGGACCACATCCACACCCGCCTCTATGGCCGCCCGGACCAGGCGGAACCCGGGATCCGATACGGCAGGGGTGCCGGCTTCGGAAACCAATGCGACGGCGGCACCGCCTTTCAGTCTTTGGATCAGCTCCGGCGTCCGTTTTGCTTCGTTGTGCTCATGGTAGGAAACAAACCGGCCGGAAACCCCATGGTGTCGAAGAAAACGGCGGGTGTGCCGGGTATCTTCCGCGGCGATGAGATCCACCTCCCGGAAGACACGCAGGGCCCTCAAGGTAATATCTTCCCGGTTCCCGATGGGGGTGGCCACCACGTAGAGCGTGCCCGGCGTCCGAACGGCGCCCCTCGAGTTATGGATAGGCGAGGTCAAAGGCATTCTTGATCAGCTCGATCTTCGGCGGATCCGACCCGGAGATCAGGGTCACCACGTCAAACCGGGCCCGGGTCCCGGCCTGCCGCGTGGCCTTGAGATAAAAAAGGGCGGCCATGGAAATCTTTTTTTGTTTTTGCCGGTTCACGGCATATTTCGGATGGAGATGGCCGGCGCTTTTTTTGGCCTTGACCTCCACGAAGGCCAGGGTGTCCCCATCCTTGGCGATGATGTCGATTTCCCCCAGCCGGTTCCGGTGGTTCAATTCCAGGATCCGGTAGCCCCGGCGCCGGAGAAAATCCGCGGCGGCCGCTTCCCCTTTTTTACCGAATGCCTGGCGTTCACTGGGCATGGGCCGGCGCCTTTTCCCTTTCCAAAAAAAGGTTCTTTTTCATTTTGACGGTTTCACGGGATGTGTTCCCGGACCCCTTTGAAGGTTTTGCGGTGAATGGGCGTACAGCCGAAGCACCGAATGGCTTCCTTGTGATCCCTGGTGGGATACCCCTTGTGCCGGGAAAAATCAAACTCCGGATACCAGGGGGCGTATCGGTCCATCAATCGGTCCCGGGTGACCTTGGCCACGATGGACGCGGCGGCGATGGAAAGGCTCAAAGTGTCTCCCTTGGGGATGGGTCTCTGGGGGATTGGGATCGGGATGCGCTGGTTCCCGTCGATCAAAAGACAGTCCGGGACCGGAGAGAGGTTCCCGGCGGCCACGGCCATGGAAAGGAGGGCGGCCCTGAGAATATTGATCCGGTCGATTTCCACGGCATCCACGATCCCGATGCCGACGGCAAGGGCCTGGGTGTAAATCGTATCATAAAGCCGGTCCCGCACGGCCGGCGAAAGCTTTTTCGAATCGGTCACCCCGGGAAGAACAGCATCCGCGGGCAACACCACCGCCGCGGCCACCACGGGCCCTGCCAGGGGTCCCCTTCCGGCTTCGTCGACTCCGGCGATCCGGAAAAAGCCGTCTTTTCGAGATTCATTCTCGAAAACCCGTTGGTCCCTTGCCATGGACACGGACTCCCCGAGGGGGTTGCTGAATTTTCCTTACCGGGGAGCCCCGCCCTTCAGGGCGGGAGGGCTCCACATTAAGAAACGTTTCTTTCCTTGATCCTGGCGGCTTTGCCCCTGAGTTTCCGCAGGTAGTAAATCTTGGCACGGCGGACCCGTCCCCTGGAAACGACCTCGATACGCTCGATGGCCGGGGAATGCAGCGGAAAAACGCGCTCCACCCCCACCCCGTAAGAGACTTTCCGAACGGTGAAGGTGCCGGTGGTGTTGAGGGGGCCTTTGCGTTTGCTGATCACGACGCCTTGGAAGGCCTGGAGGCGCTCCTTCTCCCCCTCTTTGATTTTGACATGGACCTTCACCGTATCCCCCGGTGAAAAGGAGGGGTGATCGAGTCGCATGTTCTCTTTTTCAATTTGACTGATGATTTCCATGATTCCGATCCTTTATATAATTATTTGTGTTTTGGCCGTTCATTTGTCGTCTCTTCCCAACAACCGATCCAGGATGATGGCCGCCGCCGAGCGAACCGAGAGATGATTGTAGTTTCCGCTTCCTGCAATCGGTTCCAGGAGATGGTCTGCCGCCGCCGTCACCGGCGGTGCCAACCCCCAAGCCGTCCCGAACAAAAGCAACCACGGTCCGCTGTCTCTATCTCGAAGGTATCGCCGAAGATCCGTACAGCGGAGCCGTTTCGTCTTTACGGCGGCATCCATCCGCGCGCCCGTGGCGACGGTTTGGGGCGTTGTCCCCTCCCGGCCTTCGATTTCCTTCTTGACGGCCTTCAGGGAATCCTGGATCCGGATCAGGCCCAGGGCGTCTTTCCGATCCGAATTGAACGTCGCCCCCCATCCGTTTGTCCAGTGGCGTACGATGCGCCGGCACAGCTCCTGTTGGTCCTGCAACGGGGTCACGATGTACAGGGCCCGGGCGCCGAAGGTCCGCGCCGCCCGTGAAATATCGTGAAGATCCAGATTGGTGACGGCCGATGCGATGGTTTCACGGTGCTTATTGAGCACCGGATGATGGATCAGCGCCAGGTAAAGGCGGGGCGTCGAGGAGTCGTTCAATGTCCCGGATCCATTTTTTGAGTATCTTTCTTTCTTCGGGTCTTAACCCCCTTTTTTCCAGTAAATCTTTCCGCTTCAACAGTGTCCGGATCAAGGCGTCTTCCCGGCGCCAATCGTCGATGGCCTTGTGATTTCCGGAAAAGAGCACCTCCGGCGCCCCGCGGCCATCAAAGACCCGGGGCCGGGTATATTGGGCATGTTCCAATAACCCGCCGGAAAAGGAATCCTTTTCCGCCGATGCCTCGCCGCCGAGGATCCCGGGAATCAAGCGGGTCACCGCATCCATGAGGATCATGGCAGGGAGTTCCCCCCCCGTGAGCACATAATCCCCCACCGACACCTCCATATCGATGAGGGCGTCCCCCACCCGCTCATCCACCCCTTCGTACCGTCCGCACACCAGGATCAACGCGTTTTGCCCTGCCAATTGAAGGGCCGTTTCCTGGTCAAAAGACCGGCCCTGGGGCGTCAGAAGGAGCGTCAAGGCGTCGGGGCAACGGCTCCTGGCGGACCGGACAGCGCCGGCCAGCGGCCCGGGCGTCATCACCATGCCGGCACCCCCGCCGAAGGGCCGGTCATCCGTGGTTCGATGCCGGTCGTTTGTAAAATCCCGCGGGTTCACGGCTTCCACCGTGATTTTTCCCGCCGCAATCGCCCTCCCGATGATGCCGTACTCCCAAAACGGAGCAAACATCTCCGGGAAAATCGTCACCACGATATAATTCATGGGTTGGCGCCGGCTATAATCCCTCCGGGAGGATCACCTGCATGACGCCCCTTTCGATATCCACCGATTTGACCACGGACGCCACCGCCGGAATCAGGGTTTCTTTCTTTCCGTCTTTTTCGGAATCCTTGACCACGTATACATCATTGCTCCCGGTGGGGATGATGGTATCGATGCGGCCGATGAACACCGCTTCTTCCGTGTACACCTCCATACCGATCAAATCACACCAGTAATATGTCCCTTCCTCTGTTGCCGGGAGGGCGTTTCGTTCAATAAAAAGCGACGCCCCCACCAAATCCTCCGCGGATTTTCGATTCGTCACTCCTTCGAAAAAAATCCGCAACCGCTTCCCATGGGAGTGGACGCCGACGATTTTTCTGAAATATACCGAGTCGTTGCCATCTTTCAGGCGAAGCGTCCGACCCGCTGAAAAAAGCGCATCGGATTCCGCATAAGAATAAACTTTAACCGCCCCTTTGATCCCATGGGTTCCGACAATCTTGCCCACCAGGAGATGCTCTTGTCTTGCCACGGGTCTTATTCGATGATTTCGAGTACCATCCGTTTTTTCACCTTTGCGGACGCCGCGCTGAGGATGGTCCGCATGGCGCGGGCGGTTCGACCCTGCTTTCCGATCACTTTTCCGAGGTCTTCTTTCGCCACTTTGAGTTCGAGTACGGAAGTCTGGTTCCCTTCCACCTCGGCCACCGAAACCTGATCCGGATGATCCACCAATGCCTGCGCAATGTACTTGATCAGATCTTTCATGGCTTCCTCTCCTTTGAAGGCGGTTGCGCGGTCAGGCGCCGCTGTCGGCTACTATGTCGAATTAGCAAAAATTCCTTCTTTTTTCAAAAGGCTTTTTACGGTGTGGGTGGGGACGGCGCCCCGGCCCAACCAGTGTTTGACGCGATCCGACTTCAACGAGACTTCCGCCGGATCGGGCAGGGGGTTATACGTTCCCACCGTTTCGATGAATTTGCCATCCCGGGGGCTTTCCGAGTTCGCCACCACAATCCGATAGAAGGGGCGTTTCTTGGCACCGTGTCGGGCCAACCTGATTTTCACTGCCATAATTTCATCTCCCTTAGAACGGCAACCCCGCACGACCCATGTCGCGCAGGCCGCCTTTATTGATCTTTTTCATCATTTTTAGAATTTGCGTGTAATTTTTCAACAGCCTGTTGACATCTTGTACACTAGTGCCGCTTCCCTTGGCAATCCTTTTCCTGCGGCTCCCGTTGATAATGGTGAATTGACGCCGCTCTTGAGGGGTCATGGAATTGATGATGGCTTCCACCCGGACCAGTTCATTTTCATCCACGCTCAGGTTCTTCATGTGCTTGTTGACGCCCATCCCCGGAATCATCCCGAGAATGTCGGTCAAAGAGCCCATTTTCCGGACCTGGCGCAACTGGTCCCGGAAGTCTTCGAGGGTAAACGTGTTTTTTCTCAGTTTCTTTTCGAGTTCGGCGGCCTGTTTTTCGTCCACCACGGCCTGGGCCTTTTCGATCATCGTCAGGACGTCCCCCATCCCGAGGATCCGGGAGGCCATGCGATCCGGATGAAAGGGCTCCAGGGCGTTCAGCTTTTCCCCTACGCCGATGAACTTGATGGGCTTTTCTGCCACGGCCTTGATGGAAATGGCGGCGCCGCCCCGGGCATCCCCGTCCATCTTGGTCAAAATGACGCCGGTGATGTCGATGGACTCATTGAAGGCCTTGGCCATTTTGACGGCGTCCTGTCCGGTCATGGCATCCGCCACCAGCAGGATCTCGGAAGGGTGTACGGCGTCTTTGATCCGCTGCAACTCCTCCATGAGGGGGGCGTCGATATGGAGTCGCCCCGCCGTGTCGAGGACCAATACGTCGCATCCTTCTTTCAGGGCCGCCGTCCGGGCTTCCCGGCAGATATGTACCGGATCCAGATCCTTCGCGGAGGGAAAGACCGGAACGCCAAGCTGCTGGCCGAGCGTGAAAAGCTGTTCGATGGCGGCGGGCCGGTATACGTCGGCCGGGACCAGATACGGTTTTTTCCCTTTTTTCCTCAATAAAACCGCTAGCTTTCCTGCGGTGGTGGTCTTTCCGGAACCCTGCAGGCCCACCAGCATGAGGGGGCTCGGACTCGGCCCGGCAAGCTTCAGGTCCTCATGGGTCTTTCCCATGAGGGATGTCAGTTCTTCGTTGACGATTTTGATGAGCTGCTGTCCCGGGGTAAGGCTGGTCATGACTTCCTGTCCCACGGCCCGGGATTTGATGTCCGCAATCAGCTGCTTAACCACCTTGTAATGCACATCGGCCTCCAGAAGCGCCATGCGCACTTCTTTAAGGCCGTCTTCGATATTTTTCTCCGTGAGCTTGCCGTGGCCCTTGAGTTTCTTGAATACGCTGTTGAGCTTTTCGCTTAAATGATTGAACATCCCCACTCCGATCTGTTATGATCCCGGGTATTCGCTGAAAACCCCGCTTCCCAAGCGCCCCGCATCGATTCGGAAAGCGGCGGCGGTTTTTTTCGTTTTCGGCCCCAATCCAAGGCCTCCCATGGTTCCGGCGAAAGTATCATGGATTAAAACTTTTAGTTTATGAATATGCCTAAAATCTGTCAAGAAAAAAACCTTTCTTCCGGGGATCGGCCCGACATCAAAAACCTGACGCAAGAGCAGCTGGCCGCGTGGTTGCAGGACAACGGGGTGGATGCGTATCGCGCCCGGCAGATCTTCAAGTGGATTTATATCCGCAATGCGGATCACTTCGAAGACATGACGGACCTGGGAAAAGACGTGAGGGCGCGCCTTGCCGCCGCCTTTTCCATCCCCCGTCTGGCGGTGCAAAAGGTGGAAACGGCCGGTGACGGCACGTCCAAGTTCCTTTTCCGGCTTTCCGACGGCGCCCACGTCGAAAGCGTCCTCATTCCGGAGCGGGACCATGACACCCTGTGTATTTCCAGCCAGGTGGGATGCGCCATGGGATGTGCCTTCTGCCGGACCGCCCGGGGCGGGTTCATTCGCAACCTCACCGCAGGAGAAATCCTTTCCCAGGTGCAAGACGTTTCCCGAGCAGCGCCGGACCGCCACATCACCAACATCGTCTTCATGGGGATGGGGGAACCCCTGGCCAACTACGAAAACGTGGTCAATGCCCTGAAGATGATGACGGAAAACGATTGCGGCATGAAATTTTCCAGCCGGAAAGTCACGGTCTCCACGGCGGGATGGGTTCCGAAGATGATGGACTTGGGAAGGGACACCCGGGTGAGCCTGGCGGTTTCCCTGAACGCCACCCAAAACGCAACCCGGGATCTTTTGATGCCCGTCAACCGGCGGTACCCCCTGGAAGCGCTCCTGGAGGCCTGCCGGCGGTATCCGCTTCCCCCCACCCGGCGCGTCACCTTCGAATATGTGCTGTTGGCGGGGATCAACGATACACCGGAGGACGCCCGCCGGCTTTCCCGGCTTCTGGCCCCGCTCCGGGCCAAGGTGAACCTGATCCCCTTCAACCCCTTCGAGGGAGCCTCCTTCCGGCGCCCCGATGAAGCGCGTATCCTGGATTTTCAAGAAATTTTAACGGGAAAAAACCTCACCGCCATGATCCGCTCCGGGAAGGGAAGAGACATCTCGGCGGCCTGCGGGCAACTGGCCGCCAACGCGATGCCGCGTCAGGCGGAATGCCGTTCAAAGTGTCATCCATCCCTCTAAACGGTCGGTTTTTTACGCTCCGTTCCAATCTTTCTATTTTTAGGCTGCTTCAAAAAGGATGATTTCATCCAGGTGCGGCCGGATCCCGATG
>CAZQUR010000067.1:0-16037 GCA_964596535.1 uncultured Desulfobacteraceae bacterium
GTGGCGTCCCCAACCGGATTTGAACCGGTGTTGCCGGCGTGAAAGGCCGGTGTCCTGGACCAGGCTAGACGATGGGGACGTCTCTGGTGGGCCGTGTTGGATTCGAACCAACGACTCTCTGCTTAAAAGGCAGATACTCTACCGACTGAGTTAACGGCCCAAAAAGGCTCTAAATCTAAAACGATATTCCATGGTTGTCAACCCCATTGTTTCATCGTCGCGTTATTTACGCCAGAAGGCCGGCGCAAAAAAGATGATCAGGGTGTAAATCTCAAGCCTGCCGAGGAGCATGCACCAGCTCAGCAGCCATTTCCCCATATAAGGGATTTGGGCGTAATTGTCAGCGGGTCCCACAAGTCCAAAACCGGGTCCGATATTGCCGATGGATGCAGCGACGGCGGCGATGGCGGTAAAAAAATCGACGCCGGTGGCGGCGAGCAAAAGGCTGCTGATGACAAAAAGCCCGGTGTACAGCCCGAGAAACCCCATCACGCTCCGGATGACGTCTTCCGGGACGGCTTTGCCGCCGATCTTCACATGGGCCACGGCCCTGGGATGCACCAGGAAATAAAGCTCGCGGCCGCAGTATTTGAAAAAAAGCATTACGCGCAGGCATTTCATGCCCCCGCCGGTGGAACCGGCGGATGCCCCCAGGAACATGGAAATCAAGAGGATCAGCTGGGAGAAGGCCGGCCATTGTTCATAGTCTGCGGTGGCGTATCCCGTGGTAGTGAGGATGGAGACCGCCTGGAACGCTCCGTACCGCAGGGCGTCGCCGATCCCGTCATAAACGTTTCGGTATACGTTTAGGCTGATCAGTAACGTAAATGCCAGAACCGTTCCCAGGAAAAAGCGGCATTCGGAATCCTGCCAGAAGGCAAGCGTCCGCCCTCGGAGCACCTGATAGTGAAGGGAGAAATTGATCCCGGCCAGAATCATGAAACCGATGATGACGATATCAAAATATAAACTGTCGAAATGGGCGATGGAGGTGTTTTTCGTTGAAAAGCCGCCCGTGGGCATGGTGGTGAACGTATGACACAGGGCGTCGAAGAGGGGCATCCCCCCGAACATCAATAAGGCCACCTCGAACAGTGAGATTACGGCATAAACCTTCCACAGGAGCATGGCGGTGTCCCGGATCCGGGGTTTGAGCTTGTCCGGAACAGGGGTCGGCACTTCCGCTTTGTAGAGCTGCATCCCGCCCACCCTTAGAAAGGGGAGAATCGCCAGGGAAAGGACGATGATCCCCATACCGCCCAGCCATTGGATGAAACTCCGCCAGAAGAGCAGGCTTTTGGAGACGGTCTCGATATTCGTGAGTACTGAGGCCCCTGTGGTGGTGAATCCGGAAACGGATTCAAAGAATGCATCCGCAAAGGTGTCGAAGAGATTCCCGAAAAAAAAGGGGAGGGCGCCGAAAAGCCCCACGCAGGTCCAGCCGATGGCCACGATGGCCATGCCTTCCCGCTGGCTGATGAATTCCGTGCGGGATCCCCGGTTGACCCAGTGAAGCACCAGGCCGAAGCCCAGAGTCACCGCCATGGCCTTGACAAAAGGCACCAGGCTTGGGTCCCCGTAAATCAGGCTCACGATGATCGGGAGAACCATGGTCAGCCCGAAAAAAAACGTCAAGACGCCCACCACGTTGAAGATGTAGCGCCAGCGCAATT
This sequence comes from uncultured Desulfobacteraceae bacterium, assembly GCA_964596535.1. Classification (GTDB taxonomy): domain Bacteria; phylum Desulfobacterota; class Desulfobacteria; order Desulfobacterales; family UBA2156. The sequence goes on from CAZQUR010000067.1 coordinate 1,674, forward strand.
AAAAGAACTCCAGCTTGACGGTCAGGATCTTCTCGACTTTGGATACGGCCTTGAGATCCGCCAGGATGATGATCCGGTCTCCGGGCTCGATGACGCTTTCACCGGAGGGGATGATGAAGGATCCTTCCCCCCGGCTGATGCCGATGACGATGGCGCCCCTGGGAAAGGCGATCTTCGACAAGGGTTTCCCGACGATGTCGGAGGTTTCCAGGGCGACGGCTTCCATGATCTCGGCTTGCTCTCCCTTGATGGACTTGGCGCTCAACACCTTTCCGCGCCGAATGTGCCGGAGAATGGAATTGACGGCGGAAAACCGGGGGCTCACCACCTGGTCGATTCCGATGGTGGACATGAGGGGAAGGTAGCTGAACTTGCTGATTTTGGTGATGGTCTTGCGCACGCCGAGCTGCTTTACCAGAAGGGAGGAAAGGATATTGGTCTCCTCGTCGTTGGTCAGGGTGATGACCGCGTCCAGGTCCTTGATGTTTTCTTCCAACAGCAGTTCCTGGTCCGATCCATCCCCGTTGAGCACGATGGTCTTGCTGAGGCTCTCGGCCAGGAGGATGCAGCGGTCCGGGTCTTTTTCGATGATTTTCGTATAGATGGACTGATTTTCAAGCACCCTTGCCAAGCGCAGGCCGATGCGGCCGCCCCCAACGATGAGGGCGCTCCGGATGGGGGGTTCCCGTTTATCGAAAACATCCAGGGCCTCTGAAAGCTTGGCGTCTTCACAGATGAAATACACAACGTCATTGGGTTCCAGGGTGTCCTTCCCCGTGGGAATGATCAGGGTGCCGTTTCGGATGACGGCCGCAATCAAAAGGGTCCCTTTTCCGGCCACGGAGGGAAGGGAGGCCAGTCGCGCCCCGGCCATCCTTGCCCTTTTATCCAAAAGAATGCCGACGAATTTCACCCGGCCGTCCACCAGTTCGCTCACCTCCACGGCGCCCGGGACCGCCATGAGCATGTCGATGCTCTTGACGACTTCGATCTCGGGATTGATCACTGTATCGATATGAGGGACGCTTTCACGCAGGGCCGCGTGGAAATGGTCGAAGTCCACGTCCCGGATGCGGGCGAGTTTTTTGGTGGCCGGGGAAATGAGGTCGGCTGCCAGGCACGCCACCAGGTTGACGTCGTCGCTGTCGGTGACCGCCAAAAGGGTCTCTGTTTCCCGAATCCCGGCTTCTTCCAGGACCACGGGGCTGTTCCCGCCGCCCAGCATCACGTGGACGTCCAGGGTTTCGGAAACGTGCCGGAGGGCTTCGGGATCCCTATCGATGACCACCACATTTTTATTTTCGCGCGCCAGGCGGCTGGCCACGTTGAACCCCACCTCGCCGGCGCCGATGATCATGATCTTCAAAGCGGTTTCGCCTTTGCGGATCGTCGTCTATAAGCAAAATATCTTTGCCATATTGCATCACTTTGACGGGTGACGTCAACAGGCTTTAGGGAATCAGGCCCAGAAGGCACACAAAAAGGACGGCGGCCAGCCCGGCCTGCGCCTTTCGATCAAAAGGAAGCGGATCGAGTCTCTGGTATGATGCGTAGCATCGGGCGTCCATGGCTTCGGACAAGACGTGGGCGTCCGCGAAAAGGCCCAGGAGCACGGGAACGGCCAGGTTTTTGAATCGGTAGGCCGGATTTTTACGATTCTCGACGGTCCGGGCCCGCTGGGCCTGGGCGGTTTCACCGATCCGGTCCAGGATCATGGGGACAAACCGCACCATGAGTCCCAGCATGTCGGCGACCCGTTTTTCAGGAATGAGCGGGAAGGGCCCCAGCAGTCGCTGGACGGCGTCCCGGGTCTGGGAGGTCCGGGTGACGGCGATGTAAATCAGGGAAAAGAAAACCACCAGGATCATGCGCCAACAAAGGAGTGCGCCCTGGGCAACGCCCTCATGGGAGAAGCGCAGAAACGAAATCGAAAACAGGGGAACCCCCGGGGTGAACAGCGCCCGGGCCACCCAGATGAACCCCAGGAAAAAAAACAAGTACCGCAGCGCGGGAAAAAGGCCTTGAAAATTCAGCCGGGCAAGACCCATGAGACCCAGAAGGAAAAGACTGAACACCAGGAGGCCTTCCGGCCGGGCGTGGATCGTGGTGAGTCCCAGGGCGATGAGGGAGAGGAGTTTACACCGGGCGTCCAGCCGGTGCAAAAGGGTTTTCCCGGGTTGAAAGCCGAACGCGGTTATGCCAGCCATGATTCGAAAGGCTTTCCCCAGCGCAGGGCACAGGGAATGCGGATTCCGAATTGTTCCAGGCCGGGGGCGACGATTTCCGGTGGGCCGTCGGCCGCCACCGTCCCCTTTTGGAGGACCACCAGTCGCTGGGCATGGGCGATGATTTTTTCCACGTCATGGGTGGTGACCACCACGGTGCATCCGGATTGATGCAGGTTGAGAATCCGGCGCAATACTTCCCGTATTCCGGAATAATCGAGACTCGAAAAGGGTTCGTCCAGGGCCAAGACTTTCGGTTTCATGGCCAAAACGCCGGCGATGGCCAGGCGTCGTTTTTCCCCTCCGGAAAGCAGGTGGGGCGATCGGTCGGCAAAAGCGGTTAAGGAGACGACGTCCAGGGCCGCGGTTACGCGCGTTTTTACGGTATCCGGATCCAGCTTCAGATTTTTCGGACCGAAAGCGGCATCGTCGTAAACCGTTTCTCCCACAATCTGGTGGTCCGGATTCTGAAACACCAGGCCCACGGTCTGTCGTGTTCTCAGGGGGTTTTTGGCCGCATCCTCGCCGTCCACCAGGACCGTCCCCTCGGAGGGCCGGAGCAGGGCGTTCAAATGTTTCAACAGGGTGGTTTTCCCGGAGCCGTTTTCTCCGGCCACGACCGTCAGGCTGCCTTCCGGAATCGTGAGGCTCACGTTTTGAAGCCCTGGCGTGCCGTCCGGGAACCGATGGGAAAGTCCCTTGATTTCAATGATGGGGCGGCGGGAGAGGGTGATGTCGGGGTTCATGACCCTGCCGATGCGGGATGCCGGGGCAGGGGAGTAAACGCCGGACCCACGATGGGGCGCAGAAACCTCGCCGCCGCCGCCGCCGCCGCGATCTTGACGGCGTCGCCCACGATAAACGGGAAAAACCCCAAAAACAGCGCTTTTTTCAATCCCATGGCCGTGATGAAGGCCAGCCAGGACACGCCGCAGACGTACACGATGCCGGATCCGACCACCCCGGCCAGGACGTCGGCGGCGGGGTGATGCCCGAGTTTTTCGGAAATCAGCCCCACGAAGAAGACGGCCGGAAGGTATCCCGCCAGGTATCCGCCGGTGGGTCCCATGAGCCGTCCGATCCCGCCGGCGGCACCGGCAAAGACCGGAAGCCCCAGTGCGCCGGCCGCCAGATAAACGCCCACACTGGCGAGTCCCCAGCGACGCCCCAGGAGCAACCCCGCCAGCAGCACGAAGAAATTCTGCAGCACGATGGGGACGGGCCCCACGGGGATGGCGATAAAGGCCCCGGCCGCGGTCAGGGCGGCGCAAAGAGAGGCAAAGACCATCTTTTTAAGCGTATCGCCCGTCTGTTCCTCAGGCATGAAAACAGTCTCCATATGCGATCCGCCGGATTTCGCCGTTTTTTTGCCGGAGCCGCAGGGCGCCGTCGTCGTCCAGGTCTTCGGCGATCCCTTCAATGGTTTCCCGAACCGTGACAATGCGCACCGGCCGGGAAAGGGTCTCGGACCGGGCCTTCCATTGCTTCAGGATGGCGGGAAAATTTCCTTCGTCCAGACACCCTTCAAAGGCATCCAGGAACCGGGCGAGGAAGTCTCGCCGTAAAACCGGTTTTCCGACAAGGGCCTTCACGGACGCCGCCGGAACGTCCAGGCGGGACACGTCGTTGTTCATGTTGATACCGATGCCGATGTTGGCATACCGGACACGGTCGACATCCGCCTCCATTTCGGAGAGCATGCCGGCGATCTTTTTTCCTTCCACCAGGACGTCGTTGGGCCATTTCAGGCGGGCGTCGATCCCGTACATTTCGGCAAAAAGGGCGGCGGTGATCCAGGAGGCCGCAAAAAGGATCAGGTGCCCCGTGTCCGGGGTGAGGCGGGGCCGGGTGACCACGGTGAAATAAAGGCCGCCTTTTCCAGAGTCCCAGGTACGGTCCAGACGCCCCCGTCCAAGGGTCTGGATATCGGTGACGACCACGGTGAACGGCCGGCATCCTTCCCGCGCCAATCGGCGCGCGGTCTCCATGGTGGAGTCGATTTCCGGAAAATAATGGATCCGGTCTTCCCGTCCCGGAAAGGCCCAGGGGAACAACGCGTCGGGTTCCCGGTCCAAGCGGTACCCCGTCCCCGTGGCGGTGATGGCGTATCCCAGTTCCCGGAGCCGGTCGATCTGTTTGAACACCGCCACCCGGGACACCCCCAAAAGGGCGCCCATGCGTTCTCCGGAGACCGGCCTGTCCGCATTTTTCAATATGGAAAGGATGTGCGCTTTCATCTTTATGTTAACCAGTCGATCTATACTGGTTAACTAAAACCGTGTCAAGAGTCGATGCAAGACTTTCTTCCAATTTAAACGTTCATGTGCTATAAAAAAATATTTCCATATTTTCCTTCGATTCGCCGGCCCATTTTTTCAACCCTCAACCTTGACAAGATCGTAAAAGTCAAAATTGGGATGGCAAAGTAAAAAGCGCCGGATGCAAGGCGCGCAAATTCTTCAGGATGAGGCGTACTTACAGGTACGCCGCAATGACCTGTCTGCGTGCAACGCACAGGCAGGCGAAGAATGCCGCGCAACGCCGCAGGTGATCTTTTTACGAAGCCATCACAACCTTCATCGGGGGCGCTATGACGAAAGAGAACACCCAAAACACTTTGAAAGACCATCTCCAAGCGGTGAAAGACGGGAAACGATCCTTTGAAAACGCCTTCCAGGGCGTTTCACGCATGATTCTGGAAGATCCCATCGAAAAAGCCGTGGTCAACGGCAGGACCACTTATGATTTCAAGATTTTTCGATCCGGTAAAAAGCACATCGTGGGCCTGTATGATGAAATCAACAGCTTTGTCTCCTTTGTCAAGGACGCGGCCGAAGGGGGATCCTCCAAGGAGATGTCCTTTGTCCTCGTGGGAGAGCCGGGCAACGGCAAAACCTATTTCATCGAGTGCGTCTGCGCCTTGTACCGGCGCTTTCTCTCCGAAGAAAAAAACCGCAAGTACACCTTTCGGTTCACCGGCATGGATCAGATCAGCGGGTATGGAAAACTTTCCGTCATCGAATCCCAGACCTATGAAGACCCCATGATTCTGGCCATGAATCTCTTTGAGGACGCGTCGGCCAACCAGGAATTTCTTACCGAAGCCGCCGGGTTCACGGACCGGGAGATCGATATCCTGTACGAAAATTACCGACCCCTGGGGGCCTGTTCGGGATACATCTTGAACGACATCCGGACGCACACCGGCGGCGACGTGAAGGCCATGCTCGATTTTGTGCAGATCGTACCTGTGCCCCTCATCGAAAGCCTGGGGACGATCACCGGCAAATATCCGGCCAAGGACAAGATCACGTCGTCTTCCGTGGATCTTTTGGGGGAAGAATCGATCCAGCGCATGCTGCACATCACGGATACCAACAATCCCTACCGGTTCGACCTGAGAAGAGGGGCATTGGCGCGGGTGGCGGGCGGCGGTATTCACTTCAGCGACGAGATCTTCAAAAACAAAAAGGACCTGATCCAGGTGTACCTGGGGGTGATCCAGAACCGGGTCATCGAAATCGACGGCTACAAGTGGCCCATTGATACCCTGATTCTGGCCACCAGCAACAACTCCGAATTCAACCGGTTTCTGGGGGAAAAGGAAGAATCCCCCATCGTGGACCGATGCCGAATCTGCTACGTTTCCCACAACACGGACTACCGGCTGCAGGAATTGCTGACCCAGTACGCCATCGGGAGCGAGACCAAGACCACCTTTTCCAAGGAAAAGCTGCACATCGATCCCAACCTGAACCATGCCGCATCCGTGGCCGTGACCCTCACCCGGCTCCCCCGCTCGGAGAAACTCACCCCCGTGGAGACCATGAAGCTGGCCGCCGGGGAAGTGGCCGGCGAAAAGAGCATCAAGACGCTGGCCGAGGTCATCGACACCCTGGGGCAAAACCCGGATATCACCAAGCGTTTCGGCCAAAAAGGGCTGGGGCAGCGGAACCTGGGACGGGCCATCCAGCTCCTCATCGAAAGCTCCGAGACCAACGAAGGAAAGTGCATGTTCGCCTACGACATTTTCAAAGCCCTGGAACGGATCGTCCTGGATTACGTCACCGAAGAGGCCGACCGGGGGAAATATCTCGAAGACCTCAAAATCGCCAAGGGGCTTTACCGGGAACGCATCATGACGGAGATGTTCAACGCTTACATGGACGAACCCATGGCCATCAAAAAAGACGTCATGAACTACGTGAACATGATCATCGGTATCGACGCCGAAAACTTAGGTCCCGACAAGATGTGGAAGTACAAGGATCCCCAGACCGGTGAGCTCAAGGCCATCAAGATCGATGAACGGTTCATCAAGAGCGTGGAGGAACGCCTGGAACTCAAGACCGAGGAACAGCGGGAGACCTTCCGGACCGCCATCCGGAAAATTTACGGGCAAAAGATCTCCGTGAGCCCCAATTACGATTTCATGGACAACCTGGAACTGGTCAAGGCCGTCACCGAGGTGCGCCTCAAATCGGACATCGCCGGCGCCGGGAGCCTTATCGGTGCTTTGGCCAACCGGACCAACGAAGAAAATCAGAAGCTTTACGACCGGATGCTGACGACCATGAAGGATAAGCTCGGGTATTGTCCCACCTGCGCCCAGAAGACCATCGAGTACTTCTGCACCCAGGAAGACGAGAATTGAGAAAGGGTCCAAGGGTTCGAGGGGTCAAGGGTTCGAGGGGTTGAGGGGCGACCGGGAGGATAGATCGAGAAGGTCATGGACCTCATGGATATGTATTCATTATATGACCTGAGCGTATTGCAGGACATGCAGGCGCCCCGGTATACCTACACCACCGGCATGCGCTCCCTGGAAGAGCTCCTGGACCGGGACAGGCAGCGGGAAAAAGACGGGTTCCCCCGAAAGATCCGGATCGGCCGTCTCATGAAACCCGGTAAAGGGCAAAAGGGGAAAGTGGTGGTGGTCCCCACCACCGTGGAGGAGAAGTTCATCCATGACCCCACCCTGCGGCCTCCGGGGGAAGAGGGCGCTTCAGGCGGCTCCGGCGAGGGGGAAGAAGGGGATGTGATCGGCGAAGAACCCGTCCGGGGAGGCACGCCGGCCGGGGCCGGGCCTGGAGAGGGGGAAGGCGCCGAACACGAAATCGAATCGGACGCCTATGACCTGGGAAAAATACTCACCGAAAAATTCGAGTTGCCCAATCTCAAGGACAAAGGAAAGAAGCGTTCCCTCACCCGATACACTTATGATCTCACGGACCGGCACCGGGGGTTCGGCCAGGTGCTGGACAAAAAGGCCACTCTCCGTCGGATTCTGCGCACCAACCGGGAACTGGGAAACATCCCGGATTGGGAGAATATCGATCCCACCCGGTTTCTCATTTCCCCCGATGATCTGGTGTATCGTATCCTGTCTCCGGAAAAGGATTTCGAGTCCCAGGCCGTGGTCTTTTTTTTAAGGGATTATTCGGGATCCATGGGAGGCAAGGCCACGGATGCCGTGGTAACCCAGCATGTGCTCATTTACAGCTGGCTCCTCTACCAGTACGCCCGGCAGGTGGAATCCCGGTTCATCCTCCATGATACGGAGGCCAAGGAAGTGGAGGATTTTTACACCTATTACAATTCCCAGGTGGCCGGCGGGACCAAGGTGGCCTCGGCCTATCGTTTCGTCAATGAAATCATCCGGAAAGAAAACCTTGCCGCCGATTACAACATCTACGTCTTTCACGGAACGGATGGAGACGATTGGGACACCGGAGGAAAGGAAACCCTTCCGGAGCTCAAAACGCTTTTGACCCATGTCAACCGCATGGGAATCAGTATCGCGGAACACGCCCCTTCCGTCACCCATAACACCGAAATGGAGCGATACCTCAAGCAGTCCGGTTTCCTGGAGGAAAAGTCCGGGGTCATCCGCCTGGATGTGATGGAGGAAAGCGTCGGAGAGGCCCGGCTCATCGAGGGCATCAAGACACTCATCTCTCCCTGAGGAGGTCATGGAACTCATTCCCCTGCACGCCAAGAAGATCATGGAAGGCTGCAAAGAACGCGCCCGGGATGCCGGCCTTTCCTTTTCCAATGAAACGCTGGAATATATCGTCACCAACCGGGATCTTTTGGAGTTATCTCCCAAGGGGATGATCCCCACCCTGTACGATTACTGGGCCCACGACGTGGAGGTCCTGAAAGAAAAGGGCCGCTACGAACTCTACCCCGGAAACCCGTACGAAACGGTGATCAACACCCGGCCGCCCATTTCCTTTTACAACGACAACAACCCGGACTGGCTCAACGTGATGATTTTTTATCACGTCCTGGCCCATGTCGATTTTTTTCAAAACAACGCCTTTTTCAAAAACACCTGGGATTACGACTTTTTGGGCAGAGCCCTTTCCGAAAAGCGGATCATCGCCAAGCTTCGGGCGGAAAAAGGGAGATGGGTGGATTATGTCATCGAGTTCACCCGGGGCATCGATAACCTTGTTGGATACCACAGGGAGTTGGCCCAACTCAATTCCCACAAGCCCGACCGGGATCAACGGACACTCGATTACTACTTCGACGTTTTTCTGCAGTCCGTGAAAAAAGTCCGGATCTCCGATTATCTCAAAGCGGTCGATCGCTATAACCGCTTTCAAAAGACCCACGGCGATCAGGGGACGGAGATGTTCCTTCTGGAGGTGAAAAAAGAACATCCGGAATTTGAAACCCTCCTGGAAAGACATCTCAAAGCCAAGCCCGTCCGGCGCATGGATCTCATCGAATACCTGTTGGAAAAATCGGTTTTTCTCAACAAAGAAGAAAACCGGTGGATGAAAAGCGTAATGGAAGCGGTTCGGAACACCGCCTTGTTTTTTGCACCCCAGATCCGGACCAAGATCATGAACGAGGGGTGGGCCAGCTTCTGGCATGAAACCCTTTATATGGCGGATGACCGCATCCAGGGGCACGAAGTCGATTTTGCACGGGTCAACGCCAATGTGACGGCGCTGCCCCGGGTGGGATTGAATCCGTATGCGCTGGGGATGCGGCTCTTTCGTTACATCGAGGAAATGGCCGGCAAGGGAAAACTGACGTATGCCTTCGAGCGTATCTCAAACACGCGGCAGCGGGATACCTTCGACGCCGGCCTTCAAACGGGGCGGGAGATGATTTTTTGGGTCCGGGAAAACTTTTCCGACTTCATGTTCATCAACACCTTCCTGGACCAGGATTTTATGACGAAAAACGATCTCTTCGTGGCGGGGCGCCGGCTGAACGAAGAAAAAATGGTGTGGGAGTATTACATCAAGAGCAAAAAAGTCGCCGATTACCGGGCGATGCTGAAAGACTCCCTCTACCACCCGCCCGCCGTCACCGTGGATCCGGAAAAGACAAAAGACGGATCCCTTTATCTGATACACCCATTCGAGGGAAAAGCCCTGGTAAGCGAATACATCCCCAACACGATGCTGGGCATCGAATTTCTCTGGGGCGGCCCGGTGAATCTTGAGACGCAGGAACCCGTGTTCGACGCCCCGTCGACGCGCTCCCCTCTGGATCCGGCACCGGGCGCACCGGCCAAGGAAGTGGCAGCATCAGAGATCAAATGGCAGCGTGTCCTTTATACCATGAAAGACCGGAAACTGACCAAAAAGACACTATAACGACCATCGAAGCGCGAAAAATGGAAGATATCGAAAAAGCCCTGGAGCATTTGAATAAGCGTTTAGGCGATCTGGATCAGCGCACCCCCATTGACTTTGAAGCCTTTCTCGAAGAAGCAACGATAAGGCCCCAAAAAGTCATGCGCAATATTTTTCAGGCCTTTTACGACATGGTGATGGCCCATGTGGAACCGAAAGGGGAGGCAATCGAAGACGAAAAGGGATTCAACGGATACCTGCATTATGATTGCACGCGGCTTTTGGTGGAAGGGGCGGAGCATCCTTTTTTTGCGGATCGGCTTTTTTCCATCCGGTGGGTCCGTCACGTGGAGGCCATGCGGCAAGGCGCCCAGCAAAACAAAATATACATTTTCGACGGGCCGCCGGGATGCGGGAAAAGCACCTTTTTGAACAATCTGCTGAAGAAATTCGAGGAGTACGCCACCACGGACCACGGGATGCGTTACGAGATCCTCTGGCGCATCGACCGGGGAATTCTGGGGAATGCCGCCTGGGGGGAGCCCAATCCCCTGCTGGAGCGCCTGACCCGCCTGTTGAAGCAGCCGGACATGGAAACCGACGACGGGGCCGTGGAAGAAACTGTCTCGGAGGACGGGGAATGGAAAGGGGCCCTGGCCACCGAAGGTCTCGTGGAAATCCCCTGTCCCAGCCACGACAATCCCCTGCTCATCATCCCGCGGGACCGCCGTCGCTCCTTCCTGGACGATCTTTTTAAAAACAACGAATTCAAGTGGAAACTTTCAACGGAAAAAGAGTATGAATGGGTCTTTAACGACACGGCGTGCACCATTTGCAGCACCCTTTACGAGGCATTGCTGGAACGCCTGAAAAGCCCCAAAGCGGTTTTTCAACTCGTGTGGGCCCGGCCGTACCGGATCAATCGACGCCTGGGAGAAGGCATCAGCGTCTATAACCCCGGGGACAAACCCATGCGGCAGGAAGTCCTGGGAAACCCCATGCTGCAAAAACGGATCAACACCCTCTTCAAAGACAGCAATCGGGTGCAATACCTGTTTTCGCGCTATGCCAAGACCAATAACGGCATTTACGCCCTCATGGACATCAAGAGCCACAACGTGGAGCGGCTCATCGAACTGCACAACATCGTCAGCGAAGGCGTCCACAAGGTGGAGGATTTCGAAGAAAGCGTCGATTCCCTTTTCATGGCGGTGATGAACCCCGAAGACAAAAAAAATGTCTCCGACATTCCCTCCTTTTCGGACCGTATCGAATACATCCGGATCCCCTACGTCATGGACTTGAAAACGGAGGTGGAGATTTACCGGTCCATTTTCGGAAGGCAGATCGACGAAAGCTTCATCCCCCGCATCCTGCACAATTTCGCCCGGGTGATTATTTCGAGCCGGCTCAGGGCCCGCTCGGACGCCCTGCTCGAATGGATCGGGGATCCGGAAGTCTATCGGCGGTACTGCGATAAGAATCTGCACCTTCTCAAGATGGAACTGTATACGGGACACGTGCCGAACTGGCTCTCGGAAGAACACCGGAAACAACTGACGGCCAAACGACGCCGGAAGATCCTGGCCGAAGCGGATACGGAAGGAGAAAAAGGATTTTCCGGCCGGGATTCCATCCGCTTGTTCAACCGTTTTTATTCCGCCAATGCCAAGGCGGACCGCCTCATCAACATGTCCATGCTGTGTCATTTTTTCAGCCGGATCGAAAAAGAGGAGCCCGACGCCATCCCGGAAGGATTTCTGGAATCCCTCCATTCCATGTACGACTACACCATTTTACAAGAAGTCAAGGAGTCTCTTTACTACTACAATGAAGAACAGATTTCCCGGGAGATCCAGAATTATCTGTTTGCCCTTAACTTTGAAATCGGGGCGAAAGAAAAGTGCATTTTCACCGGAGACGTCCTGGAAATTACGGAAGAATTTTTAAGCATCATCGAAAGCCGGCTGCTGGGCGGCGCCGTTGAACCGGAAAAGCGGATCGCCTTCCGGAAGGAAGTTCAGAAGGAATACACCTCCAATACCCTGACCCGGGAAATCATGGTGGAGGGAAAGCCCGTCACGGAGACGGAACTCTACGCCTCCATGTACGAACGCTACGTCTTCAATATCAAAAAGACGGTGCTGGAGCCGTTTTTGAAAAACGAAAATTTCCGCCGGGCCGTCAAGGAGTACGGAGAGGAGGACTTCAAGACCCACGACCGGAAGATCCGGGAAGACGTCACCTTCATGATGCAAAACCTGGTAAAACGGTTCCGCTACACCGAACAAGGGGCCAAAGAGATCGGGATTTACGTCATCGACAATGACCTGGCCCGGCGATTTTCCGAGAACTAACGCCTCTTTTCAGGAGGGGGTTTACCCCAATCTTTCCAGCAGCCTCTCGTGAATGTTATCAAAGCCGCCGTTGGACATGATCAGGACCAGGTCGCCGGGTACCGTGTTTTTCACGAGAAATTCGATGATGCCGCCGGTTTCTTCGAAGTAATGGGCGTCTTTTCCCAGGGCCCTCAAATCCGTCACCAGCTTTTCGGATGAAAAGCGAATATGTTCCGGGACCTTATCCAGCAAAGGGGGTTTCCGGATGCAGATGAGGTCCGCGCCGTCGAAGGCCTTCGGATAGACATCCTGGAAAACATTCCGCATGCTCGTGTTCGTGCGCGGCTCAAAGACGGCGATGAGCCGTCCGTTCCCGAAACGGCCCTTCACCGCGGCCACGGTTTCCCGAACCGCCGTGGGATGATGGGCGAAGTCGTCCATGATTAAGATCCCGTTTTTCACCCCCCGGATTTCCTGGCGCCTTTTGATGCCCTGAAAGGTCAAAAGGGCGCTCTTGACGGCGGCCCCCGGAATCCCCAGGTACGCCGCGGTCGCCAGCACCGCCAGGGTGTTGAGGAGATTGTGTTTTCCCGCAAGGGGGATTTCCCACAACCCCAGGGTTTCTCCGTTATTCAACGGTTCGAACACGGTTTTCATCCCGTCGGGCCGGATCGTGCCGAGCCGCAAGCGGGCCCCTTCGTTCCGACCGTAAGTGCGGACCCCTTTCCCCCGGGCGTCGGCGAGGCGCATCACTTCGGGATCTTCCGCACAGGCCACCAGGAGGGTTTCCGGAGAAAGTCGGGATACGAAATCGGAAAACGCCCGCCGCACGTGCGCAAAGTCCGCGAAAATATCGGCGTGATCGAACTCGATGCTCGTCAAAATCGCCACATGGGGAGCGTAGTGCAGGAACTTGGGCCGCTTGTCAAAATACGCCGTGTCGTATTCGTCTCCTTCCAGGACCACCCAATTCCCGTTTCCCAGGCGGTAATTGCTTTGAAAGTTTTTCACGATGCCGCCGATCAGAAAGGACGGATCCAATCCGGTTTCGAACAGGACATGCGCCAGAAGGGAGGCCGTCGTGGTCTTTCCGTGAGTGCCGGTGACCACCAGAGCGTTTTTGCCCGGCACCAAAAACCGGTTCACGGCCTGGGGCATGGAACAAAAGGGGATTTCTGTTTCCCGAAGGGCAGCGGCCTCCGGGTTGGACGCGGTGATGGCGTTTCCCACCACCACCAGGTCCGGTGCGGGAAAAAGGTTTGCTTTTGAAAATCCGGGTTTCAGCGTGATTCCCTTTTCCTTTAAAAAGGTGCTCATGGGGGGGTAGACGTTCTGGTCCGAACCGGTGACCCAAAGCCCCATTTCCCTGAGCATGCAGGCCAGCGCACCCATGGCGGTCCCGCAGACCCCGATGAGGTGCACGGTCTTCACCGCTTCCGGGATGATATTGTTCAAAGACGCGGTCATTTGGAAGCGGACTCGTGTTTTGAAATCTTTTCCGCGGGAACGGCCATCAGGGTCACAAGGGCCTTGGCGGCCAGGGTTTCCTTTTTTTCCCGGACGTCAAAAACCTCGGATTCGGAAACAAGAACCCGGCGCCCTCCCCGGATGACCCGGGACCGGCAGACGATTTTTTTACCGAAGGCGGGTTTTAAAAAGTTGATCTTGAATTCCACGGTGAGGATCTGAACGCCTTCCGGAACCGCCGTAAAGGCGGCGTATCCGGCGGTATGGTCGGCCATGGCGGCCATCACCCCGGCATGAATAAAGCCGTCCTGCTGCCGGTGGACAGGTGCAATCTCCACCATTGATTCGAACCGGTTCTTGGATGCATGGACTGCCTTGAAGCGGCAATGCCGGATGAACCCCCTTTCGAAATCTTTTTTTAAAAATGCTTTCCGGGCGGCCGAAATATCGATTGTCACGGCGAATCCTTTCTTGAAGCCAAACTTGATGGAAAACGCAGGGCGTTCATGATTTTGAACCGTTTGTCAGGACAGTAAAATTTTGATAGAAAATATCTCAAAAGCCTTTTCAGGGCAAGACGAAAGCCGACCCCAAGGGGCGTCCATTTAAAAGAAAGAGAAGAAAGAGATGGATGAGGCGTTGAAGTCTACATTGGAAGCATTTGCAAGGGGATCCGGAAAAATCTGCGTCCTCACGGGTGCCGGGATATCGGCGGAAAGCGGGATCCCGACC